>JBDIAO010000026.1:0-38630 GCA_039812375.1 Phycicoccus sp. | reverse complement strand
CTGACGGTGCGCGAGCCCTATGGCATCTGGGGCGGACTGGGCGAGGACGAGCGCGCGGCTCACTACGCGGTGCACCCACCGCAGGACCCCCGTATCGCGGTCTGAGGACAGTGACCGCTACGGTCACGTCATGGGCGCAGTGACCGTGCAGGAGACCGTGACTGTCAACCGACCCGCGGATGTGGTTCTGGCCACGTTGCGTGACATCGACGGACAGAGCCGGTGGTGGCCGGGCCAGTACCTGTCCCAAGCCCTGGCGAGCGACGATCAAGGCCGGGTGACCAGGTCCCGGATCGGCAACGATGTCAAGGTCGCCAAGGATGACTTCGAGGTCGTCTACACCCACCGGGAGGGCACGGCGGGATATTCGTGGGTCCTCGACAGCTCGAGCCTGATCCAGCGCGCCCAGTCCGGTTCCTGGACACTGCGCGATCTGGCCGACGGCCGCTGCGAGGTCACCCTCGACCTCACCGTGGACGCCAACCTGCCACTGCCCGGCTTCGTCATGCGCAAGGCGATCGGCGACACGGTCAAGGGCGCCACAGCCGGCCTGAAGAAGCACTGCGAGGCACTCCCTGCCTGAGCGGGCCTCCGCTGCCGGCCATCAGGGAGTTCCGGCTGCGACCAGTTCATCGTCAATGACGACCTGCTGGCCGGCGATCACCCCAGCCAGGGCGAGCAGCGGGCCGGATCCCATGAGGATGATCAGCGGAACCTCCCACCCTCCGGTGGCGTCGTGCACCAGGCCGATCCCGAGCGGCGCGATCGCGGCGAGCAGATAACCGAAGCCTTGGGTGAACCCAGACACCCGGGCAGCCACCTGCGGACTGCGCGTGCGCGCCGTGATCAGGGCGATGGCCGTCGGGAAGGCCGCACCGGATGCTCCCAGGCACAGGGCCCACAGCCACGGCAGACTCAACGGCGCCCAGAGGATCCCGGCGTACCCGACGACGAGGAGGACCCCGAACCCGACCATGACCGGACGCAGATCGCGCAGGCGCTGGACCAGGTGCGGCATGGCCAGCCCGGCCGGCAGTCCCAGCACGGCGACGAGCGAGGCGAGTGCACCACCCAACGTCGCTGAACCACCGGCATCCCGGAACATCTGGGCGAGCCACCCGAACTGGACGTAGGCGTGGGACGACTGCAGCCCGAAGAACACCGCCAGCGCGACGGCATGCCGGGAGCCGGTCACCCGGCTCGTCCCGGGACCGGTCACCTGCTCCAATGGCTCACGGCGGCGCTCGAGGACGGTCAACAACACCCAGGGCAGGACACTGACGAGCGCGGACACCGCCCAGATCCCCAGGCTCGCCCGCCAGCCGGCGCTGGTGGCCTGGGCGATCGGGGCGGCCACGAGGGCTGCGGCGGTCGCCCCGACGGCCAGACCGGCGGTGTAGATCGCCGTCATCCCGGCCTGGCGATGGGCGAAGTGGGTCTTGATGAATGCCGGGATGAGGATGTTGCCCAGCCCTGCCCCGAGCAGGGCGAGCACGGTGAGGGCGAGCAAGACCGCCACTGACCCGGTCAGGGCCCGCAGCGCTGAGCCAGACGTCAAGAGCACGAGTCCGAGGGTCATCGCCCCGGCCACGCCGAGACGGCGGGCGATAGCCACGGTGAGGATCCCGGCGGCCCCGAACATCAGGCCGGGCAGGCCGGTGAGAACTCCGGCTGCTCCCCCGCCCATCCCGAGGTCCTCGCGCAACTCCAGCAGCACCGGACCGACTGCGGTGGCAACCGGGCGCAGGTTGACGGCGGCCAGAGCGACGGCCACAGCGGCGAGGAGGAGCCGGCTGGAGCGTCGATGCGCGCGTCGACACGCAGGGGGCGGCATCGCGCAGGGGTCGTCGTCAGCCATCGGTTGCCGTTTACCAGGCTGATCCAGCGCAGGCTGCCCCCACGGACGAGGTATGCCGCCCGCTCGAGGTGAGCAGGCGGCATACCTCAGATCGGGGTCACCCCCCAGAAGGACAGAACTCAGTGTCCGTGACCGTGGCCTTGGCCACCGGCCGGCACCGGCTCCTCCTCCTTCTTCTCCACGACGAGCGTGTCCGTGGTGAGCACCATCGAGGCGATCGACGCGGCGTTGCGCAGCGCCGAGCGAGTCACCTTGACCGGGTCGATGATGCCGGCCTTGACCAGATCGACGTACTCACCGCTGACGGCGTCCAGGCCCTCCCCGGGCTTGAGGTCGGTGACCTTCGCGACGGCCACGTAGCCCTGCAGGCCCGCGTTCTCGGCAATCCAGCGCAGCGGCTCCGCAGCAGCCTTCTTGACGATCGAGGCACCCACCTTCTCGTCACCGTCGAGACCCAGACCCTCGATGACCTTCGCCGCCTGGATCAAGGAGCTGCCGCCGCCGGCGACGATGCCCTCCTCGATGGCCGCGCGGGTCGCGCTGATGGCGTCCTCGATGCGGTGCTTCTTCTCCTTGAGCTCGACCTCGGTGTGCGCGCCGACCTTGATGACGCACACCCCGCCGGCGAGCTTGGCCAGGCGCTCCTGGAGCTTCTCCCGGTCCCAGTCGGAGTCGGTCTTGTCGATCTCGGCCTTGATCTGGGCGACCCGGCCGGTGACGTCCTCGTGGGCGCCGGCACCGTCGATGATCGTCGTGTTGTCCTTGGTCACCACGACCCGACGGGCCTGGCCGAGCAGGTCGAGGGTGGCCTGGTCGAGCTTGAGGCCGACCTCCTCGGAGATGACCTGGCCGCCGGTGAGGATGGCCATGTCCTGGAGCATCGCCTTGCGGCGGTCACCGAAGCCGGGCGCCTTGACCGCGACGACGTTGAAGGTGCCGCGGATCTTGTTGACCACCAGGGTCGAGAGGGCTTCACCGTCGACGTCCTCGGCGATGATGAGCAGCGGCTTGCCGGCCTGGACGACCTTCTCCAGGATCGGCAGGACGTCGGCGATCGCCGAGATCTTGCCCTGGTTGATCAGGATGTAGGGGTCCTCGAGGACGGCCTCCATCCGCTCAGGGTCGGAGATGAAGTAGGCCGAGATGTAGCCCTTGTCGAACTGCATGCCCTCGGTGAAGTCGAGCTCAGTCGCCGTCGTCGAGGACTCCTCGACGGTGATGACACCGTCCTTGCCGACCTTGTCGAACGCCTCGGCGATGATCGCGCCGATCTCGGTGTCCTGTGCGGACAGGCTCGCCACCGAGGCGATCTCGTCCTTGCTGTCGATCTCCTTGGCGGCCGCGAGCAGCGCGTCGCAGGCAGCCTCGACGGCATTGTCCATGCCGCGCTTGAGTGCCGCCGGGGCGGCACCGGCGGCGACGTTGCGCAGACCGTCGCGGACCATCGCCTGGGCGAGGACCGTGGCGGTTGTCGTCCCGTCACCGGCGATGTCGTTGGTCTTGGTGGCGACCTCCTTGGCGAGCTGAGCGCCGAGGTTCTCGTAAGCGTCCTCGAGCTCGACCTCCTTGGCGATGGTCACGCCGTCGTTGGTGATCGTCGGGGCGCCCCACTTCTTGTCGATGACGACGTTGCGGCCCTTGGGGCCGAGCGTCACCTTGACCGCGTTGGCGAGAGCGTCAACGCCTCGTTCCAGCGACTTGCGGGCGGCGTCGCTGAACGCCAGTTCCTTGGCCATTGCTGTCCTTGTCTTCGTGTGCCGGGTCTGTGTAAGCCGGGTTCTTCGTATGCCGGCTGTCCGGTCAGATCGGCCCGGCGGATGGGTCTTGGGTGGGCGGGTGCGGGTGCACACCCGCTGGGACACCGCAGCGCGCCCCGGGGGAACCTCAGGCGAGGATCCCCACCCGGGGCGCGCTCACGGCATACCGGCCGGGGTGCTCAGCCGACGATGGCGAGGACGTCACGGCCGGAGAGGATCAGGTACTCCTCGCCGCCGTGCTTGATCTCGGTGCCGCCGTACTTGCTGTAGATAACGCGGTCACCGACCTTGATGTCGAGCGGGATGCGCTCGTCGCCGTCTTCGTTCCAGCGACCGGGGCCGACGGCGAGGACCTCGCCCTCCTGGGGCTTCTCCTTCGCGGTGTCGGGGATGACCAGACCGGACGCGGTCGTCTGCTCGGCCTCGAGGCTCTTGACGACGATGCGGTCCTCGAGCGGCTTGATGGAAACCGACATGAGTGTCCTTCGTGTGGAATGTGGCTGCAGTGGACGTGGACTACGGTGCGTCGAGGTGTCGCTGACGCCGTCGCGGGGGTCGTCATCGGCTTCGACGCTGGCACTCGCATGCAGCGAGTGCCAACGGGACCAATCTAGGTTTGGGATTGGCACTCGGTCAACTTGAGTGCCAGCATAGGTCAGGCCTCGGGATGCCCACCTGTCCACCTTTCGGCCAATAGGCCGATTGGCGACCGCCCGGGGTGCGCCCTGGGACCGCCCTGGACAGAGCCGGGACCGCCCGGGACCGCCCCGGGGCGCACCCGGTGAGAGGGTTGGGCACGTGGACGTCCCCACGGTGCGCTGGCTGGCCAGCCCTGCTGGCCAGGCGGCACTTGCGGCACTCCCGCCGTATGCGGCGGACGAGGTCTTCACGCTCTCGAATCGGCTTCGGGCCCAGGGCCACCCTCCCGAGTTCGTCGCGGCCTTGCTCACCCAGCAGCGACTGCGCTCCCTGGCGAGGGGCAAGTTCGGCGACCTGGCATCGTCAGTCCTGCTCACCGCGGACGGGTTGGAACAGGCCAGCCGGCTCGAGGTCGCGGCGGCCCATGCGGCACGGTATGCCGGGTCCGGGGTGAGTGTCGTGCACGACCTCGGCTGTGGGATCGGAGCGGATGCCATGGCCCTGTCCAGGGCGGGAATCGAGGTTCACGCGGTCGACGCCGACCCGGTGACAGCCGCCCTGGCCGCCGCCAACCTCGCGCCGTGGCCGCGCTCGTCGGTGCGCGTCGGGCGCGCCGAGGATTTCACCGCGCCCGAGGCCAGGCAGCGCGACTCGGTGGGAGTGTTCCTCGACCCAGCTCGGCGGATCCCGGGGGTGGCCAACGCGGCCGGGCGGACGCGTCGGGTCTTCTCGGTGCACCAGATGTCGCCGTCCTGGGACGTCGTGCAATCCCTAGCCTCGACGGTCCCGGCCACCGGGGCCAAGCTCAGTCCCGCGTTCCCCCATGGGTCCCTCCCAGCTGGCGTCGAGGCACAGTGGACCTCCTGGGAGCGCGTTGTCGTCGAGTGTGCCTTGTGGTGGGGGCCGTTGGTTCAGCGAGCAGGTCGCACGGCGCGGCTGCTCTCCCGTTCGCGGGCCCCAGTGGAGGTCGACGAGGCGATGGCCCAGTCGCCAGTGCCGCTGGCGCACGGGCTGCCCGCTGTGGGGCGATGGCTGCACGAGCCGGACCGGGCGGTGGTGCAAGCGGGCCTGGTCGGAGCCGTCACCGCCGCGACGAACGGGTGCGAGGTGGACACCGGGCTCGGTTACGTCCTGACCGACTCCGATGTCACCGTGCCATACGCCCGGCGGTACGCCGTCTCCGAGGCCATGCCCTTCTCGGAGAAGGTTCTGCGGGGGTGGCTACGGGCACGGGGGGTCACCGGGGTGACGATCAAGAAGCGCGGGGTGGTGATCGACGACGAACGCCTGCGTCGGGCGCTGCGGCTCGGTCGCGGCGCGGGCTCTGGCGCCCAGGTGACGATTGCGCTGACCCGGATCTCCGGATCCCCGGTCGTCCTGGTCGTGACCCCGGACTCCTGAGGCCTCGAGTGCCTCGAGTGCGTCGAGTGCGTCGAACGGGGGATCCAGGGGCTGAGAGCTGCGCGGACGTCGAACTTTCGGCCAATTGGCCGATAGTTCGACGTCCGGCACACTGGCGAGGTGCTCGACCACGTGGACCTTCTCACGGCATACGACGATCAGTTGCGCACCGAGGCCGAGCTGATGGGTGCGATAACCACGGACCGGCTCGGCCCGCTGCACCTCGCGATCTTTCCTGGCGGCCAAGGCCACGTCACCTACCGTGACTTCGACGGGGCGCAGGCAGCAGGTGTGCGCGAGCTCGTCGAGGCCGCCTTGGAACACTTTGAGAGCGACGACACGGTGTCGTGCGTCGAGTGGAAGACCCGCGGGCACGACGTCGCACCCGGGCTGCACCAGGCGCTGGTCGACCACGGGTTCGTCGCGGGTGACAGCGAGTCCGTGATGGTCGGCCGGGCGCAGTTACTCATCGCCGACGTGCAGTTGCCCGTCGGCGTCACGGTGCGGGAGATCCACGAACGAGGCGACGTCGAGGCGATGTGTGCCATGCAGGCAGCGGTATTTGGCGAGGCAACCCAGGGGTCCGAGCGGGTCGATGGCCTGTTGCAGCGGATGTCCACCGGGTCAGGAGTTCGGATGTGGATCGCCGAGATCGGCGGCCACGTCGTCTCCGCAGGGCGGCTGGAGCCGGTGGAGCACAGTGACTTCGCCGGGATCTGGGGCGGGGCCACCGTTGCACGCTGGCGGGGACAGGGCATCTATCGGGCGCTCACGTCCGAACGGGCCCGGGCTGCGCTGGCGATGGGCCGGACGCTGATCCACAGCGACTCCACCGCAGACTCCCGCCCGATTCTGGAGCGCGCCGGACTCGTCGCCGTCACGACGACAACGCCCTACCTGTGGCATCGCCGTTGAGTTGCTGGTCGAGGGCCTCGGCTGCGCCGGTCGGGGTCGGGGTCGGGGTCGGGTGCGGGGTCGGGTGCGTCAGGGTCGGGTGCGTCAGCGTTGTCTTATTCGCCACTCTGATCACGTGCGCAACTTATGTCACTTGGGCTGACTGGCACCGCCGATCATCCGACCGCCGGACCCCGGAACCGTGGCGACACCCCGGAAACCTTCCGGGGTGTCGCCATCATTTCGGGATGATCCCGAAATCGTGAGGCGGGTGCGGCATGGGGTCAGAGCACCGGGTTGGGCTGCGCGCCGGCGTAGCGCACCGCCGCAGCGCCCGCTACGAGTGCCGCGGCCATCGCCTCGTCATGGTCGGCACCTCGGGCCAGGTATGCCGCCAGGACACCACAGAACGCGTCTCCGGCACCAGTGGTGTCGAGCACCTCCGCCACCGGGACCGGCACGGCTGGATGAGCGGCACCGTTCCAAGCCGCGCCGTTCGCCCCGAAGGTGACGACCAGGGAAGCCGGCAACGCCCCCGACTCCCCGAGGAGCACCGACTCGTGCTCATTGGCCACGAGCGGGTCGGCAGCAGCGATGACATCAGGTGGCAGGGCGGCATACGGTGCGATGTTGACCACCACCCGGGCCCCGCGGTGGGCAGCGAGGCGGACCGCGGCGATGACGGTGGGCAGCGGGATCTCTAGCTGGACGAGGAGGACGTCCCCGGGCCCGAGGTCGTCCAGTGCCGTCAGAGCGCCCTCGTTCACGGCGGCGTTGGCGCCGGGGATGACGATGATCGAGTTCTCCCCGTCGGCAGCGACCGCAACGAGGGCGTGCCCGCTGGGGCCGTCGACCACACTGACTCCACGCACGTCGACCCCCCGGGCGCTGAGCCGAGTCAGATACGCCCGACCCGCCTCGTCGGAACCGACCGCTCCGACCATCCGAACGCTCGCGCCCGCATCGGCTGCCGCGATCGCCTGGTTCCCGCCCTTGCCCCCGGCCAGACGGGCCAGCCCCTCGCCGAGGAGGGTCTCGCCTGGCCGAGGGTGCCGTTCGACCCTGGTGACTAGATCGACGTTGAGCGAGCCGAGGACGACGACCTTGCCCGAGCTGCGGCGACGCTCACGCATGGACGGCCATCCTCTCGATGGTCTCCAGCCAGACGGCGGCGACCCGCGGGCCGTCGATGGTCAGGGCAACATCGACGAGCGCCGGCGCCGGACCGTGCGGGTCGTGCACGAGGTCCCCGTTCCAGTCGCGGGTGTCGACGATGGTCCGCCCACGAGTCCATGTGCCGGTCAGCTCCACCCGAACCGGGAGGCTGCGAGTGCCCACCGCGTCGGGCGCGAGCAGGATGGCGACCGCCCCGGCATCACCGATAGTCGCCGTCTCAGTGGCGAACCGGCGGCAGGCGAAGTCGATGAGTCCACCGGCGAGACCCCCGACGCCCGACCCGCTCGCCGCCAGCCGGCGCCCCTGCTCCCGGGTCACCGTCGGCTCATAGAACACGTCGAGCCCATACATCAGGACGGGGACATCGTGCTCGACGCAGGCATCGAGCACGAGTGCGCACGCCTCAGGATCGTGGAAGACGTTGAACTCCGCAGCCGCCGTCGCGTTGCTCACCATCGCCCCACCGCCCATGAAGACGATCCGATCCAGCGCAGCGAACGCCTGCGGGTGAGTGCGGGCGAACAGCGCGACGTTCGTCATCGGCGCCAGCGGAACCAGTGTGACCGGCGCCCCCGCCCGAGCGCCGGCGACGGCGACGTCCCGGAGCAGCTCGACCGCAGTGCGCGGATCCGGCTTGAGCTCTGGTAGCGCCAGGGCGAGGTCGCCCATGCCGTCGAGTCCGTGAACGTGCCGTGCATCCTCCGCGGCCTGCAGAAGCGGGCGGGCCGCACCTGCACCGACCGGCACGTCGGTGCGCCCAGCGGCCTGCAGCACCGTCAGGGTGTTGCGCAGCACGTCGGGCAACGGTGCGTTTCCGGCCACGCAGGTCACCGCCATGAGACGCAGACCCGGGTGGCCCGCGGCGAGAAGGAGAGCACAAGCGTCGTCGATGCCGGTGTCCACGTCGAGGACGACGGGGATCGGAGGCGAGGACCCCGCAGGCACGCAGGAGGACCCCGCAGGCACGCAGGAGGACGCCGCAGGCATGCCCACCATTGTGCTGGGAGCGGCGGGGTCACGTAGCGTGTTCAGGTGCCGTCCCTGCGCCCCATCCGCCGACTCCCGAGCGTCGTCGGTGCCGCCCTCGCGCTGACCATGGCCGCTGCGTGCGGGCCGTCCGTGGCGTCCGGCCCCACCAGCTCGACGAGTTCGGCTACCCCCTCGCTGAGCCACTCACCATCCTCCGGAGAAACCTCGGCGCCCCCAGCATCCCCGTCGCCGACCTCGTGCGCGGCGAGCACGATAGCCCGACTCACCCCGGAGCAGAAGGCCGGCCAACTCGTCATGGTGGCGCTACAGGCGGGGTCACCAGGGGCATCCCTGTCGAGTGTGGTGCAAGCCCAGCACATCGGCGGTGTGGTCTATCTCGGCGGTTGGAAGTCCGGATCGGCCGACGTCACAGCGACCTCACGCATCCTGCAGGGCATGGCGACTCAGGAGGCCACCGGCGGCATACCGCTCCTGCTCGCCGCCGACCAGGAGGGCGGCGCCGTCCAGCAACTCCAAGGCCCGGGGTTCACCCGCCTTCCGGCGGCAGTCGAGCAGGCCGCCCAAGGGCCGGAGGCGGTGCGACGGTATGCCGCCACGACCGGTGCCGAGCTTAAGGCCGCCGGTGTTCTCGTGGACCTGGCGCCGGTCGCCGACACCGTCCCGGCTGACCTCGGCAAGGGAAATGGACCCATCGGGCAGTGGGGTCGGCAGTTCGGCTCCGACCCGGCGACGGTTGCCGCATCGTCGGACGCCTTCGTCGCCGGACTGCAGTCGGCGGGAGTGGCGGCCACGCTCAAGCATTTCCCTGGGATCGGGCGGGTGCAGGGCAACACCGACTACACCGAGCAGGGAATCGTCGACGCGACGATGACCGCCGACGACCCCTACCTGCAGCCGTTCCGCAGCGGCATCGAGGCCGGAGCCCAACTCGTCATGCTGTCCTCGGTGTTCTACCCCAACATCGACCCGGAGAACCCGGCGATGTTCTCGCCAGCGATCATCGACGTCCTGCTGCGCCAGAACCTCGCGTTCGCCGGAGTGGCCATCACCGACGACGTCAACGCGGTAGCGGTCCGGTCCGTCCCCGTGGGCGAGCGGGCCACGCGCTTCGTCGCCGCCGGAGGCGACATCGTCCTGACCGGGGACACCTCGTCTGCGCCCACCCTGACCGGGGCGATCCGGGACAAAGCGGCCGCAGACCCGGCGTTCGCCACCAAGGTCGACTCCTCACTCGGGCGCATCCTGGAGCTCAAGAGCGAGCTGGGTCTGCTGCGCTGCGGCTGACTTCCCCCTCACGGCTGACTAGCCGAACCCGCCAGCAGCACGCCCGAGAACGCGGTGCTCAGGCAGCGCGGTGCTCAGGCAGCGCAGTGCTCAGGCAGTGCGGTGCTCAGGCAGCGCGGTGCTCAGGCAGCGCGATGCTCAGGCATCCTCGAGCAAGAGGGCGCCGCTGCCGAGCTGGGCGTGCACCCGCACGTGATCCTGTCCCTGCGCAGCCGGTCCGCGCGGGCTGAGCACCGACGACACCCCGCCCAGCGAGCGCACATCGGTCCACACGGGGACGCCGACCGGCACACCGATCCGGGCGTTGCCGGAGCCGGTGCGGAGCCAAAGGTCGCCGCGGGATGCGGCCCGCACGGTGATGTCGCCGGATCCGGTCGTCGCCGAGACGTCGGCGTATGCCGCGCCGACGCTGATGTCCCCAGACCCGGCCCGGAGCGCGAGAGGGGCCCGGCTCTCGTCGATCGTGACCGCCCCGGACCCGAGCTTGACGCTCAGGTCCGCGACAACTCGGGTGACCCGCAGGTCGCCGGATCCGCTGTCCACCCTCGTCGTCGCCGCGACCGAGGTGAGCACGACGTCCCCCGAACCCGTCTGCAGCCGGCTCGGCCCGAACTCACCGTCGACGAGGATGTCGCCGCTGCCGGCGCTGCCCCGCAGCCGGCTCCCGCTGGGCACCGTGACGGTGACATCGACCCTCGGCTCCGGGCCGAACAGACCCGGATAGGCCCGCGGGACACGGATCCGCAGGGACGAGCCGGTCAGCTCGACCTCGACGTCGGCAGGGTCGAGGCCATCGGAGGTCTCGATGCCGACGGTCGCTGCGCCGGTGTCGGTGGTGCTGACCCGCAGGTCCCCGTTGCGCAGCCGGGCGTCGAGGTCGAGCGGTTCGGTGGCGGGGAAGGTGTGGTGCATGGTCATTCCTCTCAGGAAGGCCGGGTCGGAGCCGGTCAGACCCAGCCGGTCATGTGCTGGGCATGGGACCTCGGACCCTGGGTTGCTGTGCTCAGGGCGGCGACGATCCAGGCGTTGAGTGAGCGGCCGGTTCGAGCCGCCAACTCCTCGGCGCGAACCTTGACCGGTTCCGGGAGCCGCAGGGTGATCCGCACGACATCGGACTCACCGGGGCTATCGTCGCTTCCGACGGCGTCGGGAGCGGCATACTCCGCGGTGCTCGCCGGGGCCACCGGCGGGGGGACGTCGAGGACGAAGGCCGGACCACCGCTGCGCAGCCGGACCTCGACCGACCCGCTCGGCAGGGCGGCTGAGATCTCCGCAGCCGCGTCTGTGAGCACGTCGAGGAGGGTGAGCCGGAGCGCCGGGCCCAGAGCCGCCGCGATCCGCTCGGCCACCTCCTGAACCTCCGGTCCACTGGCCGACGCGACAGCGGCCAGCTCAACCCGCAGGCGATCGGCATACGGAGTGACGTCCATGTGCACCATATTGACATCATTTTGATGTCAGAGCAAGGGCTTGTCGCGTCGTAGCGACGTCAGGACTGGATGAGAGTGACCGGCATCGACGAGTCCGCAGCGAGGTCGAGACGGGAGGCCTGCCGTCCTTTGAGCATCATCTGAGCGCCCAGCGCAGCGACCATCGCCCCGTTGTCGGTGCACAACCCGGGACGCGGCACCCGCAGCTCGATCCCAGCGGCCTCACAGCGCTGCGCCGCCATCTCCCGCAACCGGGAGTTCGCGGCCACTCCGCCACCGATGAGCAGGTGGCTTGCGCCGTGAGCGCGACACGCGTCGACCGCCTTGGCGGTGAGCACGTCGACAACGGCCTCCTGGAACGACGCCGCGACGTCAGCCACCGGCACCGCCGCGCCGGTCTCCTGCTGGGCCTTGACCCAGCGGGCGACTGCGGTCTTCAGGCCGGAGAAGGAGAAGTCGAACCGGTGCCGCTGCACGTCCCGCCCACTGGTCAACCCGCGGGGGAAGTCGATGACCACCTGCCCCTCACGCGCGGCCCGGTCGATGTGCGGCCCGCCGGGGAAGGGCAACCCGAGGACCCGGGCCACCTTGTCGAAAGCCTCCCCGGCGGCGTCATCCACCGTGGCGCCGAGCGGACGCACATCGCTCGTCACATCCGGAACCAGCAGCAGTGAGGAGTGCCCGCCAGAGACGAGCAGTGCCATCGTCGGCTCGGGCAAGGGGCCGTGCTCAACGATGTCGACGGCGACGTGCGCTGCGAGATGGTTGACCCCATACAGCGGTAGCCCCAACGACAGCGCCAGGCCCTTGGCCGCGGCCACCCCGACCATGAGGGCCCCGGCCAGACCAGGCCCAGCCGTCACCGCGAGCCCGTCGAGATCACCCAGAGTGACTCCGGCGCTCGTGCAGGCCCGTTCGATGGTGGGCACCATCGCCTCGAGATGGGCCCGGCTGGCGATCTCAGGGACCACCCCGCCAAACCGAGCATGTTCCTGCACCGAGCTCGCGATGGCGTCGACGAGCAGGCTCTGCCCGCGCACGATGCCCACCCCGGTCTCGTCGCACGACGTCTCGATCCCCAGAACGAGCGGCTGACCCGAGATACTCATCGACTGATCCCGTTCTGCGGCGCCCGCTCCGGCAGAATCTTGCCGAGGATGATCGCGTCAACATCGCCCGGCTGGTAGTAGCGCCGTCGCACGTGCAGCTCGTGCCAGCCGTGCCGATCGTAGAGAATCCGGGCGCTCAAGTTGTCCGAGCGGACCTCGAGCAGGGCATGGGTCGCCCCACGCGCCGTTGCCCGCGCCTCGAGCTCGGCAAGGACCCTGGCCCCCAGGCCGCGCCCCTGTGACCCCGGTGCCACTGCGAGGGTCATGATGTCAGCGCTATCCCCGCCGACATCGATGCCGCCGTAGGCGAGGGGAGACTGCCCTTCCCCGGGCGGTCCTGGCGCGAAAACGACATAGTCCCGGCGAGGGCGCTCGGCGAGTTCGGCCCACCAGGTGGCCTCGCTCCAGGCGTCGGCGCCGAAGAGGGCCTCGTCCAGGGCCACGAGCGCCGGAATGTCGGCCCAGCACATGTCCCGAACGGTGAGTGCTGGCACCGGTGTCACTGCCCTCATGCCTTCCCCCTCACGCCTTCCCCCTCATGCCTTCGCCCTGTCGAGCTGCCGCACGCTCGGCCGTGGTGAGCGCATCGGGCCTACGCAGGTATCGGGCAACGACCGGCATCGGCTCCCCGGCGACGATCCGGGGACCGGCGACGGTCAGCAGCCACCGGGCATCGACGTCCAGCGGCACCTCGAGCGGGGCGGTGAACACGCCGGGGTAGAGCAGCGACCCTCGTCCGGCAGTGGGCAGGACCCGCACCTCCTCGGGGACGTCGTCGGGTCGGTCCACCGCGGGCTCACCGAGTCGGCGGTATGCCGTGCCCGGCCGCAGGCTCGGATGGTCGGCACCCAGCGCGGTGGGGTCGAGGGCATACCGGGCCCAGTAGACCTCCTTGCGCCGAGCGTCGGTGGCGACGAGCAGTTCGCTCGGAGCCCGGACCGCCAGCGCCGCCACGGAGGCGGCGAGGGCATCGAGGCTGCACACGCCGTAGACCGGAATCTGCAGGGCGTGGGCCATGGTGACCCCCGTGACCAGACCGACCCGCAACCCGGTGAACGGACCGGGGCCGGTGCCGACGACGATCGCGGTGAGGTCAGCCGGAGTGCACGCCGCCTCGGCGAGGACCTCGGCGAGCAGCGGCGCCAGCTGTTCGGTGTGTGCGCGGGCATCGACGACCGAGCCGGCCGCCTGCACCTGGACAAACCCATCCGGCTCCATGGACACCAGTGCGGCGGTGATCGCCGACGTCGAGGTGTCGAGCCCGAGGATCACCGGGCACCCCCGGAGCCCCTGCACCGCCAACGCGGTCCGCGGCCGGTGACCGTGACGGTGCGCTCCTCGCTATCCAGGTGGGCCTCGAGGATGACCTCGAGGACGTTCTCGCTCAAACTGTCGGCCAGGGCGTGCCCCCACTCGACGACGGTGACGCAGTCCTCGAGGGAGGTGTCGAGGTCGAGGGCGTCGAGCTCGTCGAGGCCGCCGAGACGGTAGGCATCGACGTGGACCAGGGCCGGGCCGCCGACCACAGAGGGGTGCACCCGGGCGATGACGAAGGTCGGTGACGTGACCGGCCCGCGCACTCCCAGACCCTGCGCCAGTCCCTGGGTCAGCGTGGTCTTGCCGGCACCGAGGTCGCCGGTGAGAACGACGAGATCGCCGGCCCGCAGCTGCTTCCCGAGCTCGGCACCGAAGGCACGGGTGTCCTGGACGGTGCGCAACACCATCGGCCCCAAGGCCGCTGGCCCCGAGGCCGCTGGGCCCGAGGCCACCGAGTCCGAGGCCACCGAGTCCGCCGAGCTCACGAGGCCGCCGCGGCCCTGGCCCGACGCACCCGACGCTGTCGGGCCAGGTCGGTCAGGGTGCGACGCACGCCGGGGCGGCCGGAGAGTGCGGTTCCCTGCGGATGGGCCGCCCGGGCGCGCAGTCCGCGCTGGATGAGGAGCAGGAGCTGTTCGCAGACCAGTTCGGGATGCTCGAGCATGATGAGGTGGCCGCAGTTCTCCACCAGGACGTGCTCGGCTCCCGGAATCCTGCGGACGAGGTCGTCAGAGTGCTCCGGCGGGGTGAGCAGGTCGCCCCGCCCGTTCATGACGAGGGTCTCGATCCCGTGGAGGACCTCCAGGGCCTCGGACTCGTCAAGCTCCTCGATCGCGTTGAGGAACTGCGACATCGTCGCAAACGAGGTCCCGAAGATCATGTCCCCGCAGAACCGGACGAGATTGTGCGAGACCGGTGAGTCGAAGGAGTACCGCGCGACCAAGGCATCCTCGATAGTCCTGCCCAAGAAGCGGATCCGGTGCAGCACCACGGAGTGCGGGTCGAGCCGCTGGAGCACGCCGGGGCCCACCCGCCCGAGCATGTGCCCGATAGCCGGGCCGAAATCGAGGTTGGTCAGTCCGGTCCCGCCCGCGCTGGTGGCGAGCAACCCGACCGCGAGTACCCGCTCGCGCACCACGTCCGGGTGGTAGTGGGCCAGGGCCATGACAGTCATGCCACCCATCGAGTGACCGACGAGCACGAGGTCCCCGGTTGGCGCGGCGGCCGCGATGACGGCCGCCAGGTCCTCGCCGAGCTGGGTGATCGTGGCGTGCTCGTCGTCGCTGCGGCCAGACTGGCCGTGCCCGCGCTGGTCCCAGGCGACGACGCGGTAGCCGGCCTCGGTCAGAGCACGGCGCTGGAAGACCCACGAGTCGAGGCTGAGGGTGAATCCGTGCGCCAAGATGACGGTCGGCCGCCCTGGTTGAGCACCACCGGAGGGGACGTTGACCTCGACGTGCAGGGCGACGCCGTCACTGGCCGACACGGTGAGTACCTCGTCGGCGGGATGGTCGTACCCAGCCGTCGGGTCGAGGGCTCGCAGCTCGCGGCGGCGGCGGGCGGCTCGTTCGAGGGCGATGGCACCCACGGCCCCGGCGGCACCGGCAGCCGCCGCGATTGCGGCCGCGCCGGCACCGGTGGATGCCGTCCTCGGGCTCACTGCTCGCTGCCCTCACCATGGTGGATCCGGGGCAGCCGGGGCGCCATCCGGGTGACGATCTCGTAGTTGATCGTGCCGGCAGCAACCGCCCAGTCCTGCGCGCTCGGCTCACCGTCGGCCTCCCGGCCCAGGACGAGCACTTCGTCCCCAGCAACGGCCGGAGAGCCTGGACCCAGGTCGATCATGAACTGGTCCATACACACCCGGCCGGCGACGGCATACCGTCGACCGCCGACCTGCACCGGCCCGGCGCCGCTGGCCGAGCGCGGGATGCCGTCGGCATACCCCAGGGGCACCAGTCCCAGCCGGGTGTGCGTGGTGGTCGTGTATTGGTGCGCGTAGCTGACGCCCTGCCCCGGTGGTGCCTCTTTGACCAGGGTCAGGCGGGCCGTGAGTCGCATCGCCTCGCGCAGGCCGAAGTGCTCCGGGCCACCGATGTCGGGCACCGGGGACAGTCCATAGACGGCCAGACCGGGCCGAGCAAGGTCGAAGTGCGCCGACGGGCTGGTCAAGGTGGCGGCCGAGTTGGCCAGGTGCCGATAATGCGGGCGGATGCCATGTCGGGCAGCCTCGTCGACCGCGTCGACGAAGGTGACCTGCTGGGCGCGCACGGCGGGGTGCTGGGGGGCGTCCGCGAAGGCGAAGTGTGACCAGATGCCGACGACCTCCACCGCCTGCTCGGCCTGTGCGGCGGCGACCAGGGGGAGCAGTTCACTCCACCCGGCCCCGAGCGCCCCGCCGCGGCCCAGACCGGTGTCCACCTTGAGGTGGACGCGGGCGGGGCGGCCGGTTTCTCGGGCTGCGGCGACAACGTTGCTCAGGGTCCACGGGGCGCTGACACTGAGGTCGACGTCGGCACGCAGGGCAACGGTCAGGTCGCTGGACGGTGGGAACAGCCAGGTCAGCAGTGGGGCCGTGACGCCAGCCTGGCGCAGGCTCAGCGCCTCGGCGAGCTGAGCCACCCCCAGCCAGGTCGCCCCGCCGGCGAGGGCGGCCCGGGCAGAGGGGATCAAACCGTGGCCGTAGGCGTCGGCCTTGACCACGGCCATCAGTTCTGCGGCAGTTCCCGCCTTGAGGGTGCGGACGTTGTCGCGGATGGCATCGAGGTCGATCTCCACCCACGCGGAGGCGTCGGCAGGGATGCCCGCGGAGGCGTCGGCGGGGATGTCGGCGGCAGGGGCAGATTGTGTCGTCATGGGCCCGCCCAGTCTAGCCACGGTCTTTCACGCGGGGGCGCAGAGCGGCCTTGGGGGCCTGATCGGGGTGCTCTTGGTGCTCTTGTGCGCCCACGGGTCCTCCGGTGAGAACGGTCCGGTGACCGTCGATATCGGCGAACGTCAGCTGGGCTCCGGGGTGGGGGCGGTCCCTGGGCGGTCCAGGTGCTCGTCCTCGGCGCCAGCTACGTCAAGATCGCCGACACCACCTGCCCGGCCACCACGATCCGCACCCGCCACGGCGAGTGGACCACCGCCGGAGCCTTCACGCAACTGGACCAGTTGCCCCTGCAAGCCTACGACCAGATCGTCAGCCTCGACCTCGGTGACATCACCATCGACGGCTGCCTGGTCAAGGCACCGTGCGGAGGTGACGCAACCGGCCGATCCCCCGTGGACAGAGGCGAACTCGGCACCAAACCCTCGCCGATGACCGACACGACCAGGATCCCCATCCGATGCCTCATCGCCCTAGCCAACGCGATTATCATCACCCGGCGACTCATCCACACCACATGGACCACCCACAGATGGGACACCCGCCCCAAGCGCAGACCATGACCTACCCGCGCGAGTTCTGAGACGCTTCCGACCCTGACAAGCAGAAGTTTCCCTGACAGCACAGGCACTTTCACGTCCCACACGCCGCAACACTCAGATCCGCGTGAAAGACCCAGCCTAGGAGTAACCACTACTTGGTCGATGGAGTTGGTTCTGGCGACGAGACTCGAATGGGTGGGCGCCGGTGACCCGGCGCCCACCCATGATCGGTTCGCAGCCTACGCGACCAAGGTCCGAATCGGGC
This sequence comes from Phycicoccus sp., assembly GCA_039812375.1. Taxonomy (GTDB): domain Bacteria; phylum Actinomycetota; class Actinomycetes; order Actinomycetales; family Dermatophilaceae; genus JAGOME01. The sequence continues at coordinate 21,096 of JBDIAO010000026.1, read as the reverse complement.
CGCGTGGATGAGCCGTGGCCTTCACGAGCGAACCACCTTCCGAATGCTCCGTTGGACAAGGGCGAATGGCACGGCTGTCACGACTTCTCGCCGCCGTCCTGCCCGTCCTGCGTGATGATGACCATGAGTGCAGCGGCGACGACCGTCTGCGCGATGGTGAAGAGGGTGTTCCAACCGACTTGGCCAGTGATGAAGTTGTGTATGGCCGCTGCGATACCGAGCAGGACAGCCGCCGCGCCAAGTAAGCCGAATACTCCGCGACCTCTCGCCCGGATCCCCTCCTGAGGAATGGCCTCCTCACCCGTGGGTGCAACGGTACCTGCTCGCCTACCTGTGAGGGCTCCGGCGGCTGACTGAATCAAGCCATTCTGCCATCCGACGCAGCCCAGAATCAGCGCCACACCCACCCACTGCAGCCACGACGGCCACTCCGCGAACAGCGGACCAGCAATGATGACCGACGTCACCGGAGAGAGAAGCAGGATACCTGCGGACAGGGTCGGGTGTAGCCAGACCGACCCATACTGAACCAATGTCCAGGCAGCGGCCTGTCCGAGAACGATCAGCAGAATGAGGCTGACCCAGTTGCCCATGTTGACCGGGTCACCAGCCGTGGTGGCCTGTTGAAGGGTCGGGTTGTCGCCCAGCACGGCCGGGAGCACCATCTCACCGGTATCGGGAGCCTTGGTGAGGACACCTTGGGTGACATTGAAGCCATTGCCACCGGTGAACATCCAGATGACCGGAGCAACCGCTTGCGCCAGCATCGTGTACATCATCGGCTGGATGTAGAGATCCTTGCGCGGGGCACTGGTGGACGCCTTGAGGGAGAGGTACAGGTACGCGGAGTAGCAGAGACCGGAGGTAAGGCCGGCGGCAGTACCGATGACCGACGTCTTGATCCCACCGATCATCGATGGGCCCACCGAACCTTCAGCAGCTTCGAAGACCCCGCCGGTGAAGAGAACACCGACGATCATGATCGGGAGGATGAAGATGAACGACTTGGGCAGCTTGACCTTGTCAATGACCGCCGTCAGCATCGGCACGATCACGACCTGGAGGTTGAGCAGAATTGCTGCGACACCGGAGCCGATCAGGAAGATGGAGTAGTTCCACGCAGTGAAGTCGATTCCCAGGAAGATCCCGGAAGCCACAGCCAGCAGAATGCCCTTGCGATGCAGACCCTGCTTGTTGCGGATTTCATGGAGTCCCAGGGGCAGTAGCAGGAGGAAGCCCAGGATGACACGCAGGAACGCTTGGGTGGCTGGGTCCATGTTGGACGCCTTGACCCACAGCGGGGTCCCCGAGAGGAAGAGCGTGCCAATGAGCAGCCAGAGGACGGCCTTGCCATGGCTCACCTCTTTGACTGGAGCGGGGGTCCGAGACCCCGTCGCGTTGGCTACCTGGGCCATAATGTCATCCTTTCGAGGGCGTGGGGGCCGGTGGTCGTGCTCACGGGAACCGACCCTGCCGGCAGGCGTTTGGAAAAGAAGTTCGCCGGAGCAGGGCTTCTCCGACTACAGGCACTCTAGTGGGGAGCCACGTGAATGGGGCGAGAACGTCGGAAATCGGGCTCATCACAGTTGAGGGTGGAGCCGTGGCTTGAGAGGGGTCGGCGCGTCGGTGCGCCGAACCGGGTCGGGGCCTCCCAATGATGGAGGTTCTCACGCCACTCATCCTAAAGACCCCGACGTGCCCCACGCCACATTTACGTGCCCCGACCTGACCACGTTCACCCGCCTCGATGAACTCGGTCTGGAGGTCGTCGGCCAACACGTCGAGGCCCAGCGGGCGGTGCTCGCGTGCCGGGTCGTCGAACCCGACGACTGGTGCCACCGGTGCGGCAGCCACGGCGTGCCACGGACACCGTGGTCCGCCGGTTGGCTCACGTGGCGCTGTTGTTTCGGATGGAGGTGAGAGACCTACATCGCCTTGCTGACGTAGCAGCAGGGTGAAGCTGGCGGCAGCCTGTCCCCGGGGAATGCCGGGGCTGGGTGGGAGCAGCCGCGACAAAGTCAGGACGGCCTACTAGGGTGCGGCGAGCACGGTGGCCACGACGACCGGGATGGCGTGGGCGACTCCGAGCGCACGCACCGGTCCGCCGGGGTTGGCCCGCTCCGCTGCCAGCCCGTGGACGAGTGCGGCGAGCGCGCCAGCGTGCACTGCGCTCAGCCCGCCGGCGAGCAAGGCCCCAGCTATGCCGGCGAGGACGTCACCGGCTCCCGCGGTGGCGAGCCAGGCCGGGGCGTCAGCCTGGGAGAACACCGCAGCACCGGGATCAGGTGGCACGACCAGGGTGCCTGCCCCCTTGAGCAGGACGGTGGCCCCGGTGAGCTCGGCGAGCTCGCGGGCATGCCGCAGGGGGTCCGCCTCGACACTCTCCCGGGCGATCTCCTCCCCCGCTCCCAGCCGGCTGAGCAGGCGGGCGCACTCCCCAGCGTGTGGGGTGAGCAGGGTCGGTATGCCGTGCCGGGCCGCGAGCAGAGCGGGCTCGAGCAGGTCGAGCCCCCCGGCGTCGACGACGCAGGGGAGCCGCTGGCGCAAGACGGCGACGGCAGTGCTGACGTGTCCTGGGGTCGTCGGGTCCTCGTCGGTGCCGTCGAGGCCTGGACCGACCACCCATGCCTGGACCTGCCCAGGTCCGTGGACGGCCTCGGGCACCGCGGCGCGAACGAGCCCGCTCGGGGTCGGCGGGCCGAGATAGCGAACCATCCCGATACCGGCCTCCACCGCTGCCGTGACCGCGAGAACGGCGGCCCCCGGGTACCGCTCGGACCCGGCGACCATCCCGACCACTCCCCGGGAGTACTTGTCGTCGGTCGCGGAGGGGATCGGCCACAGTTCGGGCACGTCCGCGGTCACCAGGCGGCATACGGCCGGTGCCGTCAGCGGGGCGATCCCGATGTCGACGACACTGACCAGACCGCAGGCAGCCTCGCTCGGCGGGAGGAGGTGCACCGGCTTGCCCAGGGAGAAGGTCACCGTCTCGTCCGCGAACACCCCCGTCGGCGCCAGCGGCCCGCCGTCGACGACCTGGCCGGAGGGGGTGTCCACCGCGATCACCCAGGCGTCCGGTGGGATCGCCTCGACCCAGGGAAGCGCCCAGTCCGGTAGCCCGCCTCGCCCGCCGATGCCGAGGATGCCGTCGAGGACGAGGTCCGCCCCGCCGATGAGGTCGATCGCCTCCGCCGGGTTGCTGCTGCGGATCACCCCGGCCGCGTCCGCGGCGCCCGCGGCCCCGGTATGGACTCGCTCGATGTGGACTGCGGCGACGTTGAACCCGCGCCGGGCGAGGTCAGCGGCGGCGTACAGGGCATCGGCACCGTTGTTGCCCGGCCCGACGAGGGCCACGACGCCACGGCCGCCACGCTGGTCCAGCCGGGTGGCGGCAATCTCGGCGAGACCGGCGACCGCTCGGGCCATGAGCTCGCCCTCGTCGAGTCCAGCCATCGCGGCGTCCTCGGCGGCATACACGTCGGCGGCGTTCCACGCCTTGATCATGAGCACTCCCTCCGGTGCGCCCCCACGGAGCCGTCCCTCATGACTCGGCGACGACGACGGCGGAGGCGATCCCGGCGTCGTGCGAGAGCGAGAGGTGCAGGTTGATGATGCCCAGTGCCTCGACCGTGGCTTGCACCGAGCCGGTGACGACGAGCTCAGGGCGGCGGTTGTCCAGTCGGGCCACTTCACAGTCCTGCCAGCTCATCCCGGCCGGGGCACCGAGCACCTTGGCGAGAGCCTCCTTCGCGGCGAACCGGGCAGCCAGCGAGGCTAGCGGCAGGACCCGCTCGGCCGGGGTGAACAGGCGCTCCCGCAGGGCCGGACTGCGCTCGAGCACAGCACCGAAACGGGGGACGTCCACGACGTCGATCCCGACTCCGACGACACTCACTGGGCGGGGCTTACAGAGACGAGGTTCACTGGAGCGCGGCTCACTCGGCTCACTGGAGTGCCGCTCACTCGACGGTGACCGACTTGGCAAGGTTGCGCGGCTGGTCCACATCCAACCCCTTGGCCGAGGACAAGTGCAGGGCAAACACCTGAAGCGGGACGATGGTCAGTAGCGGGGCGAGCAGCTGCGGGCACTGCGGCACCCGGATCACCTCGTCCGCGAACGGCACGACCGCGTCGTCCCCATCGTGGGCGATGACCAGGGTGCGGGCCCCTCGAGCCCGGATCTCCTGGATGTTGGAGACCACTTTCTTGTGCAGCTCGTGCGGGGTGTCCGGGGCAGGGACGATGACGAAGACCGGTTGGCCGGGCTCGATGAGCGCGATCGGGCCATGCTTGAGTTCACCGGCGGCGAACCCCTCGGCGTGGATGTAGGCGATCTCCTTGAGTTTCAGGGCGCCTTCCATGGCGATCGGGTAGCCGACGTGCCGTCCGAGGAAAAGCACCGAGCGGGTGTCGGCCATGAAGCGGGCGATCTCCTTGACTCGGTCCATCCGGTCGAGCACGGTCTGGACCTTCTCCGGGATCTGCCGCAGCTCGAGCATGACCTCGGCAGCGTCCTCGGCGAAAGTGCCGCCGCGCAGCTGGGCGAGATAGAGCCCGAGCAGGTAGCAGGCCGTGATCTGGGCGGAGAACGCCTTCGTCGAGGCCACCGCGACCTCCGGCCCGGCGTGGGTATACAGCACCGCGTCGGACTCGCGCGGAATCGTCGAGCCGTGGGTGTTGCACACCGACAAGGTGAGTGAGCCGAGATCCCGGGCGTGCTTGACCGCCATGAGGGTGTCCATCGTCTCCCCGGACTGGCTGATCGAGACCACGAGGGTGTTAGCGTCGAGGATCGGGTCGCAGTAGCGGAACTCGTGGGCCAGGGCGACCTCGACCGGGATCCGGGTCCAGTGCTCGATGGCGTACTTGGCAGTCAGACCGGCATACGCAGCGGTGCCGCAGGCGACGACGATGATCCGGTTGACCGCCTTGAGCTGGTCCTCGTCGACCCGCAGTTCGTCGAGGACGAGTTCGCCGGTGTCCTTGGTCCGCCCGAGCAGGGTGTCGGCGACCGCATGGGGCTGCTCGAGGATCTCCTTCTCCATGAAGGTGTCATAGCCGCCCTTCTCGGCGGCGGAGGCATCCCACGTGACCTCGTAGGGAGTGCCCTGCGCCGGGGTGCCGTCGAAGTCGATGATCTGGGCACTCGTCGGGGTGATCGTGACGATCTGGTCCTGACCCATCTCGATGGCGTGCCGGGTGTGGCCGATGAACGCCGCGACGTCGGAGCCGAGGAAGTTCTCGCCCTCCCCCAGGCCGACGACCAGAGGCGAGTTGCGCCGGGCAGCGACGACGACGCCGGGGACGTCGGCGTGCACCGCGAGCAGGGTGAACGCCCCCTCGAGGCGGCATACGACCTGGCGCAGGGCCTGCGTGAGGTCGCCGACCTCGTCGAAGGCGCGACCGACCAGCTTGGCGGCCACCTCGGTGTCGGTCTCGGACTCGAAGATGGTTCCCTGGGCGAGCAGTTCGGTCTTCAGCGTGTGGAAGTTTTCGATGATCCCGTTGTGGATCAGGGCGAGTTTGTCCTGAGCGCCGCCACGATGCGGGTGGGCATTGGTGTCCGTGGGACCGCCGTGCGTGGCCCAGCGAGTGTGCCCGATGCCGGTGGAGGACGCCGGCGGCGGGACGTCGACCAGGGCCCGGCGCAGGTTTTCCAACTTCCCGGCCCGCTTCTGCGTGAAGACGGTGTCATCGGCCGCCACCAGGGCCACCCCGGCCGAGTCGTAGCCGCGATACTCCAGGCGGGCCAGCCCTTCCATGACGACGTCCAGGGCCTTGCCGTCGACGCTGGGTCCGACATATCCGACGATTCCGCACATGGGCGGAATCCTAGTCCGGCGCCCTCTGGCTCTACGGTCCACAACAGCGGGCGGGTCGGCGACGGTGCCCCCCTCCGTAGCACTGTTCCTCTCCGCAACAATGTCCCTCGTGTCGACTCCCAGTGACGCCGGGCTCCCCACGCCGTATGCCGTATTCGACCGATCCGGGTGGGCTCGGCTACGGGAGAACCACCCCATGAGCCTGACGGCCGACGACCTGACCCGACTGCGGGGTCTGGGCGACCGGATCGACCTGCGCGAGGTCGAGGAGGTCTATCTACCGCTCTCGCGCCTGTTGCACTTCTATGTCGAGGCCACCCATGGTCTGCGGCTGGCGACGGCGGAGTTCCTCGGGGAGCGGCCGAACCGGATGCCGTTCGTCGTGGGTGTCGCCGGGTCAGTCGCCGTCGGCAAGTCGACCACCGCGCGGCTCCTCAAGGAGCTCATGTCACGCTGGCCGCATACTCCGCGGGTGGAACTGGTCACCACCGACGGGTTCCTCTATCCCAATGCCGAACTCGATCGGCGCGGCCTGATGCACCGCAAGGGATTTCCCGAGTCCTACGATCGGGCAGCGCTGCTCCGCTTCGTCGCCGCGGTGAAGTCGGGACTTCCCCTGGTCGAGGCGCCGCAGTACGACCACCTTGCCTACGATCGGCTGCCGGAACCGGTGCGGATCACCAAGCCCGACGTGCTGATCATCGAGGGCCTCAACGTCCTGCAACCGGCCGTGCCACGACTGGACGGCTCAAGCACAGGGACCATCTCCGACTGGTTCGACTTCTCGGTCTACGTCGATGCTGCGGTTGAGGACATTCGCTCGTGGTATGTCCACCGCTTCCTGCGACTGCGGGAGACCGCGTTCGCCGACCCGGCGTCATACTTCCACCGCTATGCCGGCCTGACCGACGCCGAAGCCGAGAAGACAGCCCTGGGCATCTGGAGCCGGATCAACGAGCCGAACCTCGTCGAGAACGTCGAGCCGACCCGAGAGCGGGCCACGCTCGTTCTGACCAAGGGCCCCAACCACGCCGTGACCCAGATTCGTTTGCGCAAGGTGTGAGGTCCCGCCGGTGCCGGTGTGCTGATGGCCCGCGCACCGTGACAGGTCCGCACGCTGGTGACCCCTGCGCTGGTGACCCCTGCGCTGGTGACCCCTGCGCTGGTGACACCCCGGAATCGTGGCGACACCCCGGAACGTTTCCCGGGTTTCGCCACGATTTCGGGATCATCCCGAAAACGTAAGGCGGGTGGGACTGGCGTGAGGCGGGTGGGACTGGGGTGCCGCCACCGGGGAGCCGGCGCGGCCATAGTGACCGTCAGTACCAGTGCGGGGAGCGGCTGAGCCAGGCGTTCCAGGCCCCACACGGGGTGCCGTAGGTGCGCTGGATGTAACCCAGCCCCCACCGGATCTGGGTGACTGGGTTGCTAGCCCAGTCGTCAGCAACCGAGCTCATCTTGTTTGCCGGGAGGGACTGGAACAGCCCGTAGGCACCGGAGGTGGGGTTGGTCGCCTGGTAGTTCCACGTCGACTCGCCGATGACAAGGTTGTTCAGGCAGCCCCATTGGTCGTCACCGAAACCGAAGTCCGCCATGAGAACCCGCGCAACTGGGGCCGGGTCCGACTGGGCGTTGGCGATGAGCGCCTCGCGCTCGGCGTCGCGCGCGGCCTTGTCCTCAGCATCCTGTCGAGCCTTGGCCTCGGCCTCAGCCTTCGCCTTCGCCTCGGCGTCGGCCTTGGCGACGACGACCGCCTTCTGCTCGTTGAGGTTGGCCTGCTCGGTGTTCAACCGCGCTGCGTCAGCGGCGGTGGCGCGAGCATCCTGCTGGCCCTGGGTGACGGCCGCTGCGCTGAGCACGAATGCCGTGGGGCTAACGTCCGTGGTCTCGTGGGCGCTGACCGTGCTCACCCCCGCGGCACCGGTCGCCACCGCAGCGAGCGCGAGCGAGACGGACACTGCCGGGCGGCGCAGGGCGGAGCGAAGTCCGCCACTGCTGTGCACACGGCCCTTGGCCGGGTGAACAGAGTGGCGCCCGTGGTATCGACTCATGGGGCGTCGGTCCTTTCAGGCGGCAAGGAGCCACCGGCGTCCGTTGGTCATGGGTAGGCCCGAAGCGGGCAGACCAGGAAGGGCTCGGCAGATCGGTCAGCGCAGATCAGTCAGCGAGGACCGGCCGTTACCAATTCGAGATAAAACTGTAGGGGAAACCGCAGCGGAGGGGAAATCGTCCCCAGGACTTCGCCTCCGCTCTCAGCACGCCGACCAGCGTCGAGACCGGCGCGCAGTGGCGAACCTCACACCTCGATGCCCTCGAGGAGATCGGTGACCAGAGCAGCGATCGGGCTCCGTTCGGAGCGGGTCAGCGTGACGTGGGCGAAGAGAGGATGTCCCTTGAGTTTCTCGACGACCGCCACGACACCGTCGTGCCGCCCCACGCGCAGGTTGTCCCGCTGCGCCACGTCATGGGTGAGGATGACCCGGGAGTTCTGGCCGATCCGGGAGAGCACAGTAAGCAGCACGTTGCGCTCCAGGCTCTGCGCCTCGTCGACGATGACGAATGCGTCGTGCAGCGACCGGCCTCGGATGTGGGTCAACGGGAGCACCTCAAGCATGCCGCGGTCGAGGACCTCCTCGACCACCTCCCGGGAGACCAGGGCTGCGAGGGTGTCGAAAACGGCCTGACCCCAAGGGTTCATCTTCTCGCCCTGGTCGCCGGGAAGGTAGCCGAGCTCCTGCCCGCCCACGGCATACAACGGCCGGAACACCACGACCTTGCGGTGGTGCTGGCGCTCCATGACCGCCTCGAGACCCGCGCACAGGGCCAGAGCGGACTTGCCGGTGCCGGCCCGCCCACCGAGGCTGATGATGCCGACGTCGGGATCGAGGAGCAGGTCGAGAGCGATCCGCTGCTCCGCGCTGCGCCCGTGCAGGCCGAAGGCATCCCGGTCCCCGCGCACCAGCCGGACAGCCTTGTCAGCCCCGACCCGACCCAGCGCCGACCCTCGCGGGGAGTGCAGCTTCAGGCCGGTGTGGCAGGGCAGCTCCGCGGCCTCGAGGTGCTCGAGGCGGGCGTACTCATAGAGGTGGTCCAGCTCCGCGGCACTCACGTCGATCTCGGCCATACCGGTCCATCCGGACTCCACGACGAGTTCGGCACGGTACTCCTCCGCACCCAGGCCACAGGCCGAGGCCTTGACTCGCATCGGCAGGTCCTTGCTGACGATGGTGACCCGCCGGCCCTCGTCCGCGAGGTTTCGGGCCACTGCGAGGATCCGGGTGTCGTTGTCCCCCAATCGGAACCCCGCCGGCAGCGCTGCCGGGTCGGTGTGGTTGAGCTCCACCCGCAGCGTGCCGCCGTCCTCCCCGATAGGTACCGGAGCGTCAAGCCGACCGGCGCTGACCCGAAGGTCATCGAGCAGGCGCAGCGCCGTGCGGGCGAAGTAGCCCAGCTCCGGGTGGTGCCGCTTGGCCTCGAGCTCGGTGACGACGACAAGGGGCAGGACGACCTCGTGCTCCTTGAAGCGGGTCAGGGCCCGCGGATCCGAGAGCAGGACCGAGGTGTCCAGGACGTAGGTCCGGGCCTCCGTTGGGGTCGCGGCGTCCGACACTGCGGGCGTCGGGGTCGCGGCGTTCGACAGTGGGGTGGTGGCGTGGTGTGTCATCCGGGCCTCCAGCACGCGCCAGGGTCGGCGCATCGGGTCGACGTTGTCCTGACGCTACGACCGCATCGGCGATCACCCGCGGCACCGGGCCCGCGTGTCCGACATTCCCATACCCACGACCACCACTTGGACCACACCTGCCCCACTACTCCCATGCGCCCAAGGTTCAGGTGCCAAACCGACGCTGCCGCTCCCCATAGGCACGCAAGGCGCGGAGGAAATCCACCTTGCGGAAGTCCGGCCAGTAGGCCTCACAGAAATAGAACTCGCTGTGCGCTGACTGCCAGAGGAGGAACCCGGAAACCCGCTGCTCCCCCGAGGTCCGGATGACCAGGTCAGGGTCCGGCTGGCCCTTGGTGTACAGGTGCTCGGCGATGTGATCGACGTCGAGGATCGCGGCCAACTCCTCGATGCTGGTGCCGGCGCGGGCGTGCTCCTGCAGCAGTGAGCGCACCGCATCGGCAATCTCCCGGCGACCCCCGTATCCGACGGCGACGTTGACGAGCATCCCCGCAGCGTCCGATGTGCGCTCCGCTCCCGCCTTGAGTCGGGCTGATGTGGCTGCGGGGAGCAGGTCGAGGGCGCCCACCGGGTTGAGCCGCCATCGGCCCAGGTCAGCCAGTTCGTCGACCGCTCGCTCAATGATCGCCAGCAGCGGACGCAACTCCGCCTCGGCCCGCCCGAGGTTGTCCGTGGAGAGCAGCCACAGGGTGACGACCTCAACCCCGACCTCCTCGCACCAGGTGAGGAAATGGGCGATGTTCTCCGCGCCGGCCTGGTGCCCCTCGCTTGTCGCGGCGCCGCGCTCCTTCGCCCACCGACGGTTCCCGTCGAGCATGATCCCTACGTGCCGGGGGATGTCCCCGGGCTCGAGTTGACGGGTCAGGTGCCGCTCGTATGCGGCATACACGAGATCCCTGACGGGCATGGCGGTCACGCTACGCCACCAGACCGAGAGGACGGGTCCCTCCACCGGCTCCCTCACCGACCCCCACGAACGGGCATCGCCGCGGGCATCGCGAACCTACGCCACCGTAAGTTAGAATCTCGCCATGGTCCGGCAGGTGGAGGAGTCCGCGCGGATGGCCTCCGGGGGCCCGCTCGAGCAGATCGAGGCGGCACTCGGCGCGGTCAAGCCACGCCTGCGTGGATGGCTGCATCTGGGGATGGCTCCGCTCGCATTCGTTGCCGGTCTGGTCCTCATCGTCCTGTCCGACTCACTTGCCGCCCGGACCTGCGCGGCGGTGTTCACCGTGACTGCCGTCCTGCTCTTCTCCACCTCCGCGGTCTACCACCGCGGGACCTGGGGGCCGAAGATGGGCGGCGCGCTCCGACGCTTCGACCACGCGAACATCTTCCTCATCATCGCCGGCTCCTACACACCGTTTGCCCTCCTGCTGCCGCGGGAACAGGCGCTGACGATGCTCCTCACGGTGTGGATCGGGGCGCTGCTCGGCGTCGCTTTCCGGGTGTTCTGGGTCGGGGCACCGCGCTGGCTCTACGTGCCGCTCTACGTCGCCCTCGGCTGGGTCGCGGTCTTCTATCTGGGCCCCCTGTTCCGGGCAGGTGGACCGCTGGTGATGAGCCTCATCGCCGCCGGCGGGATCCTTTACAGCCTGGGCGCCCTGGTCTACGGCCTCAAGCGCCCGAACCCCTCACCGCGCTGGTTCGGCTTCCACGAGATCTTCCACGCTCTGACCATCGCCGCGTTCATCACGCATTACATCGCAGCGTCGATCGTGCTCTACCGGCCGGCTTGACCGTCCGCGCTGTCGCCGTCCGCGTTATCTCCCGGATCGTCCTGAGCGTCAACCTGCTCCCCCGCGGGGCTGCCAGCCACGTCGGCGCGTCTGGCCTCCTCCTCAGCCCGGCGCTGGTAGCTCATCCGGCGCAGCCGGGCGTTCATGTTCCGCATGAGCAGCCACAGGGCGATGACAAGGAAGGCGAACGCGATGAAGGCCGGGATACCGGGTCCTTCGGTGATCGGGTCGTTCATGCCGAGGGCTCCTTCCGCCCGTCGAAGACGATAGTCAGAGCGCCACTCGTCGCCAGTGCGTCAGCGCGCGCCGCCTCCTGCGGCAGCCCCCCGAAGAGGTCGTCCTCACCCGCAGCGATGGGCACATAGGACACACCGGCCTCGAAGTCCTCCCAGGGCCACACCTGCGCTTGCACGTGCCTGGGCAGGGCGAAGAAGAGCCCGTCCGGGTCGATCTGGGTGGCGTGCGCCAGCAGGGCGTCGTCCCGACGGCCGAACCAGTGCGCACAGTCGATCCGGGTCGTGCGCACCCGCTCCCGGGAGGCATCCCACCCGGCCAGCCAGTCGGCATACGGGCTGTCGAGCCCGAGGCCGAGAAGCGCCTCGTGGTAGGCGGTGATCCGCTCCCGGGAGAAGCCGTGGTTGTAGTAGACCTTCAACGGCTGCCAGGGCTCACCCGCACCCGGGTAGGCCGCAGGGTCGCCAGCAGCCTCGAAGGCTGCCATCGCGACACTGTGACACTTGACGTGGTCGGGGTGCGGATAGCCACCGTTCTCGTCGTAGGTCGTCAGCACATGCGGCCGAAACCGGCGGATCTCGCGCACCAGGGCCTCGACCGGGACCTCGAGGGGCTGCTCGGCGAAGCAGCCCGCAGGCAGGGGCGGCGGAGGGTCTCCCTCGGGGAATCCGGAGTCGACGAACCCGAGCCAGCGGTGCTCGACACCGAGGATCTGGGCGGCCCGGGCCATCTCGGCACGCCGGGTCCCGGTGATGTCACGCAGGACCCGTGGATCCTCGCGCAGACGGGGGTTGAGGATGTCCCCCCGCTCCCCACCGGTGCACGAGACGACGAGAACAGGATGCCCGCCGTCGACGTATTTCGCCATCGTGGCCGCGCCCTTACTCGACTCATCGTCGGGGTGGGCGTGCACGCACATCAGCCGCAGCCGCTCCGACACCCTGGCAACCCTCCTCATCGGCCGCGGTGGCGGCCCCGCACAATGGAACCTCGTCATCCTCTCATCGCTCACCGACCACTCACGCACCGAGGACCTCGTATGCCGCTGCCGCGCCCCGCTCCCGGATCCGGACGCTGGTGGGTGGTCGGCGTCCTCGGCGTGGTTCTCCTGACGGCAGCGGTCATCTGGTACGGGGTGGCCACCCAGGTCGGCGCGGTGACCCCCCAGGTCGTCGGGTATGCGGTCCTCAGCGACGCCGCCACCAGCATCGACTACCAGGTCAACCGGCCCGAGGGGACAGGCTTGTCGTGCACCCTGACTGCCCTCGACGACCGCCACGGGCGGGTGGGCACGGCGGTGGACCAGGTCCCACCGGGGTCGGGCTGGGCCCGGCGGCAGGTGGAGATCCGCACCACCCACCGCGCGGTGACCGCAGTGGTGGATTCCTGCGTTCGAGTCGGCTGAGGGGCCGCAGAGCCGGCCGGGGCTGTGAGCTGTCCCAGGGTTTGTTAGGCTTGTTCTCTCATCCGGGTCCGGACCCGCGCGAGCCGACCACTCTCGGCGCGGACCGGACCCTTTGACGTAGGAGACCTGCCATGACCGGGACCACCAGGGCTAGCTACCTGACCCAGGACGCCTTTGACCGCCTCAAGGCCGAGCTCGAGCAGCTCACCGGGTCGGGCCGCAGCGAGATCGCCCGCAAGATCGAGGCTGCTCGTGCCGAGGGCGACCTGCGCGAGAACGGCGGCTATCACGCCGCGCGCGAGGAGCAGGGCCAGATGGAGGCCCGGATCCGGCAGCTCGCCCAGCTCCTGGAGAGCGCGATCATCGGGGAGACCCCGCCCGACGACGGCATCGTCGAGCCCGGCATGGTCGTCACCGTCGAGATGTTCGGCGAGGAGGAGGTCTTCCTGCTCGGGTCGCGCGAGATCGGGGACGCCGACGTCGACGTCTTCAGCGAGCAGTCGCCGATCGGGGTGGCGGTCAACGGCCGCACCGTCGGCGAGACCGTGACCTACCAGGCCCCAAACGGCAAGAGCATCACCGTGAAGATCCTGCACACCCGGCCTTACAGCCACTGACCGCGCTGCTCAGCGACCGCCCGTCCTGGCCGCTGACCACCAGCGGCTCCGCGCTCGGTTCCGCCCTCAGCTCGGACCCTCAGCTCCGCCCCTCGGCGGCGTTGTCCGTGCTGATGACCGGGTAGCCCTTGTCCCGCAGCACCTCGAGCACCCGCTGGCAATGGCGATGGCCCCGGGTCTCGAGGATGACCGAGATCGCCACCTGGTCGACCCGGGTCTCCGTGCCGGTGCGCACGTGCTCGACCTCGACGACGTTCGCGTCCGCAGCGGCGCAGTCAGCCAGGAGCCGGGCCAGGTGGCCCGGACTATCGGGAACAACGACCGAGAACTGCAGGTAGCGCCCGGCCGCAACCATCCCGAAGCGGATGATCCGCATCATCAGCAGCGGGTCGATGTTGCCCCCGGACAAGACGCTGACCACTGGCCCCTCGACCCGGACCGGGGAGTCACTGATCGAGTTCGCCAACAGCCACGCCGTCGCGGCCGCGCCGGCCGGCTCAACGACGAGCTTGCCGCGCTCGAGGAGGAAGAGGAGGGTGCGGGCCAGTGCGGCCTCGCTGACCGTGACCACCTCGTCGACGAGATCCCGCACGATCGGGAAGGTGATGTCCCCGGGCCGACCGACCGCAATGCCGTCGGCCATGGTCGCCATCCGCTCCGCGCTCACCGGGTGCCCCGCCGCCAGCGAGGCCGGGTATGCCGCGGCCTGTTCCGCCTGTACGCCGATGATTCGCACGTGCGGGGCGAGTTCGCGCAGCACGACGGCGATGCCGGCGAGGAGCCCGCCACCACCCAGCCCGACGACAACCGTGCGCACCTCCGGGCACTGCTCGATGATCTCCAGCCCGCAGGTCCCCTGCCCGGCGACGATGTCGACGTGGTCGAAAGGCGAGACGAACAGAGCACCGGTCCGCTCGGCATACGCCCTGGCCGCGACGATGCTCTCGTCAAGGGTGGCGCCGACCTGTTCGATACTCGCTCCGTAGGCCGCGGTCGCCTCCAGCTTGGGCATCGCCGCCCCGAGTGGCATGAAGACCTTGACGCCGACTCCGAGCATCTGACCGGCCAGAGCCACCCCCTGGGCGTGGTTCCCGGCACTGGCGGCGACGACCCCCCGGGCCTTCTCCTGCGCGCTGAGCCGGGACATCCGGGTGTAGGCGCCCCGGATCTTGAAGGACCCTGCCCGCTGAAGGTTCTCGCACTTGAGGTAGACGTTCGCGCCCACCATGTCCGAGACGCCGCGGTTGTATTTCAGCGACGTCGGCCGCAGGACGTCGGCGAGGATGTCGCGCGCGGCCCGGACGTCGGCGAGAGAAACCTGTGCTGCCATGTCCGAACGCTATCCCCTCAACGGTTGCCCGATCCCGTCAAACGGTGGCCCGAGCACCTCCACCACCGGGGCAGGTCACCACGGCCGTCGGGGTTCGGTATGCCGCATGCCACAGACACACCCCGGCTACCCGCGGGTAGGCTGGAGCGTCCGTGGTGGCGTTGGGTTATCCGGCGCCAGCTGCGGGCCCGGCAGTCCCAGTGATCGGAGATCCTCATGCGCCGCACCCTGTTCGACGAGGACCACGAGTCCTTCCGCAAGACCTTGCGCCACTTCCTCGAGAGCGAGGTGGTCCCGCATTACGAGGAGTGGTACGAGGCCGGGATCGTGCCTCGGGAGTTCTACTACAAGCTCGCCGAGCTGGGAATCTTCGGGATCGAGGTTCCCGAGGAGTACGGCGGGGCTGGGCTGAGCACGTTCAAGTACGAGGTGGTCCTCGCCGAGGAGACCGCCCGCGCCGGAGTGACCCTGGGCGGTTCGGGGGTGCATGTCCTGCTGTGTCTGCCCTATCTCAAGATGCTCGCCACCGACGAGCAGAAGGAGCGCTGGCTGCCCCCGTTCGTCGCCGGTGAGCAGATGTGGGCGATCGCGATGACCGAACCCGGCACCGGTTCGGACCTGGCGGGGATGAAGACCACTGCCAAGCTCTCCGCGGACGGGACGCACTATGTCCTCAACGGGGCGAAGACGTTCATCACCGGTGGGGTGCACGCCGACCGGGTCATCGTCTGTGCCCGCACCGCGCCGGCCTCGCCGGAGAACCGCCGGCTCGGCATCTCGCTGCTGGCCGTCGACACCAAGTCCGAGGGCTATGCCGTCGGCCGCAAGCTCGACAAGCTCGGCCTGAAGACCTCAGACACCGCCGAGTTGTCCTTCACTGACGTCAAGGTGCCGGTGGAGGACCTGCTCGGCGAGGAGGGTCAGGGCTTCTTCTATCTGGGCCGCAACCTCCCGCAGGAGCGCCTGGGCATCGCGGTCGGCGCCTATGCTCAGGCGGCGGCGGCGATCCGGTTCACGATGGACTATGTGCACCAGCGAACGGTCTTCGGCCAGCCGGTAGCCGCCTTCCAGAACACGAAGTTCGAGCTCGCAGCCTGCAAGGCCAAGGTGGACGCAGCCCAGGCCGTGGTCGACCGCGGCACCGAGGCTCTGGACGCCGGAGAGCTCACCCCCGCCGAGGCGGCATCCGCGAAGCTCTTCTGCACCGAGGTCGCCGCCGACGTCATTGACCGATGCCTGCAGCTGCACGGCGGATACGGGTTCATGAACGAGTACCCGATCGCCCGGCTCTACGCCGACAACCGGGTCAACCGGATCTACGGCGGGACCTCCGAGGTGATGAAGTCGATCATCAGCAAGGACATGGGCGTTTAGACCGCGCGCCGCGCCGCTCAGGTGGGGGCCGCGCCGCTCAGGTGGGGGCCGCGCCACGCAGCCCCCACCACTCACGTGAGCCGGTCGAGCGCCTGGGCGAGGTCGGCGATGAGGTCCTGTGCGTCCTCGATACCCACGGAGAGCCGGATGAGGTCGCCGGGCACCTCGAGCTCGGTCCCGGCGACCGACGCGTGCGTCATCTGCGCTGGGTGCTCGATGAGAGACTCCACGCCACCGAGGGACTCCCCGAGGGTCCACACCTGAGTCTCCCCGACGACCTTCGCCGCGACGTCCTCACCCCCACGCACGCGGAACGACACCATCCCGCCGAACCGACGCATCTGCGCCGCCGCCACCGCGTGGTTCGGATGGTTGGCCAAACCCGGATAGTGCACCGCAGTCACCCCCCGATGCCCGGTGAGGAACTCAGTCACCAGCTCCGCGTTGTCGCAGTGCCGCTCCATCCGCACCGCCAGAGTCTTCAGCCCACGTAGCACGAGCCAGGCGTCGAAAGGTCCCGCGACAGCACCCATCGCGTTCTGGTGGAAGCCGATCCGCTCCGAGGCGGACTCTCCACTCGACGTCACCACGCCCGCGCGTGTGACCGCCATCCCGCCGACCACGTCGCTGTGCCCTCCGCAGTACTTCGTCGTCGAGTGCGTGACGATGTCGGCGCCCAGGGCCAGGGGGCTCTGCAGATAGGGCGAGGCGAAGGTGTTGTCGACCACGAGCAGGGCCCCGGCCTCGTGCGCGATCGCGGCGAGTGCCTCGATGTCGGCGATCGCGAGCAACGGGTTCGTCGGGGTTTCGACCCAGACCATGGCGGTCTCCGGCCGGATCGCCGCCCGCACGGCATCGACGTCGGCGATCGGGGCGATCGAGTGCTCCACCCCCCACGGCCGGGCCACCCGGTTGAACAACCGGTACGTCCCGCCATAGGCGTCGCTGGGCACCACGACGTGGGCCCCGGGGCTGAGCAGCGAGCGCAGCACGGTGTCCTCGGCGGCGAGCCCGCTGGCGAAGGCAAACGCCCGCTCGCCCCCTTCGAGTGCCGCGAAGCACTCCTCCAACGCGGTCCTGGTCGGGTTGG
Source organism: Phycicoccus sp. (assembly GCA_039812375.1). Classification (GTDB taxonomy): domain Bacteria; phylum Actinomycetota; class Actinomycetes; order Actinomycetales; family Dermatophilaceae; genus JAGOME01. The sequence goes on along the minus strand of JBDIAO010000026.1, from coordinate 3,800 downwards.
CCGAGCGGGAGTACTCGTATCCGCCGCGCAGCCCGCCGATCCCGTCCTGTTTGTATGTCGACGTCGCATAGATCGGCGGGACCACGGCACCGGTCGTCGGGTCAGGTTCGGAGCCGACGTGAATCGCTCGGGTGGAGAATCCGAGGGCGCCGTGAGGTACGTGATCGCTGGGCAGGTCATCGCTGGGCATGACACGAGGGTATGCCGCCCGCCCGCCGAGACGGGCGGCATACCCTCGTGTGGGCCAGTGTTGAATGGCGCATGCTCTTCACCACCGGCAACCGGACGACGATGCCGACCCCCCACGAGGCCTTGCCCGGCCGGGATCACCGTCTCTTCACCCTCTCGGCCACCCACGCAGTGCTCGAGACGGCCCTGGAGGGTCCGTGGTCACCGGACACCGAGGTCCTCTACGTCGCGATGGGCTGCTTCTGGGGTGCCGAGCGGATCATGTGGCGACTGCCCGGGGTCGTGACGACGGCCGTCGGCTACATGGGCGGGTTCACTGCGAACCCGACATACGAGGAGTGCTGCACCGGCCGAACCGGGCACGCCGAGACTGTCCTGGTCGCCTACGACCCGTCCGCCATCGCCCCCGAGATCATCCTCAAGGCCTTCTGGGAGAACCACGACCCCACCCAAGGCAACCGGCAGGGCAACGACGTCGGCACGGCATACCGGTCCGCGATCTTCTGGACCACCCCGGCGCAGCACAGTGCGGTCATCGCGACCCACGCAGCCTTCCAGGCCGAGTTGACCCGGGTGGGTGCGGGCAAGATCACCACTCAGGAGCTATCGGCGGACGAGGCTGGCCCGTTCTGGTATGCCGAGGACTACCACCAGCAGTACCTGCACAAGAACCCTGCGGGGTACTGCAACCACGGTGCCAATGGCCTGACCTGCCCGATCGGCGTGGCGAACCTCCCCGCCCAGACCGAGGCGCTGCGGCACCACTGAGCGCTCACGTCACCGGAGGGGTCACAACGCGCGCAACGCGTCCGCGTCATACCCACCGAGCCCGAGGGTGTCCAGGGTGCGGGCGGCCTCGGCACGGTAGTCCCGGCCCATGACGACCGAGGCGATCTGGATGACCGCGTCGATCGTGGGAGTCGTCACGCCGAGCCTTCGTCCGAGGTCACTGAAGAGGACGAGCCCGTAGCCGACGTCTTCGTGCAGGTAGCGATGGTCGAGTTGGGGCTGCGCGCTGATCCCGGCAAACCCCGGCGCAGTGGAGTACCCGATGTCATAGTTGGCCACAGTCATGTAGCCCTGCCTGCGCCCAAGCGCAGGTTCGGAGAGAATCTGCACCCCCAGAGCGGCAGCCAGGTCCATCCGCTCCTTGTCGACGCCCTGCATGAGCCGGCCCACCGCGGGGGTCACCCCTTCCTCGTAGAAGAGGAACTGCCCACCGGTGCGTTCGATGAGAGCGGCGTTGAGCAGGGTGACTGCGGGGTGGATCACCGGATTGCCGTTCTGCAAGGTGGTGTGCAGGACACTGTCGGCGGCCCGGATGCCCGGCCACACGCTCGCCAGCTGGGCCGCGACCTCGGCGGTGATCGCCCGGGGTAGCCCGGCGACGAAGATCCCGTCCGTGAGCCGGTGGTAGACGGTGATCTCGGCGGGTCCGGTGGCCCGGACGGCATACGGAAGAGTGCTTGTCTCGGCGACCCGACGCTCGGGCGAGGTGAGCTCGACCCCGAGGGTGTGCTTGAACAGGACAGCTCCGGCGCACGAACCCGGGTTGACGACCACGGTCTGCTCAGGAGTCAGGTGCTCCCGCACAGCACGGGCGACCGGAGCAGTCGCGTATGCCGGGCCGACCGCGAAGACGAGTTCCGCGCCGGCCAAGGCTGCGCCGACGTCAGTGCCGACGCTCGCCAACGGGACCGTGCCGGTGAGCTCACCGTATGCAGTGAGCCCGCCGGCGGCCACGACCGGCTCGAGGGCCGCAGCGAATTCGGGGGGAGCCCATAGCGCGACGTCGTGTCCGTGTTGGGCCCAGTCGAACGCGGTCGCGAGGGCACCATTACCCGCGCCGAGCACAGTGATCTTCATCGTCCTGCCTTCGCTCCAGATGTCGCGGCTGCCCTGACGCTACCGGGTGCTCACGGTGATCGTGATGGTGCCCTCGAACACGATCTCCCCCGGGGTAGGCCCCGGGCGGGGCACCAGGTCGCTCGACACGTGCGCACCGGTGACCTCGCGTCCAGCGAGCTCCCGCCCGTCGACCCGCACCCCGAGGGCGACCCCGCCTGACGGGGTGAGGACCAGGTGCGCCGCCGCCGGCGCTGCGGCCACCGCGGGTGCCGCGACAGGAGGTGGACTCGCCACCCGCCCCGGAGGTGTCGCTGGGGCGTGCCGGCGGTCCCTGGCCGCGTCGATCGTCACCACCTCACCCTGGGTGGCCGCCACTGCTTCGAGCCCCAGTTCCGCCTCGAGCCGGGCGGCGAGAGCCTGAGCGGCCGGCGGCTCACCATGGGTGCAGAACACCATGACCGGCGCCGGGTGGACTTCGCGAACCCAGTCGACGATGTCCGAGGCGTCCCCGTGAACGGAGAACTCCTCGTCCTTGACAATCTCGGCCCGCACGCCGACATACCGGCCGTGCATCTTCAACCGGGTCACCCCGTCCTCGAGTGCTCGCCCCCGGGTCCCCACCGCCTGATATCCGGTGAGCACGACGGCATTGCGCGAGTCGGGCAACATCCGCTCGAGGTGGTGCAGCACCCGGCCACCGGTGGCCATCCCCGAGGAACTGATGATGATGCTGGGTCGGTGCCCCCCGCGGGTCAGCTCCCGGGACTCGTCCGCGGTGCGCACCTCGTGTAGCTCACCGACGTCGAAGGCTGTGCGCGGGTCGACATCGACACGCAGTTCCTCCGGCGCCGAGCGGTAGACGTCGAGCGCAGCGGTGGCCATCGGAGAGTTGACGTAGACCGGAACACGGGGGATCCGCTCGTGGCGCATCATCTCGCCGAGCACCTTGAGGACGACCTCGGTCCGGTCGACCGCGAACGCGGGGATGAGGACAGACCCACCGCGCCCGATGCTGCGCCGGATGACATCGGCGAGCGGCTCGTGCGGCAGCTCCCGCGGCTCGGGGTGCTCCCGGTCACCGTAGGTGGACTCGATGACGACGTAGTCGGCGCCCGGCGGCGTGTCCCGCGGACGCAGCACCGGGTGGTCGTGCCGCCCCAGATCCCCGGAGAAGAGCACGCTCCCCTGCGGCGTCGTCACGCAGATCGAAGCAGCACCGAGGATGTGCCCTGCTCGGGTGAACCGTGCACTCACCCCACCACCGAGGTCGAGGTCTCGGTCCCAGTCCACGGCGGTCAGCAGCGGCAAGGTCCGCTCGACATCGGCACCGTCATAGAGCGGCAACGGGGGGCGGTGCTTGGACCAGCCGCCCTCGGCTGCCTCAGCCGCGTCCCGCTCCTGGAGGTGCCCCGCGTCGCGCAGGACGATCGCGGCCAGCTGGGCAGTGTGGCCAGTGCACCAGATGGGGCCGCTGAACCCGGCCTTGACGAGTGCCGGCAAGTATCCGCAGTGGTCGAGGTGGGCGTGGGTGAGCAGTACCTGGTCGATCGTGTCCGGCGGGACCGGGAACGGTGCCCAGTTGCGTTGCCTGAGCACCTTCTCCCCCTGGAACTGTCCACAGTCGACGAGGATGCGCCGTCCCTCGATGGTGAGCAGGTACTTCGAGCCGGTGACGGTGCCCGCAGCTCCGAGGAAGGTCAAGGTGGTGGCCACGTCGCCACTGTCCCACGGTTGCGGCTGTTGCTGGGGTTGGGGTTGCGGCT
>JBDIAO010000025.1:0-38867 GCA_039812375.1 Phycicoccus sp. | reverse complement strand
CCGATCATCGGTATGCCGCGGGCCGCGAGCAGGTCGACCGCCGGATCCTGTCCGGGCCCGCACAGGGCGAAGACGACGGCGTCGCAGGGTGCGGCCGCGAGCTGACCGAGCAGGCGGGTGTCGTCCCCGGGGGTTCGAGCCAGCAGCAGCATGCCGGCCGGGATCTCGTCGAGGACGCGCGCCAAACCGTCGATCACGGTGAGAGCGAACGGGTCACCGATGGCATGAGCGATGCGGTCTTCGATGACGACGGCGACGATGCCGCTGCGCCGCTGTCGCAGCGAGGCGGCGAGCGGGTCCGGGCCGGCGTAGGCGAGATCGGCCGCCGCGGCCCGAACTCGCTCCGCCGTGGCCGCCGAGACTGGTCCTCGGCCGCTGAAGACGATCGATGCGGTCGACGTGGACACGCCGGCGAGTCGGGCGACGTCACGCAGCGTCGGCTTGCGGTTTCCTGGTGCCCGGCTGGCTCCGGGTTGACGACCTGCGGTCATGCAGTCACAATAGTCGAAACGATTCGATTCACTCAAGCGCCGCGCGCAGCGGTGCCCGTCACTCACCGGAACCGAGACCAGCCCATGACCCCTACGGCCGTCGACTCGGCGCGTGTCCGTTCAGCACGCACCGCGGTCTTCCTCCTGTTCACCCTCGCCGGCGTCGCGTTCGCCACCTGGGCCTCCCGGATCCCGGACACCAAGGCTCAGCTGGGCCTGGGCGCTGGTCAGCTCGGGGCGACCCTGTTCGCGATGTCGGTGGGCTCGGTCATCGCGCTCCCGCTTACCGGCCGGGTCGTCGAGCGGTTCGGAGTCGTCGCCACCGTCCGCTGCGCTCTGCTGGCGTTCGTCGCCGCCGTGGTCGTCGTCGGGGTCGCCATCGACGTGCTGCACAGCCGGGCGCTCCTCGTCGGCGCGCTCCTCGTCCTGGGGGCGGGAATCGGCGTCTGGGACGTGTCGATGAACCTCGAGGCCACGGACGTCGAGCGGCACCTCGGTCGGGCGATCATGCCCCATTTCCATGCCGCTTTCAGCGCCGGCACCGTCGGTAGCGCCCTCCTGGGAGCCGGCATGTCGGGTGTGGGGGTGAGCATCCTGCTCCACCTCACGGCGACAGCAGTGCTCTGTGGCGCACTCGGCTGGTGGGCGACGAGCCAGCTGTTGCCCCATGAGGCCACCGCGGCCGGTGCCGCCGCTGCCACTCGCGCTCAGACCGGCCAACGGTCCGCCTCGGGGTGGCGCGAGGGACGCACGTTGCTCATCGGTGTTGTCGTGCTGGTCGCCGCGTTCACCGAGGGAACCGCCAACGACTGGCTGGCGGTGGCCTTCCACGAGGGTCACGACCTGCCCCGGTGGGCCGGAGTGCTCGCCTTCGCCACCTTCTTGTCCGCGATGACCCTCGGGCGAATCCTGGGGACTGGACTGCTCGACCGGTACGGTCGGCAGCCGGTGCTGCGGGTGTCCTTCGGCTTCGCTGTCGTCGGCGCACTCCTCGTGGTCTTCGGGTCGGCGTGGCTCGCGTTCGTCGGTGCCGCCGTGTGGGGGGTGGGAGCCGCACTCGGTTTCCCGGTGGGGATGAGCGCCGCAGCAGATGAGCCGGCAAGGGCTGCCGCCCGGATGTCCGTGGTGACGACCATCGGGTACGCCGCCTTCATCGCCGGTCCGCCGCTGCTCGGCTTCCTGGGAGACCACGTCGGGGTGCTCCACTCGCTCCTCGTTGTCGGGGCGGGTGCGATCCTGGCCCTCATGGTCGTGCCGGCCGTGCGTGAGCCGGACGGTGCGGACGTCGTTTCGGCCCCCACACAGGGCATCGCCGACGCCGCGTGACCGCTGCCCCCGGTGACCCGGCGGATCGTTGGTCGGTGACCTGGCCCAGCGGCTCGCGCCGGCATTGTGCTCAGGGCGAACACACGGCATACCCGGAAGGTGCGGCTCCTCCCCGAACGTTAGGGTCACTGGCAGCCGCGCCCGCACACCGGGTGCACAACCCCACGAGAGGAAGCGAATCCTCGTGACCCACCCCGAGACCACCGCCGCCGGGTCGGGCCCCCAGGGCAGCCCGGACGACCACATCTACAACCGGCTCCTCAAGGAGCGCATCATCTTCCTCGGTTCCGACGTCCGGGACGACAACGCCAACGTCATCTGTGCCCAGATGCTCCTGCTGGCCGCCGAGGACCCGCACAAGGACATCTGGCTCTACATCAACAGTCCCGGCGGTTCGGTGACGGCCGGGATGGCCATCTTCGACACCATGCAGTGGATCCCCAACGACGTCGCGACGGTCGCCATGGGCATGGCCGCCTCCATGGGTCAGTTCCTGCTCTCCGCGGGGACCAAGGGGAAGCGGTATGCCACACCCCACGCGCGGGTGATGATGCACCAGCCGAGTGGCGGGATCGCCGGCACTGCGAGCGACATCAAGATCCAGGCGGAGCAGCTGTTGCACATCAAGCGGCAGATGGCCGAGCTCATCGCCAGGCACACCGGGCAGAGCGTCGAGCAGATCGAGAAGGACTCCGACCGGGACCGGTGGTTCACCGCCGAGGAGGCCAAGGAGTACGGCTTCGTCGACCACGTGTTCACCCGCTCGACCCAGGCCGGCGCGGCCGCCGCCGCGCAGTGATCGCCCCTCAGTGATCGCCCCGCAGTGATTGCCATCGACTGATCGCCATCGACGAAGCGAAAGAGCAACAGAGACCATGAACAGCAATCTGAGCGTGCATACCGGCCGTCTCGCAGCACCGGCCCCGAGCAGCCGCTACATCCTGCCCAACTTCGAGGAGCGAACCTCCTACGGGATGAAGCGGATGGACCCGTACACCAAGCTCTTCGAGGACCGGATCATCTTCCTCGGGGTGCAGGTCGACGACGCCTCTGCGGACGACGTCATCGCCCAGCTCATCGTGCTCGAGTCCCAGGACCCCGACCGGGACATCCTGATGTATATCAACAGCCCTGGTGGTTCGTTCACCGCGATGACCGCCATCTACGACACGATGCAGTACATCCGCCCCGACGTGCAGACCTTCGTCATCGGTCAGGCGGCCTCGGCGGCTGCCGTCCTCCTGGGCGCCGGGGCCGCTGGCAAGCGCTTCGCCCTGCCCAACAGTCGGGTGCTCATCCACCAGCCGGCCATTGAGGGCACCGGCGGGATGGCCTCGGATCTGGAGATCCACGCCAACGAGATCATCCGGATGCGTGAATGGCTCGAGGACACCATCGCACTGCACTCGGGCCGCGACGTCGAGCAGGTCCGCAAGGACATCGACCGGGACAAGATCCTCTCCGCACAGCAGGCCAAAGAGTATGGCCTCATCGACGAAGTGCTCACCTCGCGCAAGGCGAACAGCTGACCCGGTGACAGCGGCTGCCACCGGCGTCAGGGGAGGCTCCCGGTTGCGCTCTGAGCGAACCGGGGCGACCGGCGTGCCGTCGGAAGCGTTCAATGGGTGCCGACGAGCCCGGTCACGGGTAGCGTCGGCATCGGGGTCGCTGCGCAGCGACCGGCGTCCCGGCCACCCGGCCGAGGGCTGAGAAGGGCGCGAGGAGGACCTGTCGTGGCACGTGCGGGAGATGGCACCGACCTGCTCAAGTGCTCGTTCTGCGGGAAGAGCCAGAAGCAGGTCAAGAAGCTCATCGCCGGTCCCATGGTCTACATCTGCGACGAGTGCATCGATCTGTGCAACGAGATCATCGAGGAGGAGCTGGCCGAGACCAGCGACCTTGCCCTGGACGAGCTGCCCAAGCCACGGGAGATCTTCGAGTTCCTCGAGCACTACGTCATCGGCCAAGACGTCGCCAAGCGCGCGTTGGCTGTCGCGGTGTACAACCACTACAAGCGGATCAACGCCGGTGAGCAGGCGCCTGGGAAGAAGGACCCCGACCACGTCGACATCGCCAAGTCCAACATCTTGCTGATCGGCCCCACCGGGTGTGGGAAGACGTATCTGGCGCAGACGCTCGCGAAGATGCTCAACGTGCCGTTCGCCATCGCCGACGCCACGGCATTGACCGAGGCCGGATACGTTGGCGAGGACGTCGAGAACATCCTGCTCAAGCTCATCCAGGCCGCCGACTACGACGTGAAGAAGGCCGAGACCGGCATCATCTACATCGACGAGGTCGACAAGATCGCCCGCAAGAGCGAGAACCCCTCGATCACCCGGGACGTCTCGGGCGAAGGCGTTCAGCAGGCCCTGCTCAAGATCCTCGAGGGGACAACTGCGTCGGTGCCGCCGCAAGGTGGGCGCAAGCACCCTCACCAGGAGTTCATCCAGATCGACACGACGAACGTCCTGTTCATCGTCGGCGGGGCCTTTGCGGGCCTGGAGAAGCTCGTCGAGGCCCGCAACGGCAAGAAAGGTCTGGGGTTCGGGTCGCAGTTGCACACCCCGAAAGATCTCGCCGACTCGATCCACGACGTCATGCCCGAGGACCTGATGAAGTTCGGGCTCATCCCGGAGTTCATCGGTCGCCTGCCGGTCATCACCACTGTTGCTCCGCTCGACGCAGCGGCCCTGGTGCGGATTCTCACCGAACCCCGGAACGCACTCGTCAAGCAGTACCAGCGGATGTTCGAGATCGATGGCGTCGAACTCGAGTTCACCCGCGACGCCATCGAGGCCGTCGCCGACCAGGCTCTGGCCCGGGGAACCGGTGCCCGCGGTCTGCGGGCGATCATGGAAGAGGTCCTACTACCGGTGATGTTCGACGTGCCTAGCGACGACGGCATCGCGCGGGTCGTCGTTACCGAGGACGTGGTCCTGCGCAACGTCAACCCGACCATTGTTCGGCACGACGAAGTCGCCGGCCCCAGGCGCCCGCGGAAGCGCTCGGCCTGAGCTGACCGGTGCGGTTGGCGGTTGTACCGCGAGCGCGCTTGGATGGTGGATATGACTGCGGCGTTCCGGCTCGTGGCAGGTGACCGCGGACCCGTGCAGCAGTCGCCGGTGTCCTGTGGCTCGGCGTGCCTGACCGTTGCCCGGATGCTCGTCGACCCGCTCTTTGCCCAGTGGATCCACACCGGGGAGCCCCGCCTGCCCGGGGCCCCGGTCGGAGCCGACGAGGCCGAACGGTTCGCGGCATACGAGCGGGTCGTGCTGCACCGCACGAACACCCCCTTCCCCCGGGGCGCAGAACTTCAGATCCCCTGGCCGCATGCCCTCGGCACCCCGCCGTGGGGGGCTCGACGGGAGCTCGAATACGGCGCCGCACGAGCTGGTACCCGCTACGAGATCGTCCTGTGGCGCAGCGTCGATCGCGTCGTGCTTCGCCGCCGCTTCGACGGCCTCGTCGATGCCGTCGCCGAGGGCGAGCCAGGGCTGCTCTACATCGGCAACGGCCTGCTGCCGCGTCACGTCGTCCTCGTGCTGCCCGGTGACGGGGACCGAGCCCTCGACGTGTACGACCCGGGGACCGGGCGGGTCGACCACCTGCGCCGTGACACCGTGCTCGAGCACCGCCTGGGCCTCTCCGGGTGGAACACCGCCTGGATGACCGTGCAGCCGAGCGGGCTGGCGACGGTCCGAGACGAGGCCTATGCGCCGGACCTCGGCCCCGCCCCCGCCTAATCCGTCGGACATTCGGCCAAAAGGCCGATTCGGCGACGGGTCGAGGTGTCGGACATTCGGCCAAAAGGCCGATTCGGCGACAGGTCGACTTGTGATCGGCCCGTCGGTCAGTGGCGGGGGGTCCTCTCCACCGGCCGCAACTCGATCCTGGATGCCGCGAGCTCGACCCCGTCGGCATACTCCGGGGGGCACACGATGCGCCCGGCAGCGAGCAGGTCGGACTCGGCCCGGCGGACTCGCTCGAGGTCAGCGGCCGGCCCGGTGAGCGTGAGGGAGGTAACCTCCGCGCGCATACCGACCTTGGCCTCCGACTTCGCCTTGCGGACCAGGGCCAGTGCAGCCCCGACGGAGTCGAGGAGGGCAAGGTCGGACCCTTCGAGGTCCCCGAGCTCACTGGCATCCGGCCAGTTCGCCCGGTGGATGGAGCCGTCGTGGGTCCAGCTCCACACCTCCTCGGTGACATAGGGCAGGACCGGGGCGAGCAGGCGCAGGACGACGTCGAGGGCGATCCGTAGCGCGGCCCGGGCACTGGCGGCACCGGACTCCCCGCGCGACCCGTAGGCCCGGTCCTTGACGAGCTCGAGGTAGTCGTCGCAGAAGCTCCAGAAGAAGCTCTCGGTCACCTCGAGTGAGCGGGCGTAGTCCCAGGCCTCGAAGCCGGCAGTGGCCTTGTCGACGACCCGGCCCAGGGCGGCAAGCATCGAGTGGTCGAGCGGTTCACGGACATGCGCATGCAGGTCCCCCGCGACCTCGCCGAAGGAGAGGGCAAACCTGCTCGCGTTGAGCACCTTGATCGCCAGGCGCCGACCGACCTTCATCTGGCCGACGTCGTAGGCCGCGTCGGTCCCGAGCCGACCGCTCGCCGCCCAGTAGCGCACCGCATCCGCCGAGTGCTCGCGCACCACGTCCTCGGGGGTGACGACATTGCCCTTGGACTTGCTCATCTTCTTGCGCTCGGGGTCGAGGATCCAGCCGCTGATCGCGGCATTGGTCCACGGCGCGCATGCGTGTTCCCATTGCGAACGCACAACCGTCGCGAACAGCCAGGTCCGGATGATGTCGTGCGCCTGCGGGCGCATGTCCATGGGAAAGACCTTCTCCCACAACGGACCCGGGCCAGAGCCGTCGCCCGAACGCCAGCCGCCGGCGATCTGCGGGGTGAGCGAGGACGTCGCCCAGGTGTCCAGGACGTCGGAGTCCCCGATGAAGCCTCCGGGCACACCGCGCTGGGCCTCGTCGTAGCCAGCCGGTGGGTTCGCCGCCGGATCCACCGGCAGGGCGGACTCCTGCGGGAGGATCGGCTCGTCCCACACCGGCTCGCCCGCGGCATCCAGCGGGTACCAGACCGGGATCGGGACGCCGAAGAAGCGTTGCCGGGAGACGAGCCAGTCCCCGTTGAGACCAGCGACCCAGTTCGCATAGCGGGCGCGCATGAAGGCCGGGTGGAAGTCGATCTCCTCCCCGCGCGCCACCAGGGCTGCGTTGAGTTCGGCGTCCCGGCCGCCGTTGCGGATATACCACTGCCGGGTGGTGACGATCTCCAGGGGCTTCTCGCCGCGCTCGTAGAAGTTCGCCTTGCGCTGGGTCGGGGTCGGCTCGCCGTCGAGGTCGCCGGAGGCGCGCAGCGCGGCGACGATAGCCTCCCGGGCGCTGAACGAGGTCTTGCCGGCCAGCCCGTCGGCATACAGGCCGGCGCCGGGGCCGTCCGCCAACCAGGTGGGAGTCTCGTGTTGCAGACGTCCGGTTCGGGTGATCACCGAACGGGTCGGCAGTCGCAGCTCGCGCCACCACAGCACGTCGGTCAGGTCGCCGAAGGTGCAGCACATGGCGATGCCGGCGCCCTTGTCCATCTCGGCGGCCGGGTGCGCCAGCACCGGGATCTCCACGTCGAACAGCGGCGAGCGCACCGTGGTGCCGAAGCGGGCGGCATACCGCGGGTCGTCGGGGTGGGCGATGAGCGCGACGACTGAGGGGATGAGTTCGGGGCGGGTGGTCTCGATGTGCACCGGCCCGTCCGCGGCGTGGAAGGCGACCCGGTGGTAGTGACCGGGATAGTCGCGGGCCTCGAGCTCGGCCTGGGCGACGGCGGTCTGGAAGGTGACATCCCACAGCCCGGGGGCCTCGCTCTGGTAGGCCTCACCGCGGCGCACATTGCGCAGGAAGGCCTGCTGGCTGGTCGCCCGGGAGTGCTCGTCGATCGTCCGGTAGGAGATCGACCAGTCGAGGCTGAAGCCCATCCGGCGGAAGAGGGACTCGAAGGCCTCCTCGTCACGCACGGTGAGCACGTCGCACAGCTCGATGAAGTTCTGTCGGCTCACCGGTACCTCGTCGGCGGCCCTCATCGAGGTCCGGTTGCCCTCGAAGGGCGGGACGAAATCCGGGTCGTGGTGCAGGCTCGCGTCGCCACGCACCCCGTAGTAGTTCTGCACCCGCTTCTCGGTGGGCAGCCCGTTGTCGTCCCAACCGATCGGGTAGAAGACGTTGAACCCGCGCATCCGTTTGTACCGGGCCATGCAGTCGGTGTGGGTGTAACTGAAGACGTGCCCCATGTGCAGCGAACCGGATGCCGTCGGAGGTGGCGTGTCGATCGAGAAGACGTCGGCCCGCTGCCCTGCTAGGGCGCGCGACGCGTCGAAGGCGTAGGTGTCCTGCTCGCGCCACATCTGGCCCCACGTTTCTTCCAGTCCGTCCAGGGTGGGACGCTCCGGAATCCGGGCAGCACGAGGCGAGGTGAAGTCACGGGTCACGCCGGCGATTCTCCCAGACCGTGCCGGGTGCCCGCGTCGCTGCCCCTGCCGGTTCGAGGCGCCCAGGTGCAGGACCGCGCGTGCCGAGACACCTCGAGGCGCAGGATCGGATGCGGCCTGCCCACGCCGCGTGGTCGCGTAGCGTGGGCGCCATGGAACCGCTCTACCGGCCCGTCATCGGCCTGGCCCGCACCATGTTCGCCGTCCAGGGTCTGCGGTTCACGATCCGCGGGGAGGAGAACGTCCCGCGCAGCGGCGGAGCGGTGATGGCGATCAACCACCTGAGCTACCTCGACTTCGTCTACGCGGGGCTCGCGGCGCGCAAGAGCAAGCGGTACGTGCGCTTCATGGCAAAGAAGTCGATCTTCGGGCACCGGGTCGCCGGGCCGCTCATGCGCGGCATGAAGCACATCCCGGTCGACCGCAAGGCCGGCCAAGGAGCGTATGCTGCCGCGCTGGCGGCCCTGAGAGCGGGCGAGATCGTCGGGGTCTTCCCGGAAGCGACGATGTCCCGCAGCTTTGAACTCAAGCCGTTCAAGCCGGGCGCGGCGAAGATGGCCCAGGAGACGGGGTGTCCGATCCTCCCGACCACGCTATGGGGGGCGCATCGGGTGTGGACCAAGGAGATACCTCGACGGATGGGCCGCAGCCGGATCCCCATCCATATCACGGTCGGGGACCCGCTGCAGGTCGGTCGGGACGATGACATCGCCGCGGTCACCGAGCGACTGCACGCAGTCATGGAGGCCCAGTTGCACGCCCAGCAGGCGGCATACCCACCCCTGACCGGGGACGAGTTGCGCTACCTGCCGGCCCGGCTGGGTGGCACGGCGCCGACACCGGAGGTGGCCCGCGAACGGGACCACCACGACATGAGCCGGACCGTCGATGAGTTCAACCGCAAACGGTCGGGGGGGTGAGTAGGCCGGGGGACCGGGTGGCGCAGGCCTTCACTGCGGTCCCGCGAGCGATGTTCCTGCCACGACGCGAGCGTCACCGCGCGGACTTCGACGGCCCGATCCCCATCGGCTACGGTCAGACGAACTCCCAGCCGCGCACGGTGGCGGACATGCTCGAACTCCTCGATGTGCGCGAGGGGCAGCGGGTCCTCGACGTCGGGTCCGGATCGGGCTGGACTACCGCCCTCCTCGCCCACCTCGTCGGTGACACCGGTGAGGTCCTCGGGGTCGAGATCATCCCGGAACTCGTCATCATGGGCACCAGGAACCTCGCCCGCACCAACCAGCCGTGGGCGCAGATCCGGGCGGCGACGCCGGGAGTTCTGGGGGATCCGGACGGAGCGCCCTGGGACCGGATCCTGGTGTCGGCAGAGACCGGCCACCTGCCCTCAGCACTCCTCGCCCAGCTCGCGGATCCAGGGATCCTCGTCATCCCAGTCGCCGGGGTGATGCTTCGGGTCCTCCAGCCCGGGGTGCGGGTCAGCGAGCACGGCTATTACCGGTTCGTCCCGTTGCGCTGAGCCCTAGGACCGGTTCGTCCCGCTGCGCTGAGTCAGGGGCGCCGCATCCGGCGCTGCCTACCGAACCACCCGCGAACCTGGCACCCGCTCACACGGGGTAGCCGAGGTGGGCGAGTGCCTGGCGCAGCAGCACGTCGTGCCCCCGGTCCAGGTCGGCGAGAACGGTGGCCTCGCTGGCCTCGGCGACGGTCAGCCAGGACAGGTCGAGAGTGTCTTGCTGGGGTAGGCAGTCTCCGGCCACCGGGACCACGAAGGCCAGGGACACCGCATGCTGACGCGGGTCGTGGAAGGGGGTCGCCCCTGGGGTGGGGAAGTACTCCGCGACGGTGAAGGGCTGTGGGTTCGGCGGGACTCGAGGCAGGGCCATCGGGCCGAGATCCTTCTCGAGGTGGCGCAGCAGGGCGTCGCGCACGCGTTCCTGATACAGCACGCGTCCGGAGACGAGCTCCCTGGTGATCCGGCCGTCGTCGGTGGCCCGTAGCAGCAGGCCGACGTGCGTGACGATCCCACGGTGGTCGACTCGGACCGGAACGGCATCGACGTAGAGGATCGGCAGCCGCTCCCGGGCCTGGCGCAGCTCCTCGCGGCTGAGCCAGGCACTGTCACGGTCGAGCTCGATCGGCGGCATGGGCCGATTGTGCCAAGGGACGCCCTGCAGGGGTACCGGGATCATCGAACACGACGGGAGCCTCGAACGCCGCCCGCCGGGCGGCTCGGCGCAAGGTCGCCAGCACCGGGACGGCAGTGACCAGGATGAGGACCACATTGGTCAGGGCGCGGCCCAGGTCCCACCCGAGCGACGTTGCCAGGCTGAAGGCGAGGAACCGGCGCAGGTTGGCCAGAATCGGGCCACCGGCGACGAAGGAGAGCTGGTTGCCGGCGCCGACGTTGAACGGCCAGAAGGAGAGGTTGAGCAGCACGCCATAGGCAAGGCCGGCGAAGCCTCCGTATGCCGCGAGCAGCCACACTTCGACCCGGCCCCGCGCCCGAGGGAGCAGCCCTGCGCCGAGCCCGACCCACGCCGCGGCAGCCATCTGGAACGGCAGCCATGGTCCCACCCCACCGGTGACGAGTGCGCTGGCGAAGAGCGTGAGTGCTCCCAGGACGAAGCCGAACCCGGCACCGAACACCCGCCCGGCGAGGACGAGGAGGAAGAAGACGGTCTCCAACCCGGCGGCCCCTGCCCCGAGCGGGCGGAGCCCGGCGCCGATGGCGGAGAGGATCCCGAGCATGGCCACTGCTCTGACGTCGAGCCCTCCCTCGGCGATCTCGACGAGGACCACGGCCAGCAGCAGTGGCAGGAGTAGGGCGAGGACGAGTGGAGCATCTGCAGAGTGGGCGACAGTACTCTCGGGGGCGACGAGCAGCGGCCAGGTGAAGGCCATCGCAGCGGTGAGGCTGGCCAAGGAGGTGGCCAGGACTGAGCGGGGGCGCAGGGTGATGATCGCCATCAGGGCGCCCCGTCGGGCAGTGCAGCACGCACGTCGGCCAGAGTCAACCACGGTCCCGGGCTGGTGATCTTCGCAACCTGGGGAGCGAATGCCGGTGAGGCGACGACGATCTCGCGGGTGGGTCCGTCCGAGACGACCTCTCCGGAGGCCATGACGACGACCCGGTCGGCGCAGCCGGCGACGAACTCGACGTCGTGGGTGGCCACCGCGACAGCTCGGCCCCGTTCGGCGAGGTGGCGCAAGATGCCCTGCAGCGTGTGCTTTCCCTCGTAGTCCAGGCCTCTCGTGGGCTCGTCGAGAAGCACCACTGGGGGATCAGCTGTCAGCTGGATGGCCAGGACGAGCGCGAGTCGTTGCCCCTCGGACAGGTCGCGGGGATGCGTATCCGGGAGCACACCCGGGGCCAGCGACGCCAGCAGGTGCGCGCATCGCCCAGCCGGGACCGTGGCGTCGGCGTCGGCGCGAGTGCACTCGGCGGCGACCGTGTCCAGGTAGAGGAGGTCACCGGGCGTCTGGGGAACGAGGGCGACGATCCGTCGGCGCTGAGCAGGCGTGAGCAGGCGTATGTCGCGGGCTCCGCCGCCGTCGCGGACTCCGCCGCCGTCGCGGACTCCGCCGCCGTCGCGGGCGTCGGAGATGTCGCGCACCTCGACCATCCCTTGCTCGACTCGGACGGCCCCCTGCAGCGCCCACAGAAGAGACGACTTGCCGGCCCCGTTGCGACCCATGAGTGCCGTGATCTCGCCACCGCGGACGATGAGATCGACGCCCGCCACCGCGATGACACTCCCGTGCCGCACGGTGACGCCCCGAGCCTCGATGGTGGTTCTCGCCGGCCCTGGTCGGTGCGGTAGCGGAGGCGGGGCGTCGGCAAGAGCGGCTCGCAGTCGGATTGCGCGTCGCCGTGCGTCCCGGATCGACAGCGGCAGTGGCGACACCCCAGCCCAGCCGCCCAACTCGACGACCGGGGGAGCGACGTCGGAGGTGCGCAGTACCTCGGCTGGTGCACCCTGAACGACGACACCGTCCCGGCCGACGTGCAGCACGGTGTCGGCATACTGGACCACCCGTTCGAGGCGGTGCTCGGCCACGACGACGGTCACCGCGAGGTCGTGGACGAGTCGGGTAATCGTCGCCAGGACCTCCTCGGCGCCGGTCGGGTCGAGCGCCGACGTCGGTTCGTCGAGGACGAGGAGGCGCGGGTGCGAGGTCAGGACGGACCCGATGGCGACCCGCTGCTGCTGCCCACCGGAGAGCTCACGCAACGCCACTTGGCGCAGCTCGGCGATCCCCATGACGTCGAGGACCTCCTCGACCCGCTTGCGCATCACCGTCTGGGACAGGCCGAGCTGTTCCATCGCATAGGCGAGCTCCTCCTCGACAGTGTCGGTGACGAACCCGGCCAACGGGTCCTGGCCGACCACCCCGACGACGCCGGCAAGGTCACGGGGTCGGTGTGTGCGGGTGTCCCGGCCGGCCAGGAGGACCCGGCCGGATAGCCGGCCACCGGTGAAGTGCGGCACCGCGCCGGTCATCGTGCCCAGAAGCGTGGACTTCCCGGACCCCGTGCGCCCGATGACGAGCGCCAAGTCACCCTCGGCGATGGCGACATCGACGCCCCTGAGGGTGGGAGCAGAAGATCCGACATAGGTGACACTCACCTGCTCCAGCACGACGGCGGGCTCATTCATCGGGCGTGCCCGATCCGAGCCCCCCGGTGGAGGATGCGTGGCGCCGGTGGCGGCACCGGCGGGGTCAGGACCGCAGGGAGGAGAGCCAGGAGCAGGCCCAGCAGGGCGAGGGGTGGCAGGTCAGGCACTGCCAACGGCGCCAGGGGCATGCTGAGTGCCTCCGGGGCGATGTGGCGCTGCACGAGCGTGAGCGCGGCTGCCGCGCCACCGGCACCGGCGGTGATCCACTCGGGGATGCGCCACGGGTCCGGTCGGTAGCTGCTCTGCGTCCGACCCCGCCCCGCCAGAGCAGTGGCGACGGTGGCCGCGACCAAACCCAGGCCCAGGGCCGGCCAGCCCAGCCAGGCGCTACCACTGGGGTCCAGGACACCGTAGACGCCGAGAGCGAGCAGGAGCAGGCCGGTGAGGTTGAGACTGGAGACGAGCCGCCGCTCACCGCGTGAGACGGCCCGTTCGCGACCGTATCCGCGCGCGTCCATCGCCGCAGCCAGGAGCAGCGAGCGGTCCAGGGTGTCCTGGAGGACCGGGAGCGCGACCCGAGGCACGCTCCGCAGGCCCCGGGCTTCGTCGCCGCGCAACAACCGGGCCCGGCGCACCCGTTGAACGCTCTCGACGAGCTGCGGCGCGACGCTGATGGACACCACGACCGCCGCACCGAGTTCCTGAAGAGCCCCGGGCGCGGCCCGCAGCAGTCGTTTGGGGTTGGCCAGAGCGTTAGCGGCGCCGATGCACGCGATGATGGTCGCGAGCCTGAGGGCCTCGCAGATGGTGGCGATGAGCCCCTCGAGGCGGACGGTCCCGCCGATCTGGATGCCGGACGCCCATCGGGGCAGGGTGAGTGTCGGCAACGGCAAGATGACCGCGGTGCCGAACTTCCACCCCACCAGAACGTGCAAAACCACGCGGACGACGATGATGCTCGCCCCGAGCAGGAGATAGAGCCGGAACGCGCGGGCCCAGGGCCAGTCCCCGCGGCGGGCAGTGACGACGAAGCCGGCGACGGCCACTGCGGTGAGTAGCAGTAGCGGGTTGGTCGTCGCCGAGGCCGCGACGGCGAGCCCGACCGCCCAGATCCACCAGGCGCCGGGGTGCACGGCGCGGGGGATGGTGGACCTGGAGAGCATCACTGTCCCGGTGACCTGCGACGACGGGCAATGACGACCCCTCCGACACCCAGCGCCGCGATGATCCCGCCGCCCACACCCAGCCGCGTCAGGGAGGAGTCCGAGGGCCCACTCGCGGAGGAGTGGGCCGCCCAGGCGAGAGCGGGGTCCGTCGGGGCGAGAGTGGGGTTCGTCGGCGTGGCCGCGTTCACGTCCCCATGCTCGCCTGGGGGCGCCGTCGTCGACGACGGCGGCGGCGACGACTGCGGCGGCGACGACGACGGGCCGGTTGGTGGTGTGCTGCTCGGCGCGTGGCCGCCACCGAACGCGAAGCCGACGACAGAGCCGGGCGCCAGGTCTCCGCTTCGGGCGCCGACCTGGGAGAAGACCCACTGCCCACCTGGGGACCCGGTGAAGAATGCCCAGTAGGCGCTGGCTGGCGGCATGTCCAGGCACGGCGAGTCCGGGTGCGAATCGATCTGGCAGATCGCCTCCGGGAACCGCTGCACCGGCGTGACCGAGTGTCCAGTGGCGAGCAATGCGTCCCACGCCGAGTCTGGACGTCCGGATGCGCACCGCACGTCACTTCCGCTGCCGTCATCGACGACGACGGTGACCCCGCTCGACCCGGGACAGGGTTCGGCGCCTGCCTGGGTGGCCCCGACAACACCGGAGCCAGCAATGAGCGCGACGACCGCCGCGTGCCGCAGGATGCCCGCGCCGGTCAAGGACGAGATCCCCTGGACCGGACGATGACGACGGACCCGACGGCCAGGGCGAGGATCAGCAGGGCGATGAGCACGAGCACCATCGGTCCGCTTCCCTCGCCTGAGGCAGGTGCCGTGGAGGGCGCCGGCGACGGTGCGGTCGCCGCCGCTGTGGCGGTGGGTGAGGCGTCACTGGCCGGGCAGGTCATCGCTACCGTCTCGGGGAGCATGTCGCTGCCAGCCCGCACCGTGAGCAGGGAGCCGCCGGCCAGAGCGAGCAACGCCTGAGGTGTCGCCCGGATCGCCTTGTCATGGTTCTGCGGTGTCACTGCGGCGTCGGCTGCGGTAAACGCGATGCCGCCACGGCTGTCCACGGGGGCGTCGCAACCCCACTGCAGGCTCGCGATGAACGCTTTCGCCGTGTCCGCGCCAGGTGACTTCGCTGCCGTGAACGACTGGGCGGCGACTCCGGCGGTGTTCGTGTTCGCGCCCTCACCCGAGGCGTTGGGCAGGCTGCCGTCGGTGGCTTGGTGGGAGTGCAGGTAGGCCACAGCCTTCGTCGCGGCGCCATCATCGCCGGCGATCAGGAAGGCCTGGGCGGCGAAGGCCGTGGCATCTGGGTCCGGGACACAGGTCTGGTCGTCGAGCTTGCCGCGAACCCCACCGTCGGGGCACTGCTGAGCAGCGAGGTAGGCAACGGCTGACGGTGGCACGCTGCCGCTGATGCGCCCCAAGCCGATGACAGCCATGGCCTGATTGATGGTCACATCGAAGTCGTTCGCCGCCGTCCCGAATCTGCCCGTCCCGGTGAGCAGGGTGTGGAGCTGGGTCCCGAGGTCGAGACCACCGAAGGACGCCGGATCCACACCCTGGGCGGCGGCAAGGACGGCGAGCTTGCCCAGTGCCCCGCCAGCAAAGGTCTTCCCGTCGAAGGCGGCATACCCGGCGGCCTGTGACTGCACCCATGCGGTGGACTTCGCGGCCTGCTCCTGGCCGGCCCCGGCGCCGTCGAGGGCGAGGATGGCGTCGATGGTGTTCCCGACGTCGGGTGTGGTGCCGCCAGGGAAGCTGAAGTGATCGCCACCGCTGGCCAGCGAGGTCGCGAGGAAGTGGGCGGCCGATGACACCCCATCCCGGGATGCCGGCGCCGCAGTGGCAGCCGTGGGCACCGTGAGGAAGATCAGGCCGCTGATCAGGGCTGTGACTGCCGTCGCCCGCAGGCGCGTGATGATGGACATCGGGTCCCTTTCGGAGCGGTTCGTGACGTGGTCCCGAACTGTCCGGCGCACCGGCCGATGCCCGAGCCCCGTCCCGCAGTCCTCGACGGTGGTGATGGAGCCGCTCGCGCGCGTCCGGGTGCTCCGACTCGTCACCACCAGGTGTGGTGACCTACGGCTGCGGGTCAGTGCCGGGTTTGGACCGGCTTTCCCCGATGCGTGCGTTGGTTGCCGTCCGGCGTGGACGGCACCACCACCGTACCTCCTGCACCGCGGCGTCGGCGACGTGTCCACAAGGCGCTCAGGCGATCGCCGGGCGTCTTCGTGGTATGCCGTCCACGACCGGGGCGGCCACGTGACGACCGTTGTGCAGGGGGTTAGTCTCACGCAGCCGGGACACCTGGCAGGATCCAGAGGAGAGTCCGATGAAGGAGGCACAAGCCGATGGGTAACGTCCCTAATGAGCCAGCCTCTATCGGCGCTGATCCTCTGCTGTCTGAGGTGGCGGTCGGCCGCCGGCTCACGTTGACGATCAGTGCCCTCTCCGAGCGGGTCGCGTTCGCCGAACGGGAAACCAGGGCAGCATCCTGGGAGGGGCCGGAGGAGATCACCGCACGGCTGGCCCGGGTTGCCAGCGCAGATGCCGACATGGCGGCCGCTCTGGACAAGATGGCCTCCGACGAGGCGAGGCCCGCGGGGGAGCATGTGGCCACCGCGGATTTGGGCCCGCAGGCCACCGCGGCCACGGATGCCGCCAGCGAGGCTGTCGCGGAGGCCTTCGGGGCAGTCAGCCGGGCGCACCGGGCCGTCTTGGACGCGCAGTTGGCGACGGCGAGCCAGCAGGCCGCCACGGGGCGGATCCAGCGCAAGCTGCGCTCCCGGGTCTCTGGTGGGCGGGCACGGTTGGCGAACCTGGCCGGGGCGGTGACCTACGAGATCCGATACCAACTGGTACGCACGCCGCGCACGGTCCTCAAGGCCGTGCTCTTCGCGGTGCTCGCCGGGATCCTCTATCTCGGCTATATCCGGTTGTTCGACTGGACGAGCAAGGCGCCGTGGGCGCCCTACCTCGCGGTCTTGTTCGTCAGCTCGGTCATGGGCAGCTCAGTGTCCTACAACTCTTTCGGCCTCGACGCCCGCAGAGTGCGCGTCGCCCTGGACTCGGGTGCCCGCTTGTGGGAGATCCTGCTCGTGAAGAACCTCGCGCTCATGGTGGTGGTTTTTCCCCTGGGGCTGGCCATGTCCGTGGCCCTGGCTCTCCTCACCGGCAGACCGGCAACTCTGATCGCCTCCATCGGTCTCGTCCTGTGCATCCTGCTGTTGTGGGGCGGGGTGGGGAACCTGCTCTCGGTCGTCCTGCCGATCCGGGACGCACCCTTGAAGGTGCACCGAGAAGAGGGGACGCTCAAGCAGTTCGTCATCGAGTTCGCCGTCACGTGGTGTGCGAGCTACCTCGTCATGTTCCTGCTCATCTGGCGGGTCTACTCGGCCCAGGGCATGGGCCACCGTTACGGCTCGACCTGGATCGGGGTGCTCCTGCTCGTCGGGTCCGGGATCCTGGCCTGGGTCAACATGACGGTGATGGCGACCGCGTTCACCAACGTCCCGAGCGTTCGCCGGCGGTTGCGGCGCGAGCTCGACTGGGAGCCGGCGGACTCCAGCACACCGGACGCCACGGCGGCCTGATGGCGTCCGGCGGCGCGAGTGTTCGCGACGGGGGGCCATCGCGTCCGGACCGGCATCTTGGGCAGGGCGTCGTCCCGGTCTTCTTCGTCTCCGACTCCACCGGGATCACCGCCGAGGCCCTGGGCAACGCCCTCCTTATCCAGTTCCCGGGCGTGCGCTTCGAACGAACGCTCTTTCCGTTCGTCACCACTGCCGAGAAGGCGCGTCGGGTGGTCGAGGTCCTCGACGCGGCCGTCGACGGCCCGGTGGCCCCGCTGGCCTTCACCACCGTGGCCTCGCTCGACATCCGGGACACGATCGGGCGCACGAGGTGCCCGCTCATCGACTTCTTCGACCTGCACCTGCCCCAGGTCGAAGCCGTCCTGGGGCAGCCCGGGGCCCGAGTCCCCGCGCAGCTGCACGGTCTGGGGGACGCGCAGCGCTACAGCCACCGGATGGCGGCGATCGACTACACCATCGAGCACGACGACGGACAGAGCCTGCGCGCCCTGGATAAGGCCGACGTCATCCTCCTTGGCCCGTCCCGTTCCGGGAAGACCCCGACGAGCATGTATCTGGCCTTGCAGCACGGTCTCTTCGTCGCGAACTACCCCCTTGTCGACGAGGACTTCGAGGGCAGCGAGCTGCCGGAGCCGGTCCGGGCCCACCGGCAACGCTGCTTCGGCATTGTCACGACCGCCGAACGGCTCACCCAGGTCCGCCAGGAGCGCCGCCCGAACTCCCGGTACGCCTCAATGGAGCAGTGCGCCCACGAGATCCGTCGCACCCAGGCCCTGCTGCGCACCCACCGGATTCCCTCGACGAGCTCGGCGACCAAGTCGGTCGAGGAGATCGCCACCGTCATCATGCAGACGATCCAGCACAGGAGCAGACCATGACCCAGGACGAACACCAGAACCAGGACGAAGCCCGGGCCCAGGGGCCGCACGCGGAGCGCAACATCATCCCGTTCGCTGAGATCGGGATGCGCGACCTCCACCTCGTCGGCGGGAAGAATGCCTCACTCGGAGAGATGGTCTCCCGCCTCGCCGCTGCCGGGGTGCACGTCCCGGACGGGTTCGCGACGACCTCGAGGGCGTACTGGGACTTCATCGGTGACACCGGCCTCGGCGCGAGCATCGCTCAGCGTCTGCAGGGCCTGGACACCCAGGACGTCGAACGGCTCGCGCAGGTGGGCCGCGGCATCCGGGAGGCGGTCGTCGCCCAACCCTTCCCGGCCGGCCTCGAAGCGGACATTCGGGCGGCATACGACGCGCTGACCGGCGGCGACGAGCAGATAGCGGTGGCGGTGCGCTCGAGCGCGACCGCCGAGGACCTGCCGGATGCCTCCTTCGCAGGCCAGCAGGAGACCTTCCTCAACATCCGCGGCATCGACGCCGTCCTCATCGCGATCCGAGAGGTCTTCGCCTCGCTGTACAACGACCGGGCTATCGCCTACCGGGTGCACCACGGGTTCAACCACGAGGATGTCGCCCTCTCGGCCGGCATTCAACGGATGGTGCGGTCGGACATCGGGGCCTCTGGGGTCATGTTCACCATGGACACCGAGTCGGGTTTCACCGATGCCGTCTTCATCACCTCCTCGTACGGCTTGGGCGAAGCCGTCGTCCAGGGGGCGGTCAACCCGGACGAGTTCTACGTCTACAAGCCGGCGCTGCGGGCGGGACGCCCGGCGATCCTCAAGCGCGGCATCGGGGGGAAGGCCACCCAGATGGTCTACACGGCCGACCGTACCGTCGGACGGACGACCGAGTTCGTCGACGTGCCCCAGGAGCGACGGCACCTGCTCAGCATCACCGACGCCGAGGTGAGCGAGCTCGCCCGGCATGCCCTGGCCATCGAGGAGCACTACGGCCGGCCGATGGACATCGAATGGGCCCGCGACGGCCTCGACGGCGGGCTGTACATCCTCCAGGCCCGGCCCGAGACGGTGCAGTCCCGCCGCGCCGGTGGGGAACTCCAGCGCTACCGACTCCACGAGCAGGGTCAGGTTCTGGTCAGTGGCCGAGCGATCGGCCAACGCATCGGGTCCGGGGCAGTGCGGATTCTGCGCTCGGTCGAGCAGATGCGCGAGTTCCAGCCCGGCGAAGTCCTCGTCGCCGACATGACCGACCCGGACTGGGAGCCGATCATGAAGCGGGCCGCCGCCATCGTCACCAACCGCGGTGGGCGCACCTGCCACGCCGCGATCATCGCCCGCGAACTCGGCATCCCGGCCGTCGTCGGTACCGGGAGCGGCACCAGTGCCCTGGCCGACGGGGCTGCGGTGACCGTCTCGTGCGCGGACGGGGACACCGGCAACGTCTACGCCGGCCTGCTCGACTTCACCGTCGAGTCCACGAAGCTGGAGTCGATGCCGGAGATCCCGGTGAAGATCATGATGAACGTCGGCACCCCGGAGCAGGCCTTCGCCTTCAGCGCCCTGCCCAACTGCGGCGTCGGCCTGGCCCGACTCGAGTTCATCATCAACCACCAGATCGGCATCCACCCCAAGGCGCTGCTCGAGGCCGACACCTTGCCCGAGGACCTGCGCGACCAGGTGCAGGAGGCGACCGCGGCCTACCCGAGCCCGCGGGAGTACTTCGTCCAGCGGGTCGCCGAGGGAGTCTCAACGCTGGCAGCCGCGTTCGCCCCGCACCCAGTCATCGTGCGGATGTCGGACTTCAAGTCCAACGAGTACGCCAACCTGCTCGGCGGTGAGTTGTATGAGCCGCACGAGGAGAACCCGATGCTCGGCTACCGGGGGGCCTCACGCTACGTCTCGGCCGACTTCGCGCAGTGCTTTGCGATGGAGTGCCAGGCCCTGAAGTTCGTCCGCGACGAGATGGGCCTGACCAACGTCAAGGTGATGATCCCGTTCGTGCGCACCGTGGCCGAGGGCAAGGCGGTCATCGACCTGCTCGCCAGCCACGGCCTGGTGCGGGGGGAGAACGGGCTCGAGGTCGTCATGATGTGCGAAATCCCCAGTAACGCCGTGCTCGCCGACCAGTTCCTCGACCACTTCGACGGCTTCTCGATCGGCTCGAACGACATGACCCAGCTGACCCTGGGTATCGACCGCGACTCGAGCCTGGTCGCCGGCGGGTTCGACGAACGCAACGATGCGGTGAAGTTCATGCTCAGCGCGGCGATTAGCGCGTGCAGGGCCCGCGGGAAGTACGTCGGCATCTGCGGACAGGGCCCGAGCGACCACCCCGACCTGGCCGCGTGGCTCATGGAGCAGGGCATCGAGTCGATCTCGCTCAACCCGGACAGCGTCGTCGACACCTGGCTGCGGCTCGCCGGGCACACGGGCCGGGGCTGAGCCGGGCCCGAGCGGCCCGCTCAAGCCCGGCGGTTCTGGGAATCCCGGGTCCGGCGATAGACTCGACCCCAGCAGCGTTCGAGCCGTCATCAGCGGCGAGCTTCCGGAAGAACAGCGAGCCCCGGCCCGCTCAGTAGAACCGGACGGGTGGGCCCGTCAACGCCTCGACGAGCGGTCCGGCACCGTGCGTGGTCACCCGTGGCCGCGTCGGGTCGGGCAAGCGAGGTGGTACCGCGGAGGCGACCACACGGCATACTTCGACGCCGTTCTCCTTCGTCCTCGTGACCGGCAGGACACGAGTCGACGCACAGCAGGAGAGCCCCACAATGGCCTACCCCAAGGTCTCCACGAGCACCCCCGGCGCCGCATTCGGCGTGCCCGCGAGCCCGCGCTTCCCGCAGATCGAGGAGGCTGTGCTCGGCTACTGGGAGGCTGACGATACCTTCGCCGCCTCGGTAGAGAACCGTCCCGCCGGCCAGGACGGGGAGGGCGAGTTCGTCTTCTACGACGGTCCTCCCTTCGCCAACGGGTTGCCGCACTACGGTCACCTGCTCACTGGTTACGTCAAGGACGTGGTCCCGCGCTACGAGACCATGCGCGGCAAGCGGGTCGAGCGCCGCTTCGGCTGGGACACCCACGGCCTGCCGGCCGAGTTGGAGGCGATGAGTCAGCTCGGGATCAAGACCAAGGAGGAGATCCTCGAGATCGGCATCGAGGCCTTCAACGACAAGTGCCGCGAGTCGGTGATGAAGTACACCGACGAATGGCGCGAGTACGTCACCCGGCAGGCCCGCTGGGTCGACTTCGACAACGACTACAAGACGCTCAACCCGAGCTTCATGGAGTCGGTGCTCTGGGCCTTCAAGAGCCTGTACGACAAGGGCCTGGTCTACGAGGGCTTCCGAGTGCTGCCCTACTGCTGGAACGACCAGACCCCGCTGTCCAACCACGAGTTGCGGATGGACGAGGAGGTCTACCAGATCCGTCAAGACCCGGCCGTCACCCTCGGGGTGCGCCTGTCGACCGGCGAGCTCGCGCTGGTGTGGACGACGACCCCGTGGACCCTGCCGGCCAACCTGCTCGTCATGGTGGGGGAGGACATCGACTACGTCGTCGTCGAGTCCTCGGTGCCGACCGGATCCCCGGAGCGCTACGTCCTGGCCGAGGCGCTCATGTCCGCCTACGCCAAGGAGCTCACCGGGGACGCCAAGGGGGAGGTCGCCCCTCTCGTCGTGCAGCGACTCAAGGGCGCCGACCTCGTCGGGCGCAGCTACACCCCCCCGTTCAGCTACTACGCCGGTCACGAGAACGCCTTCCGGGTGGTGGCCGCCGAGTTCGTCACGACGACCGACGGATCGGGCCTGGTGCACACCGCCGGCGCCTTCGGTGAGGACGACAAGGTCGTCACCGACCGCGAGCGGGTCGAGGCGGTCATGCCGGTCGGTCCCGACGGGTGCTTCACGGCGCCGGTGGGGGAGTACGAAGGGATGCTCGTCTTCGACGCGAACGCCCCGATCCTGGCGGACCTGCGCAAGGCCACCCGCGGCCAGAGGGCCGGGTCGGTCTCGCCGGGCACGGTTCTGCTGCGCCAGGAGAGCTATGCGCACTCCTATCCGCACTGCTGGCGCTGCCGGCAGCCGCTCATCTACAAGGGCGTCTCGTCGTGGTTCGTCGAGGTGACCGCCATCAAGGCGCGCATGGTCGAGCTCAACCAGCAGATCACCTGGGTGCCCGAGCACGTCAAGGACGGCCAGTTCGGCAAGTGGCTGGCGAACGCGCGCGACTGGTCGATTTCGCGCAACAGGTTCTGGGGTAGCCCGATCCCGGTGTGGCGCTCCGATGATCCGGCGTACCCGAGGATCGACGTCTACGGCTCCTTCGAGGAGCTCGAGGCCGACTTCGGGCGCCTGCCGCGCAACCGGGAGGGCGAGCCCGACCTGCACCGCCCGTTCATCGACGAGCTGACTCGGCCCAACCCGGACGACCCGAGCGGGCGTTCGACCATGCACCGGGTCGAGGACGTCCTCGACGTGTGGTTCGACTCCGGCTCGATGAGCTTCGCCCAGGTGCACTACCCCTTCGAGAACGCCGACTGGTTCGAGCACCACTTCCCCGGTGACTTCATCGTCGAGTACATCGGGCAGACCCGTGGCTGGTTCTACACCCTGCACATCCTGGCCAGCGCCCTGTTCGACCGGCCCGCGTTCGAGTCGTGCATCAGCCACGGCATCGTCCTGGGCAACGACGGGCAGAAGATGAGCAAGTCGCTGCGCAACTATCCCGACGTCACCGAGGTCTTCGCCCGCGACGGCGCCGACGCGATGCGCTGGTTCCTGATGTCCTCCCCGATCCTGCGCGGCGGCAACCTCGTGGTCACCGAAGAGGGCATCCGCGAGGGGGTGCGCCAGGTGCTCATCCCGCTGTGGAACTCGTGGTACTTCTTCGCCCTCTACGCGAACGCGATGGACGACGGGGCCGGGTACACGGCATCCGCCTCGACCTCTTCACCGGACCCGCTCGACCGCTATCTGCTCGCCAAACTGGGCGCCCTGGTCGCCGAGATGACCAGTCAGATGGACCGCTACGACATCGCCGGGGCCAGTGACTCGCTGCGCGGCTTCGTCGACGTGCTGACCAACTGGTACATCCGCCGCTCCCGGGAACGCTTCTGGGACACCGGTGCCCAGTCCTTGAATGCCGCCTCGGGGGCCCGGGGTGCGGGGGCCAACGGTGCCGGGGCCCGGGGTGCCGGGGCCCGCGCCGCCTTCGACACGCTCTACACGGCCCTTGAGGTGCTCACCCGTCTCGCTGCCCCACTCCTGCCGCTGGTCACCGAGGAGATCTGGCGCGGCCTGACCGGTGGGCGCTCGGTGCACCTGACCAACTGGCCGGATGCCGCCGACCTCCCGCACGACGACGCGCTCGTCGCGGCGATGGACCAGGTGCGCGCGGTGTGCTCGGCCGGCTCCTCGCTGCGCAAGGCCCAGCAGCTGCGGGTCCGCCTCCCGCTCGCCGAGCTCACCGTTGTCGTCGCCGACGCGCACGCCCTGACCCCCTTCACCGACATCATCGCCGACGAGCTCAACGTCAAGGCGGTGACCCTCCTCGACGTCGGGGACGCCGAGCAGGCTGACTTCGGCGTGAGCCAGAAGCTCACCGTCAACGCCCGCGTCGCCGGCCCCCGGCTCGGGCGCGACGTCCAGCAGGCAATCAAGGGATCCAAGAGCGGCGATTGGTCGCTCGGTCAAGACGGCACGGTCACCGCGGGCGGGCTGGCCCTGCTCGAGGGCGAGTACACCCTCGAAACGGTCGTCGCGGCGGACGGCGAGCAGGATCGAGCCACCGCGATGCTGCCGCACGGGGGGTTCGTCGTGCTCGACACGCAGGTCACTCCGGCGCTCGCAGCCGAGGGACTGGCCCGCGATCTGGTGCGCGCGGTCCAGGACGCCCGCAAGCACGCCGGTCTCGACGTCAGCGACCGGATCGTCCTGACGATCGCGGCCGGGGAGCAGGTGTGGCGGGCCGCATTGGACCATCGGGACCTCGTCTCCCGCGAGACCCTGGCCATCGAGTTCCAGGTGGCGATGAACCTCGACGACCTCACCGTCGGCGACGGCACCACCGAGGTGGAGCTCACCGACGGGCACCGGGTCCGTTTGCAAGTCCGCCGAGGGTGAAGGTCACGCAGTGGCGACCGCCAGGTGACGGTGACCTGGACCAGTGGACCGCCGGACGGCGGTGACGTCCGGCGTCGTCGCGAGGACGGCATACGCTGGCGCGGTGCCCGACCCGACTCTCGACGCACTCCTCGATGCCGCCGTGAGCGGCATCGGTGGCAGCATCCGCGACGGGCAGGTGCGGATGGCGCACGCCGTCGCCGAGGCTATCGCCGACCAGGAGCACCTCCTCGTGCAGGCCGGAACCGGCACCGGCAAGTCGCTGGGCTACCTCGTGCCCGCAGTGCACCACGCGATGGCCACCGGGCAGTGTGCTGTCATCGCCACCGCTACCCTGGCGTTGCAGGCCCAGATCGTCGATCGGGACCTGCCTCAGCTCGCCGACGCGCTCGAACCCCATCTGGCCCGTCGCCCCACGTTCGCCATGGTCAAGGGCCGACGCAACTACCTGTGCCGTCACAAGCTCGATGGGGGATTTCCCGACGACGAGGAGGACGGCCTCCTGTCCGTGGGGGCCGTCGATGCGCAGGCCGGTCGACTGGGTGCGGAGGTGATGCGCCTGCGGAAGTGGGCCGACGAGACTGTCTCGGGAGACCGTGACGACCTGATCCCCGGCGTCTCCGAGCGGGCCTGGCGGCAGGTGTCGGTAAGCGCCCGGGAGTGCCTCGGCGGTCGGTGCCCTCACCGCGCCGAATGCTTCGTCGAACGGGCGCGGCAACACGCCCACGACGTCGACATCGTCGTCACCAACCATGCTTTCATGGCGATCGACGCCTTCGAGGGACGGGTCATGCTCCCCGAGCACGACCTCCTCGTCGTCGATGAGGCCCACGAACTCGTTGACCGGGTGACCTCGAGTGTCACCGAGGAGCTGGGCGCGGGCATGGTCGCTGCAGCGGCGCGCAAGGCGCGTCGGGCCGACTCTTCCGACCCCCTCGGTCAGGGCGGTGCCGCACTGGCCGATGCGCTCGCCCCGTTGTCCGAGGGCCGGCTCGAGCACGGACTCCCCGACTCGCTCGTCCTGACCGTGTCCATGGTGCGGGACAGCGCCCGCGCCGTGTTGTCCGAACTGACCCCGACCAAGGACAAACCCGCGGACGGTACCAGCCAGGTTGCGCTCGCCGCCGTCGGCGAGATCTATGACGTGGCTGACCGGCTCCTGCAGGAGCGCGAACTCGACGTTATCTGGGTCAACCATGACCAGCGGCGCGGGAGCGTTCTCAAGGTGGCGCCGATGAGCGTCGCGATCCTCGTGCGGGACAAGGTGTTCAGTGAGCGTACCGTCGTGCTCACTTCAGCCACGCTCGAGCTCGGCGGGAGCTTCGACGCCATCGCCTCGAGCGTCGGGCTGCGCGGTGCCGACGCCCCCGGCTGGCAAGGCCTCGACGTCGGGTCTCCGTTCGACTACCCCGCGCAGGGGATCGCCTATGTCGCCGCCCACCTGCCCGCGCCCGGACGTGATGGTCCAAGCCCGTTGGTCTTCGACGAGATCGAGGCGCTCGTGCGGGCCGCTGGCGGGCGCACCCTGGGGCTGTTCTCCTCGATGCGGGCTGCCCGCGCCGCGACCGAGGAACTGCGGTCCCGGCTGGAGTCCGGTGGCAACGACGCGGGTCTGGACGTGCTCTGCCAGGGCGAGGACCAGCTCGGCACGCTGGTGCGTGCCTTCGCAACCACGCCGGGCACCTGTCTGTTCGGGACGCTCTCACTCTGGCAGGGCGTGGACGTCCCCGGCAGCGCCTGCCAGCTCGTCCTCATCGACCGGATCCCGTTCCCGCGCCCGGACGACCCCCTGGCTTCGGCTCGAACCCGTGCCGTCCAACAAGGCGGCGGGAACGGGTTCATGGCCGTCTCGGCAACGCATGCAGCCCTCAGACTCGCACAGGGTGCGGGCCGGCTGATCCGTCGCAGTGATGATCGAGGGGTGGTCGCATTCCTCGACTCGCGGATGGTGACCGGGCGGTATGCCGGCTTCCTGCAGCGCTCGCTGCCGCCCTTCTGGCCGACCACGGACCGAGATCTCGTGCTCCGTGCGCTGGGCCGCCTTGATGCCGGGGCCGCGGCACCGTTGCCGGTTGCCGGACCCCGTGAGCGCCCGACAACCCAGCACGTCGCACCATGAGCGGGGGAGAGGGTCACCCGGGCGTGCGAGGCTTGCGGTCATGACCACCGACCGACGGGTGCCACCACTCGTGCTCGTCAGTGGACCCGAGGAGGTGCTCGCCGAGCGCGCCGTCGCGGCAACACTCGACGAACTCCGACTCGATGCCCCCGACCTCGAGGTGACCCACACCTATCCGCCGGGGTATGCCGCGGGACAGCTCGCCATCGAGGCGAGCCCCTCGCTCTTCGGCGGGCCACGTGCCCTCGTCGTCCACGACCTCGACGAGGCAGATGATGCGCTCATCGAGGATCTGACGGTTCTCCTCGACGGCATCGATGAGGATCTCACCCTCATCGTGGTGCACCGGTCGGGCCAACGGGGCAGACGGATCGTCGACGCGATGCGCACGGCCCACTGCAGACTGCTGCAGGCTCCCGCGGTGCGCACGGAACGGGACAAAGCCGACTTCGCGATGAACGAAATCCGCCGGCGGCACCGCAAGGCCACCCCCCAGGCGGTGCACGCCCTCGTCGAGGCGGTCGGCAAAGACGTTCGGGAGCTCGCCGCGGCCTGCCAGCAACTCGTCGAGGACACCACCGGCGTTATCGATGAGCAGGTGGTCCTGACCTATCACGGCGGGAAGGTCGAGGCCACCGGCTTCCGGGTCGCCGACGCCGCTCTGGCCGGCGACACCGGTGAGGCGCTGCGCCTGCTCCGGCATGCACTTGCCGTCGGGGTGGACCCGGTGCCCATCGTGGCTGTCCTCGCCGCGCAGGTTCGTCAGCTCGTCAAGGTCGGTTCTGCCGGTCCCGGCCGTAGCGCGGACTTGGCCCGTGGGCTCGGGATGGCCCCCTGGCAGGTCGACAAGGCGCGCCGCGCCCTGTCCGGGTGGAGCGCGGAGGGCCTGGCCCGCTGCGTGCACGCTCTGGCTGCGGCAGACCACGCCGTGAAGGGAGGCGACCTCGGGGCCGGGGTCAGCCGGGACCCGGTGTATGCGGTCGAAAAGGCCATCCTGGCGATTGCCTCCGCTCGCGGAGCCTGACTGCCGGGGGCGTTTGGCCGAGGGACGAAGCCACTGATAGATTCGCTCCTTGCGTGCGCGCTCAGGTCGTGCGCGCCGCGAAGCGCAACCCAGAGCCCCTGCAACCACGGGTGCCCCACGCCCGGTCCCGCAGGACTCTGCCGCCCTCAACGGCATACCGACCCAACCAGAAAGCACGAAATAACCAGTGGCGAACATCAAGTCCCAGATCAAGCGGATCGAGACCAACCGCAAGGCGACCGAGCGCAACAAGGCGATCAAGAGCGAGTTCAAGACCGCCGTTCGCCGGTTCCGCGAGGCTGCCGACGCCGGCCGGGTCGACGAGGCGAACGAGGCGCTCAAGCACGCGTCGAAGAAGCTCGACAAGGCCGTGAGCAAGGGCGTTATCCACGAGAACCAGGCCGCCAACAAGAAGTCGGCCATGGCCAAGCGGGCCGCCACACTCTGACACCTCGCGGCATCCTGCTTCGACAACGGGCCGGCATCCCACCCGGGGGACCGGCCCGTCGTCGTGTTCGCAGTGCGTGTCGGGCGGTCCGCTGTGTGTGTCGGGCGGTCCCCTGTGTGTGTCGGGCGGTCAGCGACGAACTGTGCGTGCGGCCAGCGCGACCCGGGCGAAGACGGCCGCGTCGAGGACTGCGCCCTCGCGCCGGATCGCGGTGGGGTCGACGCGGATGACCCGGTTGACCCGAATCTCGCTCGGCCGGCGCTGGGGATCCCAGGAGCCGGCGCCGATGTCGAGCCAGAGCCGTCCGGCCGCGCGCTCCTGGGCGAGGTCGCGGGCGTGGTTCTTGCTGGTCAGCTGCAGGGCGAGCAGCCAGGGTCGGTCCCAGCCGACGAGCAGGACCGGGCGATCCTTGCCCTGGGTGTGGTCCTCCTCGAAGGGCACCCACGTCCAGACGATCTCGCCCGGGTCAGGTCGCCCATCGGGATGCGGGTCGTATTCGAAGTCCAACGCGCCTCGATAGTCGCCCGGATACGTCGCGGCACCACCGGTCGCGGGAATCGGGGTCGGAGTTGGCGCCTGTCGCCCCCGCAGAAGACCCTGGAGCAGACTGAGGAGGCCACGTGGCTGCACAGGAGTCACCGTAGCGGTACCGAGTCGGGCAGGATGGCGACGTGACCTCGTCCCCGATCTCCCGGCGCGGCGCCGTCGAGCCCTTCCACGTCATGGAGCTGCTCAAGGCCGCCAACGAACGCGGCCGCACGCACGGTGACGTCATCACCATGTGCGCCGGGCAGCCCTCCACCCCCGCCCCGCGCGCGGTGCGCGAGGCCGCGACCCGGGCGCTGGCCACGAACGACCCGTTCGGCTACACCGACGCCCTGGGGGTCGCCGCCCTGCGCGAGACCATCGGGCGGCACTACGGCGAGGCCTACGGCATCGAGGTCGACCCGGCAACGGTTGCGGTGACGACCGGCTCGTCGGCCGCGTTCACGGCGATCTTCCTGGCCGCCTTCGACTCCGGGGACACCGTCGTGATGACCCGACCGGGCTATCCGGCCTACCGCAACACCCTCCAGGCCCTCGGCTGCCGCCCCGTCGAGCTCGACTGCGGCCCGCAGGTTCGCTTCCAGCCCACGCTGGCGATGCTGGCGGAGTGGAGCGCTGAGCACGGGATCCCCAAGGGTCTGATCATCGCCTCCCCGGCCAACCCGACCGGCACGGTTATCGCGGCAGCCGAGCTGGCCGCCATCGCCACCTGGTGCGAGGAACACGGTGTCCTGCTGATCAGCGACGAGATCTACCACGGGATCACCTATGGCACCGACGCATCCTGCGCCTGGCGGACCTCGCGCGCCGGGGTCGTCGTCGGGTCGCTGTCGAAGTACTACTCGATGACGGGTTGGCGGGTCGGCTGGGCCCTGCTGCCGCCACCCCTGGTCCGCCCGGTCGAACTGCTCCTCGGCAACCTCAACATCTGTGCCCCGGCGCTGGCCCAGGTCGCCGCGGTCGAGGCATTCGGCCCGGAGGCGAAGGTCGAGCTCGACGGCCACGTGCGCCGGTACGCCACCAACCGTGACCTCGTGCTCTCCCGGCTCCCGGAGCTCGGTGTGCGCACGTGGGCGCCGGCCGACGGGGCCTTCTACGCCTACGGTGACATCGCCCACCTGACCGGCGACTCGCTCACCTGGTGCCGCGAGGTGCTCGATGCCACCGGGGTGGCGCTCACTCCCGGGATCGACTTCGCCCCGCACGCAGTGCAGGTCGATTCTCCGCTCGACGGGTCACGATGGTTCCGGCTCTCCTTCGCCGGCAGCACCGCCGACTGCGACGAGGCGATGAGCCGGTTGGCGGCATACACCGCCGCACGGTGACCATGGGAGACTGGACCCTCCCCGGATCCTGACCGCCGGGCCCCGACCATCCCACCCCGACCACCCCGTCTCGACCACCGACGAGCCGACCCGAAGGCGACGACACCCGTGTCCCCCCGTGCCCGCACCGCGTTGCAACCCCATGCCACGCCGCCGGAGGCGATCCGCAACTTCTGCATCATCGCCCACATCGATCACGGCAAGTCGACCCTCGCCGACCGGATGCTCCAGCTCACCGGGGTCGTCGACGACCGGAGCATGCGGGCGCAGTACCTCGACCGGATGGACATCGAGCGCGAACGCGGCATCACGATCAAGTCCCAAGCCGTCCGGATGCCGTGGGAGCTGGACGGGGTGACCTACGCGCTCAACATGATCGACACCCCCGGACACGTCGACTTCACCTATGAGGTCAGCCGCAGCCTGGCCGCGTGCGAGGGTGCAGTCCTGCTCGTCGATGCCGCCCAGGGCATCGAGGCGCAGACCCTGGCCAACCTCTATCTCGCGCTGGAGAACGACCTGCACGTCATCCCGGTGCTCAACAAGATCGACCTACCCGCCGCCCAACCGGAGAAGTATGCCGCGGAGCTCGCCGGGCTCATCGGAGTCGACCCGGACGCCGTCATGCGGGTCTCCGGGAAGACCGGGGAGGGAGTCGAGGCGCTGCTCGACGAGATCGTCGGGCAGTTCCCGCACCCGGTCGGTGACCCGGATGCCCCGGCCCGAGCAATGATTTTCGACTCGGTCTATGACACCTACCGTGGCGTGGTCACCTATGTGCGGGTCGTCGACGGCAACCTCAACCCGCGCGAGCGGATCGCGATGATGTCGACCAGGGTCACCCACGAGCTGCTCGAGATCGGCGTGATCAGCCCCGAGCCGGTCCCTTCGAACGGGCTCGGGGTGGGCGAGGTCGGCTACCTCATCACCGGGGTCAAAGATGTGCGCCAGTCCCGGGTCGGTGACACGGTGACGAATGCCGCCAAGCCGGCATCCGATGCCCTCGGCGGCTATCGCGACCCCAAGCCGATGGTCTTCTCCGGTCTCTATCCGATCGACGGGTCCGACTACCCGGACCTGCGCGAGGCCCTCGACAAGCTCAAGCTCAACGACGCGGCCCTGGCCTACGAGCCAGAGACCTCCGCGGCGCTGGGGTTCGGTTTCCGGTGCGGCTTCCTCGGCCTGCTCCACCTCGAGATCGTCCGGGAGCGCCTCGAGCGCGAGTTCGGTCTCGACCTCATCTCCACCCTGCCCAACGTCGTCTACGAGGTGATCATGGAGGACGGCGCGACCGTCGTCGTCACCAACCCGAGCGAGTTCCCCGGCGGCAAGGTCGCGCAGGTCCGTGAGCCGGTCGTGCGAGCGACGATCCTGGCGCCGAGTGAGTTCATCGGCGCGATCATGGAGCTCTGCCAGGGCAAGCGGGGGACCCTGCGCGGGATGGACTACCTCTCCCAGGAGCGGGTCGAGATGCGCTACACCCTGCCCCTGGCCGAGATCGTCTTCGACTTCTTCGACCAGCTCAAGTCCCGCACCCGGGGCTACGCCTCCCTCGACTACGAGCCGGACGGCGACCAGATCGCCGACCTGGTCAAGGTGGACATTCTCCTCCAGGGCCAGACCGTTGATGCTTTCAGCGCGATCGTGCACAAGGACAAGGCCTACGCCTACGGCGTGATGATGGCCGGCAAGCTCAAGCAACTCATCCCGCGCCAGCAGTACGAGGTGCCCATTCAGGCCGCGATCGGGGCCCGGGTCATCGCCCGGGAGAACATCCGGGCCATTCGCAAGGACGTCCTGGCCAAGTGCTACGGAGGGGATATCTCCCGCAAGCGCAAGCTGCTCGAGAAGCAGAAGGAGGGCAAGAAGCGGATGAAGAACATCGGTACCGTCGAGGTCCCGCAAGAGGCCTTCATCGCGGCCCTGACCAGCGACGGATCAAGCGCGGACAAGGCCAAGAAGTAGATCCGCAAGTCCCGCTCAGGAACTGGGTGGCCGGGTCGCTGAGGATCCGCGTGGCCGGATGGTGAGGATCTGGTTGAGCGTGCCGACCGGCCCAGCGCTGTCGTGCAGCACGCTTGAGGTCAGGCCGATGCCCGCGGACCCGAACGAGACCGTCGTGTCGAAGCCAACCCACTCGCCCGCCGGCTGGGCGAAGAAGTGCGCCGTCAGATCGAGGTTGGGGAAGTGCACCAGGTGCGGGTCCGCGCGCACCGCCATGCCGTTGGCGATGTCGAGCAGCCGGGTGAAGTGCGCGAGCGGACCGACCGGCTCGCCCTCGAGAAGTGGCTGCTGCGAGCGGACCCAGAATGCGGCCCGGCCGGGTTCGAGACGGCAGCGGCGCACGTCCACCGAGGAGATGAAGCCGCCGGGCCAGCGCTGACCCGGATCGATCCGAGCCATCTCCTCTGGGCCGGGGATCGACGGGAAGGCGGTGCCCCGCAACGTCGCTGTGTCCCGCTCGGCCATGAGCCACGCCCGGAGCGCGACGGCATCACGGCCCCCGTGGGCGGCTCGCGCCTCGACGAGCTCGATCGTCCGCCCAGCGCGCAGAACCCGAACTCGGGTGCTGACCTCCTCCACCGGCAAGGTGCCGAGGATGTCGTAGGAAAGACGGCCGATGACCGGACCATCGTCGCGGCGGGAATCCCGGTCGGTCTCGACGACATGGGCGAGCAAGCCCAGGACCGGCGCGACGTGCTGTTCGTCGATCGCCCAAGCGCCACTGACGTGCTCGGTCGCCGCGAACCGAGTTGCGTCGATCCGTTCGAAGAAGGCCATACCGCCGAACTTATCGAGGTTGCCGGTCAGTCAGGACGGCAGCGTCGACTCCTCGCTCGGCGGCAGCCGACGGGAGGGTGTCCCAGGCACGTGGGTGTCTGCCAGTGCGAGCAGCGCCTCCAGCGACCGGGGCCAGACGTCGTCCTCACGGCTCTCGAGCTCGGCGCGGCTCCACCACCGGATGTCGTGCACGACTTCAAGCTCTTGCGCGGTGTGTCCGCTCGTGTCGACCTCGAACGGGGCCACCTCCACGGCGAAGAAGATCTCCTCCTGCAGGGTCACCTGGTCGGAGTAGCCGTGGATGACGTGTCGGGCGGCGAGCGGGCCGATGACGTCCGCGGTGGTCAACCGCAGCCCGGTCTCCTCGAAGAGCTCGCGGACCACGGCATCGACGTCCGACTCGCCCTCCTCGACCCCGCCGCCCGGAGTGACCCACCAGTGCACGACCGGGTCCATCCCCAGGTCGGAGTCCTGGAAGAGCAGCAGCCGCCCGGCCGGGTCGCGAACGAACACACGCACCGCCCGTCGCCGGTGGGTAGGACGCTCGGACGGTTCCGGAGGCACGAAACGGCGCGGCTCCGGGAAACCGGGGGTCGCGCGGGGGACACCAGGGCGCATCTGCTCACGCTAGACGAGCACACGACATACCGGTGGGTAACATAACGCCTTGTGACGGCGACCGCTGACCTCTACTGCAAGCTCACCGCCCTGCCCGGCGGACGACTGGCCTTCTCGGTTCTCTTCGCCCGCAAGGCTCCCTACTTCGCCAGTGTGCGGCCGTGGGTCCGTGACGCGCGCTCGCACCACGCCGAGGTCGTCGTCCGCAAGCGCCGGGCCGTGACCAACCACATCGGGACAGTGCACGTCATCGCGATCTGTAACGGCCTCGAGGCGGCGATGGGGTTGCTCGCGGAGTCGACGGTCAGGGACGACCGGCGGTGGATCCCCAAGGGGATGAGCGTGGACTACACCGCGAAGGCGACGAGTGACATCCTCTGCACCGCTGACACGGACCCAGCCGACTGGGTCGACGTCGGCGAGGTCCCGGTGCGCGTGCGGGCGGTCCGCACCGACGGCGTCGTCGTCGTCCAGGGGGTCATCACCCTGCACGTGACCGAGCGCCCGACTCGGTGACGTGCCGGGACGTCAAGATCCAGGGGCGGTCAACCTGTGGCGCAGGCTGTCGACGTCACCCGCGGACCAGCCCTGCCCGCGCAACCAGCCCGGTGTGCCGCCGAAGCTGTCCGTCATCACCTTGAGCATCGCGGCCATAGTCTCGGGGTGGGTCTCCTGGTCGGCGAGGGTCTGCCGCGAGAGCGCCGCTCCATAGAGCTCGCTGGTGCGCAGGCGTGCGAAGATCTGCGGCAGTCTCTGGGCGCTCAAGGCGTAGTCGGCGACGATGTCGTGGTGGGCGACGCCCGCGACGTCCAGCGCCAGCGCGACGACAGTGCCCGTCCGGTCCTTGCCGGCCGCACAGTGGACGATCGTCGCACCCCCCGACGTCGCGATCACCGACAGAGCCGCCGAGACGGCGGCGCCACGATCCGTCAGATAGCCCAGGTAATGGTTAGTCCAGAATGCCGCGTCCCGCTTCGGTGCGAGGCTCTCGGTGTGCTCCCTCAAAGCGAGCGCGTCGGCAGCCTTGAACAACTGGTTGCCCACGAGTGAGTGGTGGTGGTGACGCAGCGACTCCACCGCCCACAACGGACCCGGGCCTTCGACGTGTACCTCGGTCTCAGTGCGCAGGTCGAGGATGTCACTCACGCCGAGGATCTCGACGACGTGACGGACATCGTCACCGGAGAGGTCCTGGAGATTGTCCGAGCGGATGAGCCGGCGGCGCTGGACCTGCCCGCCGGTGAGGGTGGGCAGCCCCCCGAGGTCGCGCATGTTGACGACACCGTCGAGTTCGATCCAGCGGTTCTGCGTCACCGGGTCATGGTAAGCGGGTTCGACATCACAGTTGCAGCGCAGTCGCGGGTCGAGCAGCTGGGCTCGCTCGTCAGGTGCCTGGCAGCACCGTGCCCAAGCCGAGGTCTGCCGCGCGGGTGGCGATGGCGTCCCCGACGAGCAGGTCGCCGATCGCCGAGCCGAGGTTGACGACGACGACGAGGCCGTCCGGGCGTGGTCCGGTCAAGGCGTGTCCGGTCCACGTCGTGGGGGTGGGGTAGTCGCCGAGCTTGGCCCGTTCGGCCCGGACCGCCTGGAACTGGACGACGTCGTCGGTTGCGAGCATGTCCGCGGCCTCAGCGATGTCGGGCCCGACCGAGCTCGCATAGTCCAGGGGCAGGAGCAATGCCTGTGGCGCCAGCCACGACGGTGAGAGCCGAGTCTGGGTCAGTCCGATCGTCAAGCCGGAGATGACGACCGTGGCCTCTCGGACGGCTGCCTGTGCGGAGTTCATCGGGATGATTGTCAGTGCGGGGGCTTGGTGTGCCGCATCCCGGACGAGCTCGTCGAGGGCTGCTCGACGGCGGGCCCACACCCGCACTTCGGGGACCCCCAAGGCTGACAAGACGCGCAGGTGCGAACGAGCCTGGACCCCCGCGCCGAGGAACGTCACCGGCCCTGTGCGGGCGAGCCGGCGCACGCAGGCCCCAGTGACCGCGGCGGTGCGCACCGCCGTAAGCTCACCGGCCGCCATGACGCACACCGGGACACCGGTCGTGCCGTCGTTGACGACCATGAGCCCGTTCGCGGTCGGCAGACCACGGGTCGGGTTGTCGGGTACGAGGCTGATCCACTTGCAGCCGAGGAGGTTCCGCTGTGGGTATGCGGCGGGCATGGCGTTGGCGAACATCGTCGGGGAGGTGTGCACGGCCGGCTTCGGTGGGACCTCCGCACGGCCCTGTGCGAGAGCGACAAGCCCCTCCTCGGCGAGGTCGACGAGCTCGGTCAGGCGCGGGGTGGCAGTCCGGACATCGGCATCGGTGAGGAAACGCACGCAGCCCACGCTAGCGCGCAGTCGCGTCGGCCTTCTCGGTGATCGACCTACGATGGCGCGGTGCCGCACCTGCCCGAGGGAGAACCGGGACCGCCCAGTGGCGAGCTCCCAGACGCTGCCCTGGGAACGCTGCCCAGGACGAGCCTGTCGGTGTATGTCCACGTGCCGTACTGCAGGGTCCGTTGTGGCTACTGCGACTTCAACACCTACACCTTCGCCGAGCTCGGTCGGGGTGCCACGACTGACTCCTACGCAGCCAGCGCCCTCGCCGAGCTCGACCTCGCCGCGCACGTGCTCGGAGCGCAGACCCCGGCGGTGGAGACGGTGTTCTTCGGCGGTGGCACGCCGACGGTCTTGCCGGCAGCAGACCTGGTCAGGGTGCTCGACGGCATCAGAGAGCGCTTCGGACTGGTCGACGGGGCGGAGGTGAGCACCGAGGCCAACCCGGACTCCGTCGACGCGGCATACCTGACGACCTTGGCTGATGGCGGCTTCACCCGGGTGTCGATGGGCATGCAAAGTGCCGTCCCGCACGTCCTGGCCACCTTGGAGCGCACCCACGACCCGGCGCGGGTCAGCATCGCGGTGCGGGCAGCACAACGTGCTGGGCTTGCGACGAGCCTCGACCTCATCTATGGCACACCGGGGGAGAGCCTGCCCGACTGGCGATGCACTCTCGATGCAGCGGTGGAGCTCGATCCGGGCCACATTTCGGCGTACGCGCTCACCGTCGAGGAGGGCACCGCCCTGCACCGGCGGATGCGCCGAGGGGAGCTGGCGTGGCCCCGCGATGACGACGAGGCAGCGAAGTACGAACTCGCGGACGAGGTCCTCGATGCGGCCGGGTATCACTGGTATGAGATCAGCAACTGGGCGCGCTCGCAGCAGGGGCGAAGTCGACACAACCTCGCCTACTGGCGGGGGGCCAACTGGTGGGGGATCGGGCCTGGGGCGCACAGCCATATCGGTGGGGTGCGGTGGTGGAACGTCAAGCATCCCCGGGCGTATGCCGCCCGCCTGGGCTCGGGGGTCTCGCCTGCGGCCGGCCGGGAAGTGCTGACCGCCGATCAGCGGCTCGATGAGGCGGTGCTCCTGGGGGTGCGGCTGCGTGCGGGTCTGGCAGTGGCGACGGTGCCTGCGGCTGGACGTGGCGTCCTGGCCGGGTTGGCCGCTGATGGTCTCGTCGACGAGGTGGCGCTGGTCGAGGGCCGACGTGTCATCCTCACCCGGAGGGGCCGGCTGCTCGCTGATCTCGTCGTCCGCCGGCTCCTTCTGGGGGGCTGAGCCCGCCGGCTGGGGGCTGAGCCCGCCGGCTCCGGGCTGAGCCCGCCGGCTCCGGGCTGAGCCCGCCGGCTATCTCGCAGGACATCGGTGACACCCCGAAAGCGTGGCGACTGCTCGGAAACCTTCCGGGGTGTCCCCAGAGTTTCGGGATCATCCCGAAATCGTGAGGTCCGGGGGAGGTAACGGGAAGTGCGGCTCATCCGCGGAGGTCCTGGGCGTGGGAAGATGCGCAGGACTGTCTCGAGTCCGTCGGATGCACGGCGACGCCGCGTGCCCGGCGCCGCCACCTACGACCACACCGCGCCACTGGGCTTGACCGGCGCAGAGAGCGGAGCACTGTGTTCGACAGCCACAAGCACGACGACCGCTCGCTTGCCCACAAGGGCGTGCGCCACCAGGCTCGCCACAACGACAGCGAAGGGTTGCACGGAGCACAGGCAAACGGGTTCGTCGGGCGGCTCATGGCGGCCGGCATCGACGGGATGGGCCCCTTCGACTCCGCGGCCACCGTGGTCGCCAGGGCCCGAGCCCGCTCCGGTGGCGACACCGAGAAGGCGGTCGACCGGGTTGTCAGCGCTCACCTGACTCTGGGCGGGGCCAGCGGGTTCGTCACCAGTATCGGAGGGTTCGTCGTCCTGCCCGTGTCCCTGCCGGCCAATGTCGCAGGCTTCCACCTGCTCGCGACCCGGATGGCGGCATCCATCGCAGCCCTGCGGGGATATGACCTCGGACAGCCACCCGTCCGCTCCGCCGTGCTGCTGTGCCTCGTCGGGGCCGACGCCGGGGACGTGCTCGCCAAGGCTGGCGTTACCCGGCCCAGTGGGCACCTGACGAGCATGGCAACTCAACAGCTCCCGGCCCCGGCGCTCGTGGTCCTCAACAAGGCGATCGGCTTCCGGATCCTCATGACCACCGGCCGGACCTCGCTGACCGGTTTCGGGCGGGCCGTGCCCCTCGTCGGTGGCGCCATCGGTGGAGGGCTGGACACGTGGCTCCTGCATCGCGTCGCGCGCACTGCCCGACGCGACTTCCCACCCCTGGGGCGGCAGATAACGACTGGGTGACGAGTCGGCCGACGACGGCTGGGTGAGGAATCCTCCCTGCACCCCACCCGTTGGATGGTGCGGACCCCACCCGCCCGGGCGGGCGCACTTGATGGAGGAGCCCGATGGCCGGCAGGCCCACTTCGATGTTCCGCCACCTGTTCCGCGCCCTCCGGGCAGCAGTCCGCCCCGGCGGGCCGTCGATGATGACCAGGGTGATCTCCCTGCCTCGCATGGTCCGCGCGATGCTGCGGCGTGACTACACCGGCGCCGGGCCGACCCAGTTGGCGCTCATGCTTGGTGCTCTGGTCTACCTGGTGTCACCACTCGACGCGCTGCCCGAGGCGCTTCTCGGACCGCTGGGGTTGCTCGATGACGCAGTGGTTGTCGCCTGGCTGGCTGCTGGTCTGGTCACGGTCACCGAAGATTTCTTGGGATGGGAGAGCCGGCGTGGGTTCGCCACGCAGCCAGGTCCGCACGTGGCTGGCGCTGTGGGCACGCCGGTGACGGTGCCTTCGTCGCTCGTGCACTGACGACCCAGGCCTGCG
This sequence comes from Phycicoccus sp., assembly GCA_039812375.1. Lineage (GTDB taxonomy): Bacteria > Actinomycetota > Actinomycetes > Actinomycetales > Dermatophilaceae > JAGOME01. The sequence goes on along the minus strand of JBDIAO010000025.1, from coordinate 179 downwards.
CGCCCAGGCCGCTACCGTCATCCACAGGTCGGGGCCGAGATGGCGCTTGTCCACAGATCCGGTTCTGCGACAGGCGCTGGTCCCGCCGGGGAGCACAGTTGCGGCATGGCCCACTTCTCTCGCGTCCGCGGTCCCGGCGAACTCATCGCCACGATCCCCCACCTGCTTGGTTTCCACCT
>JBDIAO010000024.1:0-39233 GCA_039812375.1 Phycicoccus sp. | reverse complement strand
TCATCGGCAGGCCCCTGTCCGAGGCGTTGACGACCTACGCTGCGATGAAGGCGATGCTCACGAGCAAGGGCGCCGATTCCGGTGACGAGGAGGTCATCGGTGACGGGGTCGCCCTCGCCGGCGTCTCGCGATACCCCGCGCGGGTGAAGTGCGCGTTGCTTGGGTGGATGGCGTTCATCGACGCCATGCAACGCACCGGGATCAATGTGGCGGCAGCCACCGAGAGAGGAACCCCATGACCGACATCACGACCACTGACATCACGACCAGCACAGCGAGTCCGGCCACGGTGGCCGACGTCGAGGAGGCTCTGCGCGACGTCGTTGACCCCGAGCTCGGGATCAACGTGGTCGACCTCGGACTGATCTACGGGATCACCGTGGACGGACAGAGCCACGCCGTCATCGACATGACCCTCACGTCTGCGGCGTGTCCGCTGACCGACGTCATCGAGGACCAGGTGGAGCAGTCCCTGGAGGGGCTGGTCGCCTCGCACCGGATCAACTGGGTGTGGATGCCGCCGTGGGGTCCGGACAAGATCACCGCGGACGGACGCGAGCAACTGCGCGCGCTCGGCTTCAACATCTGAGGTGGGCACCCGCGTCGTCGAGGTCGCTCCGGATCGGCTCGACGACTGGCTCATCCGGTTCCGGGAGAACAACCCTGACGGTCCGCAGCGGATCCTAGGATTTGAGCGCTTCGAGTGCTCACCGCTCGCGGTGGTCCTGATCCGGCGGGGTGGGTATGCCGTGGCTCTGGTCGAGGGCAGAAACCTCCTTGCGCACAAGGTTGGGTCGCGCCACGTGCAGTCGCGCACCGCGGCCGGGGGCTGGTCGCAGCAGCGGTTCGCGCGACGCCGGGCCAACCAGGCCGACGCCCTCGTCGGTGCCGTCCGCGAGCATCTGCTGCGGGTGCTCCACGGTCACCTCCCGGGAGCCCTGCTCACCGGGGGAGAGCGCGGACTTGTCGGGCAGGTGCTCGCCGACCCACGCCTGCGCGGCCTGCGGGAGGTCCCGCGCCGCGATGTGTGGGACCTGCCCGATCCGACCCGCGCGGTCCTGCACACCGCGCTGGTCCGCGCACGCGCCGTCCGGGTGCTCGTCGAGGAGCCGCACCCGCCGCCAGCTCAGGCGTCGAGGCTCACTCCACGTTCGCCGCAGTGAACGTGTTGCACTGCCCCAGGTCGCCGGAGGTGTAGCCGGTGAGGAACCAGCGCTGCCGGGCCTGGGAGGAGCCGTGCGTCCACTTCTCGGGGTTGACCCGACCACCGCCCATGGTGGACTGGATGTGGTCGTCACCGACCGACTTCGCCGCCGAGAGCGCATCGAGGAGGTCCTGCCGGGTGATGCCAGTGAGGAATGGCGTGCCGGCGGAGTCTCGCGTCGTACTCGCATGGCTGGCCCACACCCCGGCCAGGCAGTCGGCCATGAGCTCCACTCGCACCCCCCCGGACTGCGGACCCTGCGGGTCCTGCTGGGCTCGGGCAAGGAGGCCGAACTGGTCCTGCAGGGCGTGGCCGTACTCGTGGGCGATGACGTACTCCTTGGCCAGCGTGCCAGTACTCGAGCCGAACTGCTCGGCGAGGATCCGGTAGAAGGACGCGTCGATGTAGACCCTCTGATCCAGGGGGCAGTAGAACGGGCCCACCTGGTTGCTCGCAGTCCCGCAGGCACTCTGGGTGGACCCGGAGTAGAGCACCGTCTTCGTCGGGCGCCACGTCTTACCGTGGCGAGGGAGCTCGGCGGCCCAGAAGTCCTGGACCGAGTTCACCGTCCCGACGACCAGACAACGGTCGTTGGTGTTGGCTTGTGCCCCACTTTGGCACTCGTCCTTGAGCTGGGCGTCGGCGTTCGTGCCACCAGTGTCGAGCTGGCCGGCGCCCTGCTCGTTCCCGGTGACCGCGTCGCCGCCCGGCAGGTCGCTGGGGTTGATCCCGAGGGTGAGGGCGAGGACGAGGAGGATCAGCCCGCCGACTCCGCCCCCGACCATCATCGGCCCTCGGTTGCGACCGCCGCCCCCGCTCCGGGCCTCAACCTGGGAGGTGTCGAGCCGGGCGTCCTCGTGGAAACTCATGAGTTCGGGCCTCCCGGATCCGACCGTGACTGCGCCGCTGCGGTCGCACCAGAGTAGCCCGCGGCGGACGTCGTATCCTTGACCGTCCCGGTCGGAGTCTGCACGAACCCACGTCTCCCGGCTGGCACCCCACCCGTCCGCACTGCCCGTCAGGAAGTCCTCGTGATCACCGCCCAAGGGGTCGAGCTGCGCGCCGGCCACCGACTGCTGCTGAGCGAGGCCACGTTCCGCGTCGCTCCCGGGGACCGGATCGGGCTCGTCGGGCGTAACGGCGCCGGGAAGACGACATTGGTCCGTGCGCTAGCCGGCGACACCCTGCCGGCGACCGGCGCGATCGCCCGTTCCGGCCAGATCGGCCACCTGCCACAGGACCCGCGCACTGGGGACCTGACCGTCAGCGGCCGGGACCGGGTGCTCTCTGCTCGTGGGCTGGACGTCATCGTCGCCGACCTGCGCGCCGCTGAACTGGCCATGGGGGAGCGCAGCGGGAGCGCACAGGAGCGGGCCATGGCGCGCTATGCCCGGCTCGACGCGGAGTTCACCGCTGCGGGCGGGTATGCCGCGGAGTCGGAGGCGGCATCGATCGCAGCAGCACTCGGACTGACCGAACGGCATCTGGCCCAGTCCCTCGGGACCCTCTCCGGGGGCCAGCGGCGACGGATCGAGCTTGCCAGGATCCTCTTCGCCGGTGCCCAGACCCTGCTCCTGGACGAGCCGACAAACCACCTCGACGCCGACTCGATCGTCTGGCTGAGGGAGTATCTCAAGGGATACCGGGGCGGCCTCGTCGTCATCTCGCACGATGTCGGACTCCTCGACGTCGTCGTCAACAAGGTGTTCCACCTCGACGCGAACCGGGCCGAACTTGACATCTACACGCTGCCGTGGAAGGCCTACCTGGCCCAGCGGGAAACCGACGAGCGGCGCCGACGCCGGGAACGGGCCAACGCCGAAAAGAAGGCGGCGGCCCTGATGGCCCAGGCCGACAAGATGCGAGCCAAGGCGACGAAGACCGTGGCCGCGCAGAACATGGCCCGTCGGGCGCAGCGGCTGGTGGCTGGGCTGGAGGAGGTGCGCGCCAGCGACAAAGTGGCCCGGCTGCGCTTCCCCGACCCGGCCCCCAGCGGGCGGACCCCCCTGTCCGCGACCGGACTGTCCCGCTCCTACGGCTCCCTGGAGGTCTTCACCGACGTCGACCTGGCCATCGACCGCGGGTCCCGGGTCGTCGTCCTGGGACTCAACGGTGCCGGGAAGACGACTCTGCTCCGGATTCTTGCCGGGGTGGACGTCCCGGACACCGGTGAGGTGGTGCCGGGGCACGGGCTGAAGGTCGGCTACTACGCCCAGGAACACGAGAACATCGACGTGGCCCGTACCGTCCTGGACAACATGAAGTCCGCGGCGCCCGATCTGGGTGAAACCGAGGTCCGCAAGGTCCTCGGATCGTTCCTGTTCACCGGCGACGACGTCGACAAGCCGTCCCGGGTCCTCTCCGGAGGAGAGAAGACTCGACTCTCACTGGCACTGCTCGTCGTCTCCTCGGCGAACGTCCTGCTCCTCGATGAGCCGACGAACAACCTCGACCCGGCGTCGCGCGCCGAGATCCTTGGCGCTCTGCGGACCTACCGCGGGGCGGTCGTCCTGGTCACCCATGACGAGGGCGCCGTGGACGCCCTCGAGCCGGAGCGGGTGCTCCTGCTGCCCGATGGGGTCGAGGACCTGTGGGGTAGCGACTACCGCGATCTCGTCGCCCTCGCCTGAACCGGCGGCGCGCTCGCCGGAACGGGCGGCGCCCGCCTGAACGCTCGCCGGAACGGGCGGCGTGGACCTCACCAGTTCAGGCCCACGCCGGCCCCTCAGGCCGGGATCGCCGGCAGTCGGGTCAGGGCCCGGGCAACCGACTCCTGAAGCTCGGTGTCTGCCCAGGTGTGGTCGACGAGGTCGCCGCGCAGGTAGGCGTCGTAGGCGGTCATGTCGACGTGGCCGTGCCCGGAGAGCGCAGTGAGGATCACGGTCTCCTCGCCGGAGGCGGTGGCGGCGGTTGCGGCGTCGATGGCGGCGGCGATCGCGTGCGTCGCCTCGGGTGCAGCGATGATGCCCTCGGTGCGAGCGAAGAGGACCCCAGCAGCGAAGCAGTCCCGTTGGGTCTTGGCGATTGCCTCGATGAGCCCGGTCTCGTAAAGGTGGCTGATGATCGGACTCATCCCGTGATAGCGCAGCCCCCCGGCGTGGATCGGGTCCGGGATGAAGTCGTGCCCCAGGGTGTGCATCTTCAAGAGCGGGGTCAACCCGGCCACGTCACCGAAGTCGTAGGCGTAAACGCCCTGGGTCAGTGATGGGCACGACGCCGGTTCGACCGCTCGGATAACCGGTCCGGTGCCGCCAGCAGCGAGCTTCTCCCGCAGGAACGGGAAGGTGAGCCCACCGAAGTTGGACCCGCCGCCGGTGCACCCGACGATGAGGTCGACGTCCTCGTCGACCTTCGCGAACTGGCGCAGTGCCTCCTCGCCGATGATCGTCTGGTGGAGCAGGACGTGGTTGAGCACCGAGCCGAGAGAGTAGTTCGCGTTCGGGTCCTGCGCTGCGACTTCGACCGCCTCGGAGATCGCCAACCCGAGCGAGCCAGGGGAGTGCGGGTCACCTGCGAGGGCGGCGCGACCGGCCTGGGTCAAGTTCGACGGGGAGGGGTGGATCGTGCCACCAAAAGTCTCGATCATCATCTTGCGGTAGGGCTTGGCGTCGTAGGACGCGCGCACCTGCCAGACCTCGCACTCCAGACCGAACTGGGCGCAGGCGAACGCCAGTGACGTGCCCCACTGCCCCGCACCAGTCTCCGTGGTGAGCTTCTTGATGCCCGCTTTGGCGTTGTAGTAGGCCTGGGGGACCGCGGTGTTCGGCTTGTGCGAGCCCGCCGGGGAGACACCCTCATACTTGTAGTAGATCCGGGCCGGGGTGCCCAGCGCCTTCTCCAGCCGGTGTGCCCGAAAGAGCGGGCTGGGCCGCCACAGGCGATAGACGTCGAGGACCTCCTCGGGGATGTCGACGTACTGCTCTGTGGTGACCTCCTGGGCGATGAGGTCCATGGGGAAGATGGGCGAGAGGTCCTCGGGCCCGACCGGCTGCCCGGTGCCCGGGTGCAGCGGCGGGGGCGGTGGGGTCGGCAGGTCGTGGAGGAGGTTGTACCACCGGGTCGGCATCTCGCTCTCGTCGAGGAGGATCTTGTGCTGCTTCGGTGCACTCACGGCATACCTTTCGGGGCTCTTGGCACGGCCGGGCTGCCCGGTCGCGGGCACCATCGTCGCCTGTCCGGCTACACCCTCGGAAGCCGGGGTCCACAAATGGGCACCGAGACACTGGTCCGGACGTGCCAGAGTGGGAATGGCCCGGGCCCTGCGGTGAGTTGACAGCGCGGGATACTTCGAGAGCAGCGAGGAGACACGATGAGCATGTCGGGCTGGCAGATGATGCACAGCCTGACCCGTGATGCGAAGGTCACCCGGCATGAGTTGCGCGCCGGGACCACGCGCCGGGTGCTGTCCTACGCTCGTCCCTACAGTCACCTGATCGCCGTCTTCCTCGGCCTGGTCGCCCTCGATGCCGCACTCGTCGTCGCCTCACCACTGCTCCTGAAGTCACTGGTCGACGACGGAGTGATGACCAAGGACTCCGGGCACGTCGTGCGGACCGCCCTGGTCGTGGCCGCCATCGCCGTACTCGACGCAGTCGTGGTCTATGTCCAGCGTCGGCAGTCCGCGCGGATCGGGGAGGGGCTCATCTACGACCTGCGCACCGAGGTGTTCGGGCATGTGCTCCGCCAACCCATCGCCTTCTTCACCCGAGCCCAGACCGGAGCCCTGGTCACCCGGCTCAACGGGGACGTCCTCGGTGCCCAGCAGGCGTTCACGTCGGTGTTGTCCTCGGCGGTGAGCAACGTCATCTCGCTGGCCGTCCTGGTCACCGCGATGGCCTCGCTGTCGTGGCAGCTCACCCTGGCCTCGATCGCCCTCGTGCCGCTCTTCCTGCTCCCCGCCCGAGCCATGGGTCAGCGCCTGTCCGGACTTGCCCGGGACCAGATGGTCCTCAACGCCGACCTCGGCTCCCGGATGACCGAGCGGTTCAACGTCGCCGGCGCGCTACTGGTCAAACTCTTCGGGTCCCCGGCCAGGGAGGACGAGGAGTATGCCGAGCGGGCCGGTCGAGTGCGGGACGTCGGGGTCCGGATCGCGACGAGCCGGGCGGTGTTCTTCATCGCTCTCACCCTCGTCGGAGCGGTCGCGACCGCGATGGTCTACGGCTTCGGAGGGGTCATGGCGGTCAACGGCACCTTGACGATCGGGACACTACTCGCGCTCACCGCGCTGCTCGCCAGGCTCTACGGGCCGCTGACCGCACTGTCGAACATCCGGGTCGACGTGATGACCGCGCTGGTGTCTTTCGAGCGGGTCTTCGAGGTCCTCGACCTGGAGCCGCTGGTCGCCGAGTCGGCCCATCCGGTACTGCTGCCCTCCGGGCGCCGGGGGGAGAGCGTGCCGCTCGGGATCGAATTCGAAACGGTGAGGTTCCGCTACCCGTCGGCGGACGAGATCTCCCTGGCTTCGCTCGAGGGGATCGCGCTCGGCGACCGGGCCGGCTCGGGGGAGGTGCTCCGTGACGTCTCGTTCACCGTCCCCGCCGGGTCCATGGTGGCGCTCGTCGGACCGAGCGGAGCGGGCAAGACGACGATCACCGCGCTCGTGGCCCGCCTCTACGACCCCACCGGCGGCGTCGTGCGGATCGGTGGGGTCGACCTGCGCGAGGTGTCCCTGGAGTCCGTGCACTCCTGTGTCGGCGTGGTCACCCAGGAGTCGCACCTGTTCCACGACACGATCGCCGGCAACCTGCGGTACGCCCGACCCGATGCCAGCGATGCCGAACTGGAGGAGGTGCTGCGTGCTGCCCAGATCTGGCCGCTCGTGTCCTCGCTGCCGGCAGGACTCGACACCGTCGTCGGCGACCGGGGCCACCGTCTCTCCGGTGGAGAGAAGCAGCGCCTGGCGATCGCCCGGCTGCTGCTCAAGGCGCCCGGGATCGTCATCCTCGACGAGGCGACCGCGCACCTGGACTCCGAATCCGAGGTCGAGCTCCAGCGTGCGCTGGACACGGCCCTGCACGGCCGGACCGCGCTGGTCATCGCCCACCGGCTCTCCACAATCCGACAGGCCGACGAGATCCTCGTCGTCGACGCCGGGCAAGTCATCGAGCGCGGCACCCATGCCGACCTCCTCGTCGCCGGTGGGATGTATGCCCAGCTCTATGAGACCCAGTTCGCGCCTGCACCTCACTCCTAAGCGCCCGCATGGTCGATGACTGCACCGGGTCGGGCCTCGGGGTGCCGCAAACGGCGGTCCTGGGCACGTTGGCGCACGCCCTGATGCTCACCTCGTTGGCGCGCACGGGCAGGCTGGGCGCACGAGGAGCTCTGGTCGCCAGCGTGGCCGGTGCCGTACTCAATGCGGCGGTCGCTGCAGGGCTGACCCGAACCCGGTCCGGTCGGGCCGGGCCCGCGGACTTGGTCACCCTCACCAGGGCCACCCTGGCGTGTGCCGTGGCCGGTCTCGTGGCGGATGAACCGGGTCCAGGTGCCCGGCCTGCGCCCCTGGTGCCCCTGGCAGTCGTGGCGTTGCTGCTGGACGGGGTGGACGGCTCGGTTGCCCGGCGGACTGGGTCTGTCTCCGCGTTCGGGGCTCGATTTGACGGGGAAGTCGACGCGTTCCTCATCCTCGCCCTGAGCGTCCACGGTGCTCGCTCTCGTGGATGGTGGGTGCTCGGCCCCGGCCTGGCGAGATATGCCTTCGGCGTGGCGGGGTGGCTTCGCCCGTGGATGGCGCGCCAGCTTCCGACACGACACTGGCGCAAGGTGGCCACTGCCGTGGAGGGGATCGCCCTCACCGTCGCTGCAGCCGAGGTCCTGCCGCGTCGGCCGACGACGGTGCTGCTCGCCGTCGGCGCCGGACTCATCGCTGAGTCCTTCGGCCGGGACGTTCTCTGGCTGTGGCATCACCGGAGCCCGGCGCGGTGAGCGGTGACGACCGCGGGCGCCTGGACCGGGCCTTCGCTCGGGCTCGGCGAGCGGCATACGCACCGGGGGAGTTCGTCGGCCAGGAGAGCTTCATGACCGCCAGTGACATCCTCTCCCTGGCTCGTGCAGCCGGTGTCGGTCCCGGGGTGGCGGTCCTCGATGTGTGCTGCGGAGTGGGCGGACCTGGGCGGCATCTGGTTCGCGAGTTGGGCTGCAGGTACCTGGGCGTGGATGCGAGCCCCTCGGCGATCGTGCTGGCCCGGGAGCGATCGGTTGGGCTGTCGTGTCGTTTCGACGTCGCCACCGTCCCGCCGCTTCCCTCGGGGAAGTATGACGTCGTCCTGGTGCTGGAGACCCTCCTTGCCTTCGAGGACAAACCGACACTGCTTCGGCACATCGCCGACGCACTACACCATGGGGGGCGGTTCGCGGGGACGGTCGAGGAGGGGATGCCGCTGCGCACAGCCGAGCGCGCGGCCATGCCGCAGGCGGACACGGTGTGGCCGGTCGTGATGACCGAACTCGAGTCGATGCTCGAGGACGTGAACCTCGTCGTCACCTGGCGGCGGGATGACAGCAGGTCCCAGCTGGTTGTCGTCGAGGCTCTCGTGGCGGCCTTCGACAGCCATCGCGACGAGATCGCAGCCGAGGTCGGGCAGCAGCGCATCGACGAACTCCTCACGGCCCACCGGATCTGGAGCAGCTGGCTTCGGTCCGGCCGGATCCGCAAGATCGCCTTCGTCGCCGGTCGTGCCTGAGCCCGGCTACTGCTCCGGTGTCGGTGGGAGACCCAGCAGGTCCACGTGCCCAACCGATACCACCAACCGGCCCCGCCGAGCGTCCTGCAGTCGAGCCGCGAGCCAACGAGCGATCGGCCCCTGGTCCGCCCGGACCTGCTCGGCCGCCGCCTGTGCGTACCCGGCCAGCCAGGCGCTGAGGAGCTCCTCCTCGGGTGGTCCAAGGCGCCACGGGGTGCGGGCTGACAGGAGGGTGTAGCCGTGGCTGCGCAGGGTCCGCGCCGTGAAGGAACCGGCGGTCGGGCCGAGCCGGCCGGCTCGCTGCTGATGGGAGTTGAACGCGGCGAGAACCGCAGCGTCATCACCGTGAGCCGGCGAGAGCCGGACCTCTCCGGTCACGGTGAGCCCGGCCAGGACGGCGGCGTGGCAGGGGATGGCAGCGTCGATCAGCGCACGGCAGGCATCCGCTGTCAGCAGGTCCAACAGTGCCTGACAGGTCAGCGCATCCGCGGGGTCCTGCGCCAATAGTCGGGGCAGCTGGGCCAGGTCGGCGACCACCGGTTCGGCCCAGCCGAGCCGGACGGGTTGCGCCAAGGCCAGCAGGTCCGGGTCGTGGTCGAGCAGGCGCCACTGCTGGGGGAGGCGCATCCGCCGGCGCAGCCAGAGCGCGCCTGCGCCCGTGCCGGCACCGACGTCGACGAGGCGCGCCGGTATATCCCGTTGGCGCCGCTGCAACCACCGGGCCAGCTCGTCGGCGAGGGCACCCCCGGTGGCGCTGCGGGCCCGGTCATCGGCCGGACCGCGCAGCGCCAACCAGGCAGGGTCCACGAGGGTCGCCGAGTGGATCACGGTGTGCCCCAGCGGTAGTGGTGCTCATTGAACCGATCTGACATCGCGTAAGTCAGCAGGGCGACATCACCGATCTGGTGCACCGCAGCGAGCCGACCGCGACAGGCGGGATGCCACGGGAATGCGCCGTCTCCGACGAACCGAGGGGCCCTGCCGTCTCCGACGAAAACCGGTGCGATGACCAGGTGCAGCTCATCAACGATGTCCTCAACGAGGAACTGGGTGTGCACCTGACCACCGCCTTCGACGAGCAGGTGGCGCACCCCGCGCCGGTAGAGGTCCCGGCTGACGGTGCTCATCCGCACCTGCCTCCCGGCGTCGATGACCGTGGCCACCCCGCTGAGCTGGGCTGTAGTCCTTGCCAGTGCGGCGGACGGGCAGTAGACGAGCCGGTCCGGGCCGGTGGTGAAGAAAGCCAGGTCGCGGTCCAGCTCCGCTCCGCTGGTCACCGTCACCTTGACCGGGTGCGGGGGCAGGCCGAGAGCCTGCCGCTCAGCCTGGCGGGCTGGGCTGCGCACGAGCAGGCGGGGGTTGTCGTCACGGATGGTCTGGGCCCCCACGAGGATCGCATCCGAGGCGGCGCGCACCGAGTCCACCCGGTCAAAATCGGCAGAGTTGGACAACGCCAGGCGCCCACCGTCCGGGCCGCTGATGTACCCGTCCATCGACATGGAGCAGCTCAGCACCGTGTAGGGGACCGGGCGGCAGTCCTCGTCGTCCAGCACGTCGTCGGTGCGCTCGGACGTGGCGGTCATCGGGAACTGTCGCACGATACTCGTTCTGCCAGAACGCTGGTCAGGACCGCGGACAGCAGCCTGGCCGTCCGGTCCCAGCCCGACAGGTCCGGACGGCGGGCCCGCGCTGCCGAGCGCAGACGCTCCCGTAGGGCGGGATCGCCGAGCCAACGCCTGAGCGCACCGGCCAGCTGGCGTGGGTCGCCGGGGCGGACAAGCAGCCCCGGTCGGATCCCCCCGGGGGCCTGGCCGAGGGCCTCACGGATGCCGCCGACGTCACTGGCAACGACCGGGATCCCCCAGGACAACGCCTCGCTGACGACCATCCCCCAGGTCTCGGTCACCGAGGGCAGCACGAGCAGGTCCGCGCTGGCGTATGCCGTCGCGAGGGTGTCGGTGTCCAGTGCTCCGGTGAACCGAACCTGCCCGCACAGGCCCGCAGCACGGACGCGCTCGCGCACATCGGCGGCGAACTCCGGCTCGATCTTCAACGACCCGGCACAGGTGCATCGCCACGTACCAGGCGCGGATCCCTGACCGAGTGCCGATCTGGCCAGCTCGGCGAGTGCGGTCACCAGGACGTCCAGACCTTTGGCCTTGGTGACCGCCGCGACGCAGAGCATCTCTGTCCGCTCGGTGGCGCCAGACCGTGCACTCTGGCCTGCGCAGCAGGGTCGGTCCACTCCCGGAGACACGACGTGGATCCGGCTCGGGGCCAGCTGGTAGCTGTCCACGAGGAACCGTCGAGCCCACTCGCTGGGCGTGACCACGGCGGCGACCGCAGTGAGCATCAGCCGCTCTGCCGCCGCCAGGGACGCCAGCACCGGTCCGAACGGCATGTGCAGCAGGACGACCACGGGGCGGGTCCGGGCTGCCACGGTGACGACGTCGGGTGCGCCGGCGGCGACGAGCCCGTCGATGAGCACAACCGATGTGCCCTCCCGCTCTCGGGGGTGGAGAGTCAGGGCCTCGACCAGAGCCTTGCGGGTCGCTGGGTGCGGGTGCGGCCAGGTGCCGTGCACCGCTCGCTCCTCGAGGAGCCAGCCCAAGGCGCGCAACTCCTCACACGTGCGCCGGTCGTAGCGGTTGCCTCCGCTGGGTCGGGCCGGGTCGTCGACGTCGCCGGGCAGGACGACCACGACCCGGCCGAGAGGATCCCCGGTGGCACACACCGCCCGGTCGAGCACCAGGTCGCTCATGACGACCCCAGGGTGCGCTCGTAGCACGCCCAGGCCACCGGTGACTCGTGCAGGGTCACCACCACCTGGGTCAGTTCACGCCCACCCGGGCCGAGTCGGCCGGCGTCGACCCGTTGGGCCAGTGAGTCCGCAATGTGCCGGGCGAGTACCTCGGTGGTCGAGTTGTGTCCGGCGAACACCGGTTCCTCATCGAGGTTGCGCCGGTCCAGTGCGGCGAGCACATCACGCAGCTCGGTGCCTGCGCGTCCGATGTCCACCAGGATCCCGTCGTCGTCCAGCGCCGGGCCCCGGAAGGAGGCATCGACGACATAGGTGGCGCCGTGCAACCGCTGGGACGGGCCGAAAACCTCTCCGCTTAGGCTGTGCGCGACCATGATGTGGTCGCGCACGGTCACGGTGAACATCACTCACCCTCCCTCTGGATAGCTGATGGTGTGGCACAGCGCCGAGAGGGTGCCGTCAGCGAGTCGGGGCAGCACCGAGGGCAGGTCGTCCAGGGGTGAGGTGCCGGTCAGCAAAGTGTCGAACGCGGGATCTTTCAGAAGGTCCAGGGCCAGCGCCAAGCGGTCACGGGTCGAGTACCGGCCGCGTCGGGCCGTGGCCACCGTGCCAACCTGGCTGGCCACGATGCCGAGTCTGCCGGAGTGGAACCGTCCGCCCAGTCGCACGTCGACCGAGGTGTCGCCATACCAGCTCAACTCCACGACCCGACCCTCGTCGGCAAGCAACTCCAGGGCCAGCCTCAGGCCCGGTGCACTCGCGCTGGCATGGAACACCAGGTCGCAGCGTCTGCTCGGGTCGGCGGTGATCCGGTCGGTGTCCAGCGGATCGGTGCTGAGCTCGAAGCCGACACCGAGCCGATCGGCGACGGCCGCCCGAGAGTCGTCCACGTCATACAGGCTCACCCGCACCCCGGGGATCCGGGTGAGGAGTCGAGCTACCGTGCAGCCGAGCATCCCGGCACCGACGACCCCGATCCGGTCCCCGACCATCGGGGCGCCGTCCCACAGTGCGTTGACGGCGGTTTCGACCGTCCCGGCGAGGACCGCGCGCTGCGCCGGGACAGTGAGTGGAACCGGCACCACCGCAGCGGTGGGGACGACGTAGAGGCTCTGGTGCGGATACAAGCAGAACACGGTTCGGCCCTGCAGCTCCTCGTCGCCGGCCAGGACGCGTCCGACGTTGAGGTAGCCGTACTTCACCGGTGCCGGGAGGTCCCCTTCTTGGAACGGCGCCCGCATCGCGGCATACTCCCCGGCCGAGACGCCCCCACGGAAGACGCGTGTCTCGGTGCCGCGGCTGATCCCGCTGAACAAGGTGCGGACCAGCACCTCCCCGGGGCGTGGATCGGCGACCAGGCCAGGACGGATCTCGCCGAGGCCCGGTGCGGCAAGCCAGAACGCCCGCGCGTCGTGCGGCACCATCAGCCCCTTCCCGCGGCACCTGCGTGGCCGGTGCTCAAACCCGCAGGTGCGTGCACCCGGCGGCACAATGAACTCACATCGGTTGTGGGTTCTCCCCACTGTAGACACAGGTCAGGGAAGCAGGCAGTGTCCTCGTCCGGCGAGCACGAGACCGGCCCGGAAGGTGGTCGGGCCGACTCCGGCACGTCCCGGCAGGGAAGGGTCGTCAGGGCCGCCCGTGAGGGAGGGTGCGTCAGCGCCGCGCTGAGTGTGCTGGCCGGGTGTGTCGTCTGGGCCGCGCTGGTGATGCCCACCGACCCGGCCCGCACTCAGGCGGCTGGCCTCCTGCGGATTCCGGTCGAAGGTGTCGTCCTCACAGTGCTGGCGCTCGTCCTGCCCAGCCGGGTCCGTCGGGGTGTGGCGCTTGCACTCGGGGTGCTGCTCGGGGTGTTGACCTTGCTCAAGGGCCTCGACGCCGGGTTCCAGTTGGTGCTGCTCCGGCCCTTCGACATGCTCAACGACTGGTCTTACCTGCCATCGGCAGCCGGGGTGCTCACTGACTGGATTGGTCAAGGCTGGACGGCTCTGGTGGTCGTTGTCGTGGGTCTGCTCGCTGCGCTCGTCCTCGCCGTGCTGCCGGTGGCCACCGCTCGGGCGATGACTGCCCTGGCTCGGCACCGCGGCACTGTCGCCATCGTATTCCCGGCCCTGACCGCGACCGTGCTGGCCACGGCGCTGCCCGGGGTGAGCCTGGTCCCGGCATCGATGCTCTTCTCGGCGAGCACGAGCGCGGTGGTGGCGGACACCGCCGGGCACCTCCAGCGGGACCTTGCCGACCGCGCCATCTTCGCGCGGCAGATCGCCACCGATCCGGTCGCCGAAGGATCTGCCGCTGCTGCCCTGTCCGGTTTGCGCGGCAAGGACGTGCTCCTCGTCTTCGTGGAGAGCTACGGCAGGGTCGCCTTGGACGATCCGGAGCTGGCTCCGAGCGTGCGATCGGCACTGGGACAGGCCGACGAGGACCTGCGCAGGGCCGGGTTCATCACCCGCAGCGCCTATCTCGAATCTCCGACCTTCGGTGGCGTGAGCTGGCTGGCCCACGCCACCGTCCAGTCAGGGCTGTGGGTGGACAGCCAGCAGCGCTACAACCAGCTGCTCACGGCCGAGCGCCTCACCCTGACCCGGGCCTTCGGTGCTGCCGGGTGGCGAACCGTCGTCGACGCGCCTGCCATCGACCGCCCCTGGCCTGCTGGGCGATCCTTCTACGGGTTCGACACCGCGTACACCTCCACAGACGTCGGCTATCACGGCCCGCGCTTCGGCTATGCGACGATGCCGGACCAATACACCCTGGAGGCGTTCGCGGCCCGCGAACTCGCGCCCGGACACCAGCCGGTAATGGCCGAGATCGACCTGCTGTCCAGCCACTATCCGTGGACGTCACCCCCGCCGCTGTTGCTGCCCCGGGACGTCGTGGGTGACGGATCGGTGTTCGCCCACCCGGAGGCCCGCGCGCCGGATGCGGTCGCCGCGCAGGCACCATCCCGGGCCATCTATGCCGCCTCCATCGGGTATGCCGTGCGCGCCGTGGCTTCCTTCGTGGCCTCGAGTGACGATCCGGGCCTCGTCGTCCTGGTCATGGGTGACCATCAGCCGAAGAGCCCGGTGACGTCGTCGGGGGCCAGTCGCCAGGTTCCAGTGATGCTCATCACCGCGGACCCGCAGGTCCTGCACCGGACCACCGGCTGGGGGTGGACCCCGGGGCTGGACCCCGGTCCGGATGCTCCGGTGTGGCCGATGAGCGCGGTGCGGGACCGGGTCCTGACCGACCTCGGATCGGGCGTGACGCCGGGTGCCGGCGGCTGAACGGGTAGTGAGCGGAAACACGGGTGTCAGACGGCGGCGGGCCGGCGCGCCACGTGTCCTACTCGTCTTCGTCGTCCCAGATCCGGTGCTTCTTCGCCTTGACCAGGTGGGGGTTCTCCTCGCGCAGCTCACGTCGGATGCCGAGCCAGATGAGCAGGAAACCGGCCGGCATGACGAGCCACCAGTTCCAGGCGTAGGCCTGGTGCGGGCCCAGGCTTCGATCCGGTGGGGCCAGTGGCGCCGGCCGCGGCGGGGTGGCACCCGAGGCGGTCCTCTCGTGATCCAGCAGGACATAGCCGCCGAGCAGGTCCAGTCCGGTGGCCCGGCTCGCCTCGGCAACGTTGATCGAGGCGAGCTGGCCGGACGGCAGTCGCCGACCCAGCGACGGTTCCCCGGGCAGTACCCATCCCGTGACGGCCACCTCCCCGGACGGAGCCGGTGGCACCGGCGGCAGCACGTCGGCGCCCTGTGGCGAGTTCTGCACCCAGCCGCGGTTGACCAGGACCACCGATCCCGAAGTGAGTTGCAGCGGTACGAGAACCTCGTAGCCGTAGACCCCGTCATTGGGGCGGTTGCGCACGTAAAGCTGATCCTGGGGGAGGTAGGCGCCGGTCGCGGTGACGTGGATCCACTGCTGGGACAAGGGCAGAGGCGCCTTAGTCAGCACGGTGGACACCTCCACCGGCTCGGCCCGGTAGTGCGCGTCCAACCGGGCATTGCGCTCCACCTTGGCCACATGGCGGCCCCACTGCCACTGCCCGAGGAACCAGGCCGTCACGGCGAAGACGACGGCGGCGAGCAGGGCGCCCAGCCAGCGCGCGGTGAAGAGTCGGCGAAAGATCGCGGCGCTGGACACCCCAGCACGGTACTCGTCGCAGACGTAGACTCAGACACCATGACTGCTCAGCCCCGGCGGCTCGTCGACCGGTTCGGGCGAGTCGGCACCGACCTTCGGGTCTCGGTCACCGACCGGTGCAACCTGCGGTGCACCTACTGCATGCCCGCCGAGGGCCTGGACTGGATGAGCAAGCCCGAGCTGCTCAGTGACGACGAGATCATCCGGGTCGTCGGCATCACCGTGGGCCTGGGGGTCACCAGTGTCCGGCTCACCGGCGGCGAGCCGCTGCTGCGCCGTTCCCTTCCCACTATCGTGCGGGGTATCGCCGAGCTCACCCCGCGGCCGCGGATCGCGATGACGACCAACGGGATTGGTCTCGACCGGCTCGCCGCACCCCTCGTGGTAGCCGGGCTGGACCGAGTCAACGTCAGCCTCGACACCATCGACCCCGACAACTTCACCCGTCTGACCCGCAGAGAGCGGCTCACCGACGTCATCGCCGGGCTCAAGGCGGCTGCCGACGCGGGACTGAGCCCGGTCAAAGTCAACGCCGTGGCGATGCGCGGGCTCAACGACCACGACGCACCCGACCTGCTCCAGTGGTGTCTCGACCGAGGATACGAGCTCCGGTTCATCGAGCAGATGCCGCTCGACGCGGGCCACCACTGGCAGCGGGCGCAGATGGTCACCCAGGACGAGCTCCTGGCCCGGCTGGGCACCCGCTTCCGGCTCACTCCGGTCGCCGAGCGGGGCAGTGCCCCCGCCGAGCGCTTCCTGGTCAATGGCGGACCGGCTACGGTCGGGGTCATCGCGAGTGTCACCCATCCGTTCTGTGCTGCGTGTGACCGGGTGCGGTTGACCGCCGACGGCCAGCTGCGCAACTGTCTCTTCGCTCGCACCGAGGTCGACCTGCGGGGCCCGATGCGTGCCGGTGCAAGCGACGAGGAACTTGCCGACCTCATCGTCGCCGAGATGGCGGTGAAGAAGGCCGGGCACGGCATCGACGGCCCCGGGTTCGTCCAGCCGGACCGCCCGATGTCTGCGATCGGCGGCTAACCCTGCGCTTCAGCGTTCGATCTGGTGGTCCGGCGGGGTGTCGGGCTCCTCGAGTTCGCCGGGGATCCGCGGAGCTCGGGCATTGGCCAGGATCACGGCGACATAGGGCAGCACGACGGCGCCGGCGACGAACACCCAACGGATCCACCCGTTGGTAATGAACGCGAGGATGAAACACGCGGTCCGTATGCCCATGGTGATGAGGTAGCGGCGGGTGCGGCGGGCGTGGTCGACCTCCGCCGACTCGCCGAGTGTGGTCACCGACTGGACGACGCCCTCGTGCTCCCGCCGGGTGTGCCCCATCTGTCCACTGTATGCCGGGGGCGGTGGCGGGTATGCCGCGGGCTGTGGCGGCTTCTCGTCGTCCGCTCGGCTCACCGGGTACTGGTCGGTAGTGCACTAGGTTCGACCCCATGTCCGCGCCGAAGAGAGTCCTCGTCACCGGTGGCAACCGTGGGATCGGTCTGGCGATCGCTCGGTCCTTCGCAGCGGCCGGGGATGCGGTTGCGGTCACCCACCGCTCCGGGGAGCCACCACAGGGGCTGGTCGGCGTCCTCGGCGACGTCACCGACACCAGATCGGTCGACGCTGCCTTCACGGCCGCCGAGGAAGCGCTGGGCGGGCCGGTCGAGGTGCTGGTCGCCAACGCCGGGATCACCCGGGACGGGCTGCTCATGCGGATGTCGGACGAGGACTGGGAGTCCGTCGTCGACACCAACCTGGCCGGAGCATTCCGCTGCGCCCGGCGGGCGAGCAAGGGCATGATCCGCCTGCGCCGGGGCCGGATCATCTTCATCTCCAGCGTCGTCGGCCTCTACGGCGGCCCGGGACAGACCAACTATGCGGCGAGCAAGGCGGGCCTGGTCGGTCTGGCCCGCTCGATCACCCGGGAGCTCGGGGGCCGGGGTATCACCGCCAACGTCGTCGCCCCCGGTTTCATCGAGACCGATATGACCGCAGTCCTACCCGAGGAGACCCGCAAGACCTACCAGAGCGCCATCCCCGCAGGCCGGTTCGCGACGACCGACGAGGTCGCGGCAGCGGTGCGCTTTCTCGCCAGCGATGAGGCGGCATACATCTCCGGCGCCGTGCTCCCGGTCGACGGCGGCCTCGGCATGGGCCACTGAGCCACTGACACAACCAGCACCGTCCACTCCCGAAGGGAACCCGATGCTCCTCGACGGCAAGAAGATCCTCGTCACCGGAGTCCTCATGGACTCCTCAATCGCCTTCCACATCGCCCGGATCGCCCAGGAACAGGGCGCACAGGTCGTCCTGACCTCCTTCGGCCGCACGATGAAGATCACCTCGACGATCGCCCGCCGCCTCCCGCAGGCCCCCCCGGTGATCGAGCTCGATGTCGCCAACGACGAGGACCTCGCCGCCCTCGCCGACCGGGTGGGTGAGCACGTCGACTCTCTGGACGGCGTCGTCCACTCGATCGGGTTCGCCCCGCAAGGTGCGTTCGACTTCATGGGGGCCAGTTGGGAGGAGGTCGCCACGGCTCTGCACATCTCCGCCTACTCCCTGAAGTCACTCGCCCAGGCAGCGCTGCCGCTGATGTCCGGGGGCGGCTCGGTCGTCGGCCTCACCTTCGACGCGCGGGTGGCCTGGCCGGTCTACGACTGGATGGGGGTCGCCAAGGCCGCCTTCGAGTCCACCAACCGATACCTCGCCCGGGACCTGGGGCCCCGGGGCATCCGGTGCAACGTCGTCTCGGCCGGGCCGATCCGCACGACCGCGGCCAAGTCGATCCCAGGTTTCGAGCGGTTCGAGGAGTCGTGGTCGACGCGTTCGCCACTGGGCTGGGACGTCAACGACCCAGTGCCTGCTGCCCAGGCGTGCGTCGCCCTACTCTCCGACTGGTTCCCGGCGACTACCGGGGAGATGCTTCACGTCGACGGAGGGTTCCACGCCATCGGCGCCTGAACCACGACTACGCTGCACTGGCGTGAGCGACCATCGGCCTACCGCCCCGACAGTCCCTGCAGTCCGGACCGACGAGGTGCGGGTCCTTGAGGGACCCAACCTCTATTTCCCGCGACCCGCCATCAAGGTCACCCTCGCGCTGCCGGGCCTGCTCAATCTCGACTCGGCGACGATGGCGTCGCTCTGCCGGGAGGTCGGGGTGCGCCGGAGCCACCCCGGGGCCCCAGGGTCGGCGACCCGGCAGCAGGTGCTGCTGCGCTGTGTGGAACGAGTCGTGCGGGCCCTATCGGCAGCCGTGGGCACGACCCGGCTCGCGGTGCGATGCCGCCCCGGGTCGGCCTCCGAGCAGGTCATCGCCGCCTATGTCTGGCGGCACCGTGGGCGCGCCGAAGCCCTCGGACACGCCATCGGGCCCACCCTCGAAGACGTGCTCGCGGGTATGCCGCTCGCTGAGTCGGTGGCCACTCGCGGCCCCGACATTGCCTCGGTTCCCTCCGGGCCACCCGCCCGGATCATCACCGCCAGGATCCCGGTCGCGTCGGTGACCGGCACGAACGGCAAGACGACGACGACGCGTTTGCTGGCGCACATCGGGATGACGGCCGGTCTGCACACCGCGTGGAGTTCCACCGACGGGGTCCTGGACCAGGGACGGCTCGTCGAGGCTGGTGACTACTCCGGCCCCGGCGGAGCCCGGATGGTGCTCGCCTGCCCGGGGGTGCAGTTGGGCATTCTCGAGACCGCACGCGGCGGAATGCTGCTCAAAGGGCTGGGGGTCTCGCACAACGATGTCGCCGTCGTCACCAATGTCACTGCCGACCATCTCGGCTCCCACGGCATCGACACCGTCGATCAACTCGCCGAGGTCAAGGCGATCATCACCCGGGCAACCCGACCGCAGGGGTGGGTCGTCCTCAACGGTGACGATCCGAGGGTGTGGGCGATGCGCACCGGGATCAAGGCCCGGCCGTGGGTGTTCACGCTGTCGCCCAGCTCCCCGGCCATCCGCGAAGCACTCGACCGCGGTGGCCGAGCCAGCACTGTGCTGGACGGTTGGATCACCGTCCTCGGTGGCGGTCGCACAGACCGGATCATCCGGGTCGTCGACACTCCGGTCACCCTCAGTGGTCTCTCGGAGCACAACGTCGCCAACGCCCTGGCGGCCACCTCGGCGGCACTAGGCCTGGGCATATCCCGTTCTGCCGTCGTCGAGGGCCTGCGGACTTTCGCCCCCGACGCCGAGCTCAATCCGGGACGGATGAACGTCTACTCCCTTCCGGTGCCCGACGAGGACGACTCGGGAGCCGGTGTCCTGACCGTCATCGTCGACCTGGCCCACAACGAGGCCGGCCTTGAGGCCTTGCTCGACGTGGCTCGCGGCCTGTGTGCGCCTGGCGGGCGGGTTCATCTTGCCCTGGGTACCGCCGGGGACCGCACTGACGACATCCTCCAGGCTCTCGGGGAGATCGCTGGCCGTCGGGCCGACCACGTCGTCGTCGTGCACAAACAGCACTACCTGCGCGGCCGCACGACAGCGGATCTCGAGCACCAGTACCACCTGGGGCTGGCTCGTTCCGGGGTCGCCGTGACCGAGGCGCACCCCACCGAACTCGAGGGGTTGTCCGCGCTCGTTGCCTCGGCCGATCCGGGGGACGTCGTGGCTGTCATGTGTCACAGCGAGCGCACGGAGGTCGTGCAGTGGCTCCTCGCGGCCGGGGGCACCGCCGATGGGCATGAGGACATCCGCCGCAAGGTCATCGCCGCCAGAGGCGAGCATGAGGCCGAGGAGCGGATCGAAGGGCTGTGGGCGCTGCCGGACTCCGAGGCGCGGCTGGCTGAAGGCTCGGTGCTGCGGCAGGCACATCCGGGGGACGCCAGGGTGGCCTACGAATACGGCAGCGTTCTCGACGCGGCCGGGGAGAGTGAGCAGGCGGTTCCGCTGTATGAAGAGGCACTGGCCACTGGGCTCACCGAGCCCTATCGTCACCGCTGCCAGGTCCAGCTCGGCGTGGCGCTACGCGACCTGGGCCGCGTTGACGAAGCCCGGAGCCATGTCGTCGCCGCTCAGGAACGTCATCCGGAGAGTCTGGGCATCGCGGCGTTTGCCGCCCTCGTCGAGCACGACGCTGGGGACGCTGCCGGGGCTCTGGGCCGGCTGCTCGGCGTCATCGCGGCGACCTCGACGGATGCTGACGTCGAACGCTACCGGGACGAGCTCTCCGCACATGCCACCGAGCTCACCCACCGCGGCTAAGCATCGCCGCGCCTAAGCATCGCCGCGCCCGCCTAAGCATCGACGTCCATCTTCAGCTGCATCGCCGGTGGGTCCAGGTCGGGGTCACCGATCCAGCGATCCCCTCCGGTGCCGGGCTGAGCCTGGTGGGTCATCGTCTCGAGCTCCTGCATGACGCCGGCGTGGTCGTCGACGCACAGGACAACGAGATCACCGGGGTTGGCGCGGGTCATCGCGTGCCGTACCGCAGCTGTCTCGTCGAGGACGATCTCGACTTGGACACACCGGGCGTGACCCTGGGCCATCCGCGCCTTGGCTCCTTCGGCGACCAGGGCAGAGGTTTCCCCGGAACGCCGTCCCCGCAGGTGGCGGTCTTCGCGAACGATGATGACGTCGAAGTGCTCGGCTGCTGCTGCTCCGAGCTCGCGCATGTCCTCGTCACGACGGTCACCGGCAGTGGCGACCATACCGATTCGGGACGGCCGGCCGAGCTCTGCTGACCCTGCCCTGGGCGCGGTGTACCGCTCGATGAAGTCACCCAGGGTGCGCATCCCAGGAGCGTTGTGGCAGTAGTCGACGATGACCTCGACGTTGTGGACGTCGACGAGGTTCATCCGGCCGGGGGAGAGGTAGTAGGACGTCGTGAAGGTCCGCAGTCCTTGCCGGATCTCGTAAAGCCCGGTACCCATGGCGAACGCGGCACCGGCCGCGGCCATCGCGTTGGCCACATTGAACATCGCCGTGCCCCCGAAGGTCGCCGGCAGTAGATGGGTCCAGGCGAGCTGCATGGTCCGTCGCCCGTGCCGGATGACGATCATGTCTCCGCGCTCGGTCGGGTCGAGGATGACCGCACGGCCACCACGGCGGCAGTGGTCGTCGATGAAGTCGCGCACCTTGCTGCCCGGCGAGGCCAAGGAGAACCAGATCACGCTGCCGGAGCAGTTGCGGCGCATCCGTCGCACCAACGGGTCGTCCGCGTTCAGCACGGCATACCCGTCCCGGGGGACGGCCTCGACGACGACGGCTTTGACATCGGCGAGCTGCTCGACGGTGTCGATGCCGCGCAGACCAAGGTGGTCGGGTGCGACGTTGGTGACGACGGCGACGTTGTTGCGGTCATAGCCCAGGCCCTCGCGCAGGATGCCGCCGCGGGCCACCTCGAAGACCGCGAAGTCGACGCGCGGGTTCTGCAGGACCATTCGAGCAGAGCGCGGACCCGAGGCGTCAGCCTTGTAGACCAACCGTTCGTCGATGACGATCCCGTCGGTCGTGGTCATCCCGACCGTGCGCCCGGCACCCTTCATGATGTGCGCGATCATCCGGGAGGTCGTCGATTTGCCGTTGGTACCCGTGACAGCGATGATCGGGACCCGGCTCGGGGCCCCCGGGGGGAAGAGCAGGTCCACGACGGGGCGGGCGATGAACTGCGGTTCCCCGATCGTGGGGTGAGTGTGCATCCGGAAACCGGGCGCGGCGTTGACCTCGCAGATCGCCCCGCCAGTCTCGCGTACCGGGGAGGCGATGTCCGGGCAGATGAAGTCGATGCCGGCGACGTCCAGGCCCACGAGTTGGGCCGCCTCCTCGGCGATCTCGACATTGTCCGGGTGCGCGTCGAAGGTCCGGTCGATGGAGATGCCGCCGGTGGACATGTTGCCGGTCAGTGCCAGCTTCACCTCGGTCCCCTGCGGCGGGACGTCATCGAGCTCGAACCCTTGCCAGCGCACCCGCTCCACGGCTGCCTCGTCGATGGCGATCTTGGTCAGGACTTTCTCGTGGCCGATACCCCGGCGCGGGTCGGCGTTGGTGATCTCGACGAGCTCGGAGATGGTGTGCTCGCCGTCGCCGACGACGTGCGCGGGAACCCGCTCGGCGATAGCGCGCATCTTGCCGCCGACGATAAGGCAGCGATAGTCCTTGCCGGTGATGAAGGACTCGACGATGACCCAGCCGCGCCGGGACTGCTCCTTGGCCGCTCGAAACGCCTCCCGGACCTCCTCGTCGCTGCCGATGTCCAGACCGACACCGCGGCCGTGGTTGCCGTCGAGTGGCTTGAGGACGACCGGGAAACCGATCGAGCGGGCCGCCTCGACGGCTCCCTGCTCGGTGCGGATCGTCTCCTGCTTGGGGACGGGGAGGCCGGCCGAGCCGAGCAGCTGGATCGTCAGGTCCTTGTCGCCGGCGATGTCGACCGCCAGGGCGCCGGTCCTGCTCGTCATCGTCGCCCGGATCCGCTGGGCGTGCACCCCCTGGCCGAGTTGGACGAAGCTGGCGGAGTTGAGTCGGATGTAGGGGATGTCGCGGCTCACCGCCTCCTCGAGGATCGCGCTGGTCGAGGGCCCGAATGCCGTGCGCTCGCCGCGGCGGATGAACGCCTCGAGCTCGGCCTCGAAGTCGAAGGCTTCCTCGGACTGGACGAGGTGGTTGACCAGTCGGACCGCGAGCCGGCCCGCGGCCATGCCGACCCCCTCGTCGGTGAAGCCGTAGATGACGTTGTAGCGGCCGGGATGGCCCTTGACCATCCGGGTCTTGCCGCGTCGCTGGTCGTGACCGACTTCCTGCTGCAGCTGGAGGGCGACGTGCTCGGCGACGTGCCCGAGCCAGGTGCCTTCCCGCATCCGTTCGACGAAACCGCCCCGGACGCCGCGGGAGCAGGTGTGGTTGACGATACCGGGGAGCAACTCGAGGAGCCCGTCGGTGAAGCCCTCGATCGTGTCACTCGGGTAACCCTCGAGAACCCCGAGGTCGACGACGAGATGGATCGCTGGTTCGTAGGACCAGATGTTGCCCCCCCGGTAGACCCGGGCCTCGACGATGCGCAGGTCCGGGGCGAGGGGACCGGTTGGGGTGGGGCGCTCGATGGCCATGGGAGTCCTTTCGGGATCCGGTCCGGATAGGGGGTAGGTGATTCAGTTCGTTGCCGTCATGGCCGAGACATCGACGTCCGGGTGCTTCTCGATGAAACTGGTCAATTGCATCGAGTTCAGGTCGAAGGTTGATCCAGCCGGCAGGGTGTGCACGATGGCTCCCGAGACGAGCAGGGGTGCGCCTCGGCGAGCCTGGGGTGCATCGGTGACGGCATCGCGGCAGTCGAGAACGAAGACCGACCCACGTCCATGGACGGTGAAAACCCGGTCAGTGCCTACCTCGATCGCGGTGTCTTCGTCGATGCCCAAGCCGATGAGGTTGGGTGAGACCGCGACGACGGACATAAGTCGACCGTAGCGGGCTCGCTGGGCGAAGTGCTGGTCGATGATGACGCCCTTGAGTAGGCCCAAGCCGGAGCTGATCTGGCTCAGCCGCTGTTTCGGCGTGGCGCCCTCCCCCCCGAGGCTGATCATAAACTCGCTCATCACCGAGGCCCCGGCGGAGGTTCCGCCGATGACGGCGCCTCGCGAGTGCGCCCGGTGCACGGCGTCGCCAAGCGGGGTGCCCGGGAAGTACTGCGAGAGCTTGAGCTGACTGCCGCCGGCGAAGAAGATCCCACTGGCCTGGTCGAGGGCCGCAATGAGCGCCCGGTCCCGGGAATCGATGCGGGAGCGTGGGTTGACGATGCCCGGAGCCGGCGCCCCGAGCCGGATGAACGCCTCGGTGTATGCCTCGGCGACCTCGTCATGAAACGAGCTCGCAGTCGGGACGACGACGATCTCGGAACTCCTGCCCCCACTGAGCCGGACGAACCGTCGGAGCAACCGTGCCTTGCCCACCCGGTCCTCGGCGCCACCGATGATGAACAGAGTGGGCGTCGTTATACGTGCGCTCGGCATTGGCCCAGCCTAGTGATCGACATCCTCGCCGAGCACGTCCGCATCCTTGATCTCCTCCTGGGTCATGCCCGCAGACTCGCTCACCGGTGCCTGGTCACCGCTCGCAACCCCGTCCGGCTCTCACCGGTCCGACTCCACTGCGGCGGCGGCGTTGGTCTCCTCCCGCCAGGCCAGGAGGTCGCGCACGGGGCCAATGTCGTGCTTGGGGCCGCTCAGGGCGAGCGTGACGAGCGAGGTTCCCACAGCGGCCAGCTCCTGCGCCCGGGCAGCGACGTCGACCGCCTGATCCTTTCCCCGGCCCTTTCCCCGGCCCCGGTTCAGGCTCACCGCGGCCGAGCGCTCGATGTGCCCCGGGTCCCGGCCGATCCGGGCGCACCAGGTGTCCAAGACCGCATGCTTGTGCGCGATCGTCGCTGCGTCGCCGAAGCCGTGCCAGAGGTTCGCATGCTCGGCGACGATGCGCAGCGTCCGTCGCTCCCCACCGCCGCCGATGAGTATCGGCAGTGTCCGGGTCGGGGGCGGATTGAGCTTGCCGAGCCGGTGCTTGATCAGCGGAAGATTCGTGGCCAGGGCGTCGAGACGGCTGCCCTTGGTGCCGAAGTCGTAGCCGTACTCGGTGTAGTCCCGCTCGAACCACCCCGAGCCCAGACCCAGGATGAGCCGGCCGACCCCATCCCGGGCGCTGATGTGGTCCACGGTGCGGGCCATGTCGGCGAGCAGTTGCGGGTTTCGGTAGGAGTTGCACGTCACCAGCGCGCCCAGCTCGACGCGCTGCGTGGCTTCGGCCCAGGCGGCGAGCACCGTCCAGCACTCGAAGTGGGTTCCGTGCGGGTTGCCATAGAGGGGGAAGAAGTGGTCCCAGGTGAAGATGGCATCGACACCCAACTCCTCGAGCGCGGCAACGGATCGGCGCAGGTCGGCGTATGCGGTGTGTTGGGGCTGGAGCTGCACGGCCACCCGCACCGGGCGATGCGAACGGGGCAGCGTGCCCGCTGAGGTCACTGCGGCACGATCTGAGTTCACTGCGGCACGATCTGAGGTCACTGCGGCACGATCTGGTCCCGCCCGATGACAGTGATCCCGGAGTCGGTGACAGTGAAACCGCGCTCGCGGTCATGGTCGAGATCCAGCCCGATCTCGGTCCCTTCAGGGATGACGACCTTCTTGTCGATGATCGCCCGTTGGATGCGGCAGTTGCGCTGGATCTGGACCCCGTCGAGGATGACCGACTGGTCGACCTCGGTGTAGCTGTGGATCCGCACGTCCGGGGACACCACTGAACTCGTCACCCGTGCCCCGGAGATGACCGTTCCCGGGCCGACCATGGAGTTGAGCGCTTCACCGAAGCGGCCGTGGCTGCCGTGGACGAACTTCGCGGGCGGGTAGGCACCGTAGTTGGTGAAGATCGACCAGTCGTAGTTGTAGAGGTTGAAGATCGGGTGCACCGAGATGAGGTCCATGTGGGCCTCGAAGTAGGAGTCGAGGGTCCCGACGTCACGCCAGTAGCCCATATCCCGCTGAGTGCCACCCGGGATGACGTTCTTGCGGAAGTCGTAGGTGAAGGCTTGGTCGGTGGCGACCAGGGCCGGGACGATGTCACCGCCCATGTCGTGGCGGCTGCCGGCCATGGTGTGGTCGCGGGTCACTGCGTCGACGAGCACGTCCGCGCTGAAGACGTAGTTGCCCATGCTGGCCAGGACCTCGTCCGGGCTGTCTGGCAGCCCCTTGGCGTCGGTCGGCTTCTCCCGGAAGGCGGCGATCTTGCTGTGGTCGGCGTCGTCGACCTCGATGACCCCGAACTGGTCGGCGGTGTCGATCGGCTGCCGGATGGCGGCCACGGTGACTCCCGCCCCGGTCTCGAGGTGCTGGTCGACCATCTGGGAGAAGTCCATCCGATAGACGTGGTCGGCACCGACGACGACGACGACGTCCGGGCGTTCGTCGTCGAGAGCGTTCAGGCTCTGGTAGATGGCATCCGCGCTGCCGAGGTACCAGCTCTTGTTGACCCGCTGCTGGGCCGGGATCGACGCCACGTAGTTGCCGAGCATCGTCGACATGCGCCACGTCTTGGAGATGTGCCGGTCCAGGCTGTGCGACTTGTACTGCGTGAGCACGACGACCTTGAGATACCCGGAGTTGACCAGGTTGGACAGGGCGAAGTCGATGAGCCGGTAGATCCCGCCGAACGGCACGGCGGGTTTGGCTCGGTCGGCGGTGAGCGGCATAAGCCGTTTGCCCTCTCCGCCGGCAAGGACAATCGCGAGGACCTTCGGACCACCACTCCTGTATGGCATGGCACCAACCTATTGCTCCTGAGGCGGTTGTCCACCCGTTGGGCGGCGCCGAGGAGCCGGTCTCGATACGCTCCAGGTGCAGCGTCGTTGACCCAGGAGGTTCCCATGCGCGTCGACATCCTCAGCAAGGAGTACCCACCGAACATCTACGGCGGAGCCGGGGTGCACGTGGCCGAGCTCGTCCGGGCCATGCGGGCCGCCGGCACCTTCGATGTCCGCGTCCGCGCCTTCGGGCCGCCGCGGGACGAGCCGGGCACGACGGGATATCCGGACCCGGCGGAGCTCGCCGGGGCCAACGGGGCACTGGTGTCCATGGGTGTCGATCTGGCCATGGCCCAGGACTGCGCCGGGGCGGCCCTGGTCCACTCCCATACCTGGTACGCCAACTTCGGTGGGCACGTCGCCAAGCTGCTGCACGGCATACCGCACGTCATCAGTGCCCACAGCTTGGAGCCGATGCGTCCGTGGAAGGCCGAGCAACTCGGCGGAGGGTATCGAGTGTCCTCGTTCATCGAGCGCACCGCATACGAGAGCGCCGACGTCGTCATCGCGGTCAGCGCCGGGATGCGCGCCGACGTGCTGCGGTCCTACCCCGACATCGACCCGGACAAGGTCCAGGTGGTGCACAACGGGATCGACTCCCAGCTGTGGCAACGTCACCGCAACGAGGACCTCGTGCGCTCCCACGGTGTGGACCCGGACAAGCCGAGCATCATCTTCGTGGGCCGGATCACCCGACAGAAGGGCCTTCCCTACTTCCTGCGGGCGTGCTCGCAGCTCCCTCCGCAGGTGCAGATCGTCCTGCTCGCCGGCGCTCCGGACACCGCAGAGATCAAGGCCGAGGTGGAGGGTCTCATCGGGCAGCTGCGGACCACCCGGGAAGGCGTCGTGTGGATCCCGGAGATGCTCCCGCGGGCGCAGGTCATCGCCCTGCTCAGCGCCGCAACGGTGTTCGTCTGCCCCTCGATCTATGAGCCGTTGGGTATCGTCAACCTCGAGGCGATGGCTTGTGAGCTGCCGGTCGTGGCGACGGCCACCGGCGGTATCCCGGAGGTCGTCCTCGACGGTGAGACCGGCTGGCTGGTCCCCATCGAGCAGGTCCAGGACGGCAGCGGGATCCCGACGGATCCGGACCTGTTCGTCGCTGACCTCGCCCGGGCCCTGCTCGACGCGGTGAGCGACCCCGCCAGGGCCGAGCGGTTCGGGCTGGCCGGCCGCCGCCGAGCAGTGGAGGCCTTTTCGTGGAGCAGGATCGCCACAGTCACCGAGCAGATCTACCTCGAGGCGATCCGGCACGGCGGCGTCGCCTAGGGTTGCCGGCATGAGCGACGTCCTGGCGATGGCCGGTGTCACCGTGCGGCGGCCGACCCCCCAGGGCATGGCGATCCTTCTCGACGACATCGACTGGGACGTCGAAGAGGGGCAGCGCTGGGTCATCCTCGGGCCCAACGGGGCCGGCAAGACCACGTTGTTGCAGCTTGCCTCTGCTCGGATGCATCCTTCGGACGGCGTCGTCGGCATCCTCGGGGAGGTCCTCGGCACTGTCGACGTCTTCGAGCTGCGGCCGCGGATCGGTCTGGCCTCCGCGGCCCTGGCCGAGCGGATCCCCGGCGGTGAGCGGGTCGGTGATGTCGTCGTCACCGCGTCCTGGGGCGTCGTCGGCCGGTGGCGGGAGAGCTACCAGAATCTCGACCATGCCCGGGCCCACGAGCTGCTCACCCTGCTCGGTGCCGAGCATCTGGTGGACCGGACCTATGGCACGTTGTCCGAGGGGGAGCGCAAGCGGGTCCAGATCGCTCGTGCCCTGATGACCGATCCGGAGCTGCTCCTCCTCGATGAACCAGCGGCCGGCCTCGACCTCGGCGGGCGGGAGGATCTCGTGCGCCGCCTCGGTGAACTCGCCGGTGACCTCGCAGCTCCGGCGCTGATCCTGGTCACCCACCACGTCGAGGAGATCCCCCCGAACATCACCGATGCGCTCCTGCTGCGTGCGGGTCGGGTCGTTGCGCAGGGGCCGATCGAGCTCACGCTCACCGCGGAGAACCTTTCGGCAACCTTCGGCCTGCCCCTCGAACTGGAGCAGCGGGGCCAGCGGTATGCCGCCCGCGCGCGGCAGTCATGACCGAGCCGGTCGGCGGGCGATGGATCCCCCCGCTGGTGGGCCCATCGGGAACAGGACCGGCCCGAGAAGCGTCGAACTGGGTGACGGGTGAACCGGGCTGAGTGGGTCCGGCATCACCGTCGCGGGAAGGAGACTCATGGAGTGGCTCACTGAGAGCCCGTGGCTGGCGTGGGTCGGTGCCGCCCTCGTCTTGGGGGCGATCGAGGCCATGACGGTGGACTTCGTCTTCCTCATGCTCGCCGGGGGTGCACTTGCCGGCGGCCTGACCGCGGCGCTCGGCGGCAACCTGGCCAGCCAGGTCGTCGTCGCCGCGGGTGTCGGTGCGGCGCTGCTGTTCGTCGTCCGCCCGATCCTGCAACGGCACTTCGTCAACGGTGAGGTGGACCATGGCATCGGACCGGCCAGCCTCGTCGGGCGTGAGGCGAGAGTGCTGGAGACGGTGACCGAGGCCGATGGGCGGATCAAGCTGGCGGGGGATATCTGGTCGGCCCGGACCGCTCCGGGTGCCTCCTCCATCCCACCGGACGCGCAGGTCATCGTCCTCACCCTGCACGGCCCTGTCGCCATCGTCGCCCCTGCGGCGACCTGCCCGACACTGGGCGGACGCAGCCCCATCTGAGGTGGCCAGCGCACCCGCCCACACTGAACCCGGACCTCACCCCCACCGAAACGGAGTCCTGTCATGATCGAGCTCATAGTCCTCGGTCTGTTCCTGCTCTTCGCCATCACCGTCATCGTTCGGACCATCCGGATCGTCCCGCAGCAGACCGCGCTCATCATCGAGCGGCTCGGCCGCTACTCGCGCAGCCTCGAGGGCGGAATCCACTTCCTCATCCCGTTCGTGGACAAGGTGCGCGCGAACGTCGATCTGCGCGAACAGGTCGTCTCCTTCCCGCCGCAGCCGGTCATCACCAGCGACAACCTCGTGGTCAACATCGACACGGTTATCTACTACACGGTCATCGACAGCAAGTCGGCGGTCTACGAGATCGCCAACTTCATCCAGGGCATCGAGCAGCTCACCGTGACGACGCTACGCAACGTCATCGGTTCGCTCGACCTCGAGCAGACCTTGACCAGCCGCGACCAAATCAACGCCCAGCTGCGCGGCGCCCTGGACGAGGCGACGGACAAGTGGGGGATCCGGGTCAACCGAGTCGAGCTCAAGGCGATCGATCCGCCGATGTCGGTGCAGGACTCGATGGAGAAGCAGATGAAAGCTGAGCGGGACCGGCGCGCCGCGATCCTCAACGCGGAGGGGGTCAAAGCGAGCCAGATCCTCACCGCCGAAGGAGAGAAGCAGAGCCAGATCCTGCGCGCCGAAGGCTCGGCTCAGGCCCGGATCCTCGAAGCCGAGGGCCAGGCCCGGGCCATCCTGCAAGTGTTCGAGGCGATCCACCGCGGCCGACCGACCGAGAAGCTCCTCGCCTACCAGTATCTGCAGGTGCTCCCTCAGATCGCCCGCGGGGATGCGAACAAGATGTGGATCATCCCCAGTGAACTCACCGACGCCCTGCGCGGGATCGGCGGGATGCTCGGACACTCTGAGGGTGGGGGATCCACGGGTGCGATCGAGGATGACCTCGCCGATCTTGGCCCGGCCGTGGGCACCGCCTTCGCCGACACGGTGCTCGAGGACCCGGTCAAAGCACTCGCGGAGGCCCGAGGCCAGGTGGCCCAGTCCAGTCGCGAGGCCAATGAGCACCTGGCTTCGGAGCGCACCGTGCCATCGGAGCGCACTGCGCCACCAGCACCGCCCGAGCAGCGACCCCGACCTCCGGCTCAACCCTGACCTCTGGCTCGACCCTGGCCGCCGGCTCGACCCTGGCCGCCGGCGCCGGCACCTTCGCCTCGCCGCCCTAGGCTGAGCCGGTGACCCTACTCGACGCCCTGCTGATCGTCGTGGCAGGCATCGGGGCAGGCACGATCAACACGATCGTGGGGTCAGGCACGCTGATCACCTTCCCGACCTTGCTCCTGCTCGGGGTGCCTGCGGTGACGGCGAACATCTCCAACTCGGTGGGGCTGGTCGCTGGTGGGGTCACCGGAGTCGCCGGGTATCGCCGCGAGATCGCCGGGTCGGTTTCGGACCTCCTGGCCCTCGTGCCGTGGTCGATCGTCGGTGCGGTCATGGGCGCGTTGCTTCTCCTCGTCCTCGACCCGGCGGCGTTCGCGGCGATCGTTCCGGCCCTGATCCTCGTGGGGATCCTGCTCGTCGTCTTCGGACCCCAGCTCTCTCGGGTCGCAGCCAGGAACCGCAGCGCAGCACAAGGCGGGTGGCATCGCTGGGCGCTCAGGGTCTCGGTCATGCTCACCGGGGTCTACGGAGGCTACTTCGGCGCCGCCCAGGGAGTGATCCTGATGGGGATCCTCAGCATCCTCACTGCCGAGAACCTCCAACGACTCAACGGTTGGAAGAACGTCCTGGGCACCGTCGCGAACGGCGTCGCGGCACTGGTCTTCATCACCGTGGCACCACACCACGTCGACTGGGCTGTTGCCGGGCTCATTGCGCTGGGGGCGCTCATCGGCGGTGTGGTGGGCAGCACCATCGGGCGCAGGCTGTCCCCGGGCGTGCTGCGGGCGGTCATCGTCGTCATCGGTGTGGTTGCGATCGTCCGGGTCGTGTTGTGAGGCTTGACGTGCCCGGCTCTACCCTTGGCGGTCGTGGTCCTGCACATCACCGATCCGGCCGATGAACGCCTGGCCGACTATGTCGCCCTGACCGATGTCGCTCGCCGGCGCCTGCTCGAACCCGCTGGTGGGCTCTACATCGCCGAGTCGGAGAAGGTCATCCGGCGGGCGCTGGCCGCCGGGCACCGGCCACGCTCGTTCGTGATGACACAGCGCTGGCTCACCGACTTACAGGACATCGTGGCGCAGGCGGAGGCGGACGGCATACCGGTCCATGTCGGTGAGCCCGAGGTCATCGAGGCCCTGACCGGCTTCCACCTGCATCGCGGTGCACTCGCCGCGATGCACCGCCCGGTCCTGGGTTCGGTGAGTTCCCTCGTGGCCACTGCCCGCCGGGTCATGGTGCTTGAGGACATCGTCGACCACACCAACGTCGGGGCGATCATCCGCTCGTGCGCGGCCCTGGGCGTGGACGCGGTGCTGGTCACGCCACGGTGTGCCGACCCGCTGTACCGGCGGGCGATCCGGGTCTCGATGGGGACGGTCTTCCAGGTTCCGTGGACCCGCATCGACCCATGGCCTGCGGGTGTGGCGGTGCTTCGCGCGCACGGCTTCGTCACAGCGGCTCTCGCCCTGGCACCAGGTGCCGTCCCGCTCGAAGCGTTCGCGGCGCAGGCGCCACCCAAGGTCGCGTTCGTCGTCGGCGCCGAGGGGGACGGGTTGTCCCGGGGGACGCTGGCTGCCGCGGATGTCGTCGTGACGATCCCGATGGCCGGGGGAGTGGACTCCCTCAACGTCGCTGCTGCTGCTGCGGTGGCGGCCTGGTCATTGCGAGTCCCGGTGGGTGAGACCGGGAAGTGACTGTCCCCGCTAGCCGCGGTCAGCCGCGACCAGTCAGCGGATCCGTCGGCGGGTGACTCCTCAGCGGACCAGCCGGTCGAGGAGCCGCTCGATCTCGGCGGTCGGATCGGCTGTCACCCCCCCGTGGACCGGGCCGGGTTGGACGACGGTGCTGCGTGGTGCCGCCAACCAGCCGAAGCGTCGCCCGAGACCATCGAGGTGAGGCAGGCCGTCACCGGCGCGCCCTGCGCAGACGGCGGTGATCGCGGCCAGGCTCGCCCGGACCGATCCGGCGTCCGTGCCGGGGCTCAGGG
Organism: Phycicoccus sp.; assembly: GCA_039812375.1. Lineage (GTDB taxonomy): Bacteria > Actinomycetota > Actinomycetes > Actinomycetales > Dermatophilaceae > JAGOME01. The sequence goes on along the minus strand of JBDIAO010000024.1, from coordinate 6,290 downwards.
CGGCCAAGCGGGCCTCGTCGAGGTGAGTAGCGCACAGCAGAGCCTCGGCAGCTTGCGCATAGAGGATGACCCCGACGTTGATCGCCTCACCCCGGTCGACCCGCGGGACGCAGCGCAGCACGACGTACTGGTAGGGGATCATCGGCCACCTCCCAGCCAGGCCGTCGGGTCGGCGAGTCGAGCGCTCAGATGCTCGACGTATGCCGCCCGCACCGCGTGCGTGGTCGGCAGCCACGGTGTCGTCTCGAGCCACTCGGGCGGCACGTCCGCGACGATTCCAGTGAGGATCTCCTGGGTCAGGGCGGCCTTGGCCGTAGCGTGCACGCTGCCGGAGCCTGCTGGCGCGAGGTCGGCCAGGACATGCCGAGACATGTCGAAGGGCTGGCGAGCGAACCGCTGCGGGTCGGGGGCCCGGTTTGGCCAACTGTGGTGGAAGTACAGGGCGGCGCCGTGGTCGATCGTCCACACCTGGCCGTGCCAGAGCAGCAGGTTGGGGTTGTTCCACGTCCGATCGACGTTTGCGGTGAAAGCGTCGAGCCAGAGGATCGTCGCCGCCTCGGGTGCAGTTGCCGGGTGAGAACCGTCGTAGCCGAACGCCCCAGGCAGGAAGTCGACGGCGAGATTGGCCCCGGGACTGGCGGTCAGCAGATCCTGGACCTCCTCGTCCGCCTCGTACCGGGCGATGGCTGCCGGCAGGTCGATGACGGCCAGTCGGGGCACCCTGATTCCCAGGACGGTTGCGATGCCCGCGACGATGACCTCAGCGACGAGGACCTTAACGCCCTGGCCGGCGCCGTGGAACTTCACGACATAGGTGCCCAGGTCGTTGGCCTCGACGAGGCCTGGCAGGGACCCACCCTCGCGCAGCGGGGTCACGTAGCGCGTGGCGCTGATCCGTTCGAGCACGGGGGACAGCGGCAGCAGCTCAGAGGGCAGGGTCGATGTCGACCATGACCAGCGACATGTGGCTCGGTTCCAGGGCGACCAGAGAGTGCCGGACCCCGGGGCGCATGTAGATGACGTCCCCGGCCACCATCGTCGTCGTTGCGCCCTCCATGGTGTAGTCGAGTCGCCCGGTGAGGAGCTGGACGACGACGGCGCGCGGCGAGGAGTGCTCGGTGAGCATCTCACCGGTGTCGAACGCGAACATGACGACCCGCAGCAACGGGTTGTTGACGACCACCCGGGAGGTGATCGAGGACTCGCTCACTGGCAGAGCATCAAGGAGACCGGTGGTGATGACGCTGTGAGCGACATCGGTGAGCTTGGCCATAGGTGTTCCCTTCGCGGCAGGGGCAGGTCACTCCACCATCCCATGTCCCTTGTCCGAGGATGCGCCGGTGTTGAGTCCATCGGGTTGGGTGTTCGGCGACTGCCCGGTGAGGTTGTGTCGCATGAGCTGGGACATCGGGTGGTGCAGTGCCGAAGGCGTGATCACCCCAAGGGCGCTGCGGCACTCCGGGTCGCACTCGATGTCACTGGTCAAGACCCGCGGATTGGGCGCCGATCAGCGTGGCGCCATACCGAACCGAGCCAGGCTCACCGCCCAAGGCGAGCAAGCCATCAGAACTGTGTCCCACCGGGGACAGCGAAGGGCGCCCCGCGACGGCAGGCCTTCGTTCTTTCGTGGTGTCCGAGGGGGGACTTGAACCCCCATGCCCTATACGGGCACTAGCACCTCAAGCTAGCGCGTCTGCCTATTCCGCCACCCGGACGAGCGGCTGCGCGGCCGGGGAGGCCGTGCTGCGACTGTTGAGACTACACGCATCCTCTGGTGGGGTCGACATCAGTCCGGGAGCGGTGCAGAGCGCGGCGCTATGGTGGCGCGATGAGCGAAAATAGCGCGCCGCACCAGCATTTCGCACACGGAGGGCACGCCACGGACGTGTCCGGGACCTGCGCACGCGACGAGGTCGTGGCCATCTGTCAGGAGCTCATCCGGATCGACACGACCAACCCTGGCGACGGGAGCGGTCCCGGGGAGGCTGCTGCGGCGGCATACGTCGTCGGCAAGCTGCGTGAGGTGGGCCTGGACCCGCAGGTCTATGAATCGGACCCGGGCCGGGCGACGGTGGCCGTCCGGATTCCCGGTACGGACCCGAACCGTGGCGCGCTGTGTGTGCACGGTCATCTCGACGTCGTCCCCGCCGACGCCAGGGATTGGCAGGTCGACCCGTTCTCCGGGGAGGAGCGGGACGGATGCATCTGGGGCCGTGGCGCGGTCGACATGAAGGATATGGACGCGATGATCATCGCCGCCGTGCGCGAGCTCGTCAGCACCGGGGAGCGCCCCCCGCGGGACCTTGTCGTCGTGTTCTTCGCCGACGAGGAGGCTGGCGGAGTCAAGGGCTCGCAGTTCATGGTGACGGAGCACCCAGAGGTGTTCGCCGGGGTCACCGAGGCAATCAGCGAGGTGGGCGGCTACTCGGTCACTCTCACCGGTCGGGACGGTGAGGAGCTCCGGGCCTATCTGGTGCAGACCGCCGAGAAAGGCGTCGCCTGGCTGCGGCTGACCGCCCACGGGCGGGCCGGGCATGGCTCGGTCCCCAATGACGAGAACGCGATCGTCCGACTCGCCGAGGCGATCGGCCGGATCGCCGCGCACAAGTGGCCCCGGGAGTACATCGTCTCGGTGCGGGATCTGCTCGACGGGCTGTCCGAGCTGACCGGGACCGGGTGGAGCGAGGAGGACCTGACCGAGTTGCTTGCCCACCTGGGCGGTGCCGCTGGGTTCGTCAGCGGCACCCTGGCCGACACGAGCAACGTCACCATGCTCCGCGCCGGCTATAAACAGAACGTCATCCCCCAGCACGCGCACGCCAACGTCGACGCCCGTTTCCTGCCCGGCCACGAGGAGGCCGTGCTCACCACCATCGCAGAATTGGCCGGGGAGCACGTCGAGGTCGAGGTGCTCCAACGCGATATCAGTCTGCAGGCCCCATTCTCGGGTCCGCTCGTCGAGGCGATGGTCGCCGCGTTGCGCACCCAGGACCCCGGCGCAGCGGTGCTGCCCTACTGCCTGAGCGGTGGCACCGACAACAAGTCCCTCGCCCGCCTTGGGATCACCGGCTACGGCTTCGCCCCGCTGCGCCTGCCGGCCGACCTCGACTTTGCCCCGATGTTCCATGGCATTGACGAGCGGGTCCCGACCGAGTCGTTGAGGTTCGGGGCCGCGGTGCTGCTCGAGCTGCTGCGCACCTGCTGAGGGCGCCGCCGCCAGCTTTCCCCGGTGCGCACCCGGCCACGCCGGCGCGTGTCACGTTCCGCGGCGTGGCCGGATGATCCTGCGCCGCAACCACGTCTGGGTCTTGCCTCCGGTGTAGACCCGGGTCCGGTGGAGTTCCCAATGGCCGTACTCGGCGGCCTCCACGAGGCGCTGACGGATCTCCCCGCGGGTGGTGCCGCGCCGGAACCAGAGGACCCGATACTCGTACTCCATCATGGCTGCCCATTGTGCGACGTCGACGAACCGATAGCGTTCACACATGAGCGCCGACCCGCGTGCTGCCCTCGCCCAGCTCGTCGCCGCCTTGGAGCGGCACCTCGAGGCCTGCATCGGCCGGCACGGCGAGGACGACCCGGCCGTCCTCGCCTCCTATGACGACCTCGTCGACGCCTTCGAGGAGTACGACGCCACCCTCTACGAGGCAACCGGGGAGGTCACCCCATTCGACGTCGACGATGACGACGATGATGATGACGACGGGGACGATGACGACGGGGACGACCGGGACGAAGCGCGACCCGACTCCCTGGACTCCCACGACGACGAGGACGGCGACACCGACCACGTCTACTCCGGGCTCGACGACATCGACCTGGACTGACGAGGCGTCCCGGTGCGCCTCGCGGTCAACGTCGGCTACTTCGGGCTGGGCATGGACCGCGACGTCGTTGCCGTCGCCCAAGAGGCAGAGCGGCTCGGCTATGCCGTGGTGTGGGCCGCGGAGGCCTATGGCTCGGATGCGGTGAGCGTGCTGTCGTGGATCGGCGCGAGCACACAGCGGATCGGGCTCGGCAGCGCGGTCCTGCAGATCCCTGCCCGCACCCCGGCGATGACGGCGATGACAGCGGCGACGGTGGACATCCTCAGCGGTGGCCGTTTCCACCTCGGGCTCGGTGTCAGCGGGCCGCAGGTCAGCGAGGGCTGGCACGGAGTCAGGTTCGCCGCGCCCCTGGGTCGAACCCGAGAGTACGTCGACATTGTCCGCGCTGTGCTGCGCCGAGACACCCTCTCGTATGCCGGCCGCCACTTCACCTTGCCGCTGCCCGACGGCCCCGGCAAAGCGCTCAAGCTCACCGTCCACCCGGTCCGGGAGCACCTGCCTATCTACCTCGCTGCGGTCGGTCCGAGGAGTCTGGAGCTCACCGGAGAGGTCGCCGACGGCTGGCTCGCGATCTTCTTCTCGCCGGAGCATGCCGCAGCCTCGCGCGCTGCCCTGAACACCGGCCTGGCTCGTCGTCCTGCCCGCGCGTCGGACGCTTCGAGCAGGCGGCCGCCGTTCGACATCTGTGCCACCGTGCCGGTCGCTTTGACCGAGGACCTGGACGCCGGCCGGGCCGCCATCGCACCGTATGCCGCCCTCTATGTCGGCGGGATGGGGTCGCGGGAGCGCAACTTCTACAATCAGCTCGCGTGCCGGATGGGCTTCGAGGAGGAGGCGGGAGTGATCCAGAACCTCTACCTCGACGGTCGCCACCGGGACGCCGCTGCTGCCGTGCCGGCGGAGTTCATCGACGCGACGTCCCTGGTCGGAACGGTGCCGCGGATCCGCGACCGGCTCACGGCATACGCGCAGGCCGGGGTGACCACGCTGGCAGTCTCCGCCTTCGCGCGCAGCCTCGAGGAACGGATCGCCACCCTGCGGGCCGTGGCCCGAGCGCTCGACGAGGCAGGAGTGGGGGACTGACGACTCTGCGGGACACGCAGTCCGCGCTGGGTGCCCACAGCATGCGGACGGCATACTCACATCGCCACCCTTGGCCGGCCCCGCCGCCCATCCGATCCCAGCGGAGATGACCCCGATGGACCTGACCTACCTGCAGTCGCTCGTTCTCGGTGTCGTCGAAGGCGTCACCGAGTTCCTCCCGATCTCCTCCACCGGCCACCTGCGTCTGGTCGAGGGGATGTTCGGGATGCCGACCGAGGATCCCACGGTGACGGCGTTCACTGCGGTCATCCAGGTCCCGGCGATCATCGCAGCGCTGGTCTACTTCCGGGCCAAGATCGCGCGGCTGGCGATGGCGTTCTTCGCTGGCCTGGTCAACGCCAAGGCACGCAAGCATCACGACTGGACCCTGGCGCTCGCCGTCATCGTCGGGTCGATCCCGGTGGGGCTCGTCGGATTCCTGGCCAAGGGGGTCATTGAGGCGATCAGCGTGTTGTGGGTCGTCGGTGGAGCACTTATCGCCTTCTCCGGGATCATGTGGCTCGCCGAGCGGCGCCGGGACCAGCTGGCGGCACACGGTGTCGAGCGTGGCGAAAGCGACCTGACCGTCAAGGATGGCCTCGTCATCGGGCTGGCCCAGTGTCTGGCGCTCATTCCGGGGGTGTCCCGATCGGGTGCGACGATCTCCTTCGGGCTCTTCCAGGGGATCACCCGGGTCGTCGCGACCGAGCTGTCCTTCTTCCTGGCCATCCCGGCCCTGGTGGCCGCCGGGGTGTACGAGACGGTCAAGGAGCGGCACGGGCTGTCCCAGATCGCTACCGGCCCGATGGTTCTCGGTCTGGTCGCCTCCTTCGTCGTCGCCTATGCCTCGATCGCCTGGTTGCTCCGGTTCGTCGCGACGAACTCGCTGCGTCCCTTCGTGGTCTACCGGGTCGTCGTGGGGGTTCTCGTCCTGGGCGCCCTGGCCTTCGGCTGGTTCGGGATGAGCTGACCGATGGCCGTGGTCATCCTCGTTCGTCACGGACACTCCACCGCGAACCGTGACGGGGTGCTCGCCGGCTGGCTCGGCGGGATCGGCCTCACCCAGACCGGCATCGAGCAGGCACGGGCGCTGTCCGCACAGCTCGCCGCAGTGCCGCTCGCCCTCGTCGCGACCAGCCCGTTGCAGCGGAGCCAGGAGACCGCGCTCGCCCTGTTGGCAGGCCGGAGCGTGCAGCTCAGAGTCGAGGACGGGCTCGGGGAGTGCCACTACGGGGCCTGGACCGGGCGCCGGCTCGCGGACCTGCAGGGTGAGCAGCTCTGGCGGACCGTGCAGGACTCCCCGCAGAGCGTGACCTTCCCCGGCGGCGCGGGCGCCGCGGGCCATCGGGCGGAGTCGTTGGCCGCAATGACCGCTCGCGT
>JBDIAO010000023.1:0-39636 GCA_039812375.1 Phycicoccus sp. | reverse complement strand
GTTCCAGAGGCCGAGCATCGCCGCGGTCCAACCGTCCGCGACGACCTTGCCGGCGGCCGAGCCGAGATAGGTGAACGGGTTGAGGAAGTCCATGGGTTACCTGCTCCCGGTGTCGTCGCTCGTCCAGGTGCGCCAGCCGGCCTTGAAGGCGATCTCGGTTCCAGGCCAGGTCGAGGGCGCGGTCGCTGCGGGCGCGCCGGGCGCGATCATCCACCGGCCTGCGGTGGTGTTCTCGCGGGTCGGCTCGGGGTGCCATTGCATGCGTTCGCAGTACCCGTAGCCGATCCGGGCCTCTGCGGTGATCGTGGCCCTGACGTCCAGCAGGACACAGGCCACGACCCAGTTCGGCCCGTCCGTGGCCTTAACCTGCCCGGCCGCGGGAGTAGCGGTCACAGCCACTGTGGGGTCCTTGCTTTGGCCCTGGCCGGCGCTGGCCAGGAAGCTCTGGACGTTCTTGGTCAGGGGCCAGGTGGCGACGTCGGGGGCGCCGGGTAGGGCCCACTGTGCGTGGACGTCGTTCGTCTGGGGGATGGACATGGCCTGCAGGACGGTCGTCTCGATCGCGGCCAGCTGAGCCAGCGCCCCCTCGGGCGTGTGCGGGAACCCGGTCGGCACCTGCACAGGTCCCGCAGCAGTGGCGGGCGGGACCTCGATGACCGGCCCGGTGACGGCGGCAGGGACCCCGCGTCGGGCGTCGTCGGGTGCCACCTGCAGCATCGGGGCGGCCGCTGCTTGGTCGCGGTAGCCCGGTCGGGTGCCCGTGGTGGTCGGCTTCGATGTCGTCGCCGGCGTGGAGCTGGCGTCCGCACTCTTGAGGCCGTAGTAGAGCGCCAGGACGAGGCCGGCGACGAACAGCAGGGCCGCGCCGACCCCTGCGGCGAGGGTAGCCAGCAGACGTGACCGGCCCCACGCGTCGCTGGCGCTGTTCTGGCCGGCGCGGCTCATCAGACGCACCCGGTCCCGGTCATGGAGCGCACGATGCCGGGCAGCACCAGGTAGCCGATCACGGCGAGGAAGACGACGACCACGCCGACGATTCCGGCCTTGGACGCGTGCGGCATGCCGAAGATGCGGCCGGCGACGATCGCGCCGATGCCGACCACGACCCCGAGCACGAACAGGATGATCGTGCCCCACAGCACGTAGCCCATGAGCTGGTCGGCATACCGCTGCGCCCCGGGCGGGGCGACGGGGCACACCTGCGGGAGGGTGGCGAGCTGGCGAGTGAGTGTCTTCATGACGGGTTTCCCTTCGTGGTGTCTCCGGCGCCGCTGGCGTGGAGGATGTGGTCCGCGGCAGCGAGCAGCGGGGTGGGCAGTGCTTCGGAGTCCAGGCCTCGCACGGCGAGGCCTCGATCCACCGGGACGACGTGCAGTGCTTTGTGCTGGTCCAGCTGGCGTGTCAGTGCGCCGAGGCTGTGCTCCACGCCGCGGGGCCACTTGCGTCGCGGTGGCCCGAGGACGGCTCCGGTGACCGGGCTGCCCTCGAGCAGGGCCAGCGCCCCTTCCAGGCGCCGCAGGCCGGGAATCGTGGCTGTGGTGACGGCCACGACTGGGCCGGGCTGGAGCACCCGGTCGGCGAGCCAGCTGGGACTCGCGAGCAGTTGACCCAGCTCCCAACCCACGTCCAGGACGGTGAGGCTGGTCGTGGCGGCTGCGTCGGTGGGGGGTGGCACTTCGTCGGCGCTGATGAAGATGTCGCTGCCCCGCTCGAGGAGGACCTCCCCCCGCGTGCCTTGCAGCCACCCGCCGGACGAGTGCTGGCCCAGCTCCGCGGTGGAGGCCGGGGCGAGCCCGGAGGCGGTCACCGTGCAGCACTCGATCACCCGCGCGCCCATTCCGGCGCCGGCGGTAGCGAGGCTCAGCGCCAGGGTCGTGGCTCCAACTGATCCCGCGCACCCGATGACTGGGAGCACGACCTCGTGCGGTTCCCACGCCCGCGCGTCGCTGGCCTGCTGTCGGGCCGAGGTGGTCGACCGGGGCCCGGCCTCTGGGTGTCGCCGGTAGTCCCCGGCCTGCACGGCCCGCCAGGCTCGCTTGAGCTCGTCGACGCCGACCGCGGCCCGGGACGTGCCCGGATGGATCGTCTGAGCGGTCACGGGACGCTGCCCTCCCCCAGCGCGGACCGTCTGGCCTCGAGGGCGGCGCGCAGACTTGGCGCGTCCAACCGGGCCAGAGCGGCGCGCGCGGCCTGCACCTGGTGCAGCCTGTCCACACACCCGGCCAGGTCGGCCAGCGCCTCGCCTTCGCTGTTGGCCACATCGAGCAGGCGGCGCAGTTCAGTCCCGTCGGTCATGGTCATCACCTCGTCGCCCAAAGCCGGCACGTCGACGCCCGGTGGACAGTCACGCCGAGGCCCGCTGCCCGGTGCCGCACACGGTGCGCAGCGCGGACACGGACCGGGCAGCGCGCCGTCGGACGGTGCGGGCCGAGACGCCACGGTCGGCGGCAACGGCTTCGGAAGCAGCCGGCGCCATCAGTCCGGCGTGGCCTCGACCACAGCGGGCCGGGCTGGCCAGGTCCGCGGCGTGCGCCAGGTCCAGCAACAGGTCGCCGTCGGCGCCGGTCAGTGCGCCCCTGCTCGTCGCGACGTCGAGGATGTCCTGCAGCGCGTCCTCCGGAGTGGTGCCGGCCCCGTAACCATCGTGCGCGGTCTCGGTCCACACCTCCGCGGTGGGCGGGAACGGGATGGTCCGGTCGCTGAGTTCACCGAGCCCGAGGTCCCGGATCACACCCTTGCGGGTGTTCATCAGGATGTTGGCGGCCACCTTGTGTCCGCGCTTCCAGGGGAAGGTCCGGGCTTCGACCCACAGTTGGGCGGCGAGGATCTCGTCGATCCGTGGGCTGAGCCGCGCCAGGCGGAAGGCGAGCAGGCTGGCGCCGGGCAGCAGCACCCAGGCCAGTGCCCCGGTAGCCGCAACGTCGTCCCCGCCGTCGGGCGCCGACAGCTGCGCCAGGGCGAGCAGGACGCGATCGGCGTCGGACCAGTCGGCTGCCCGCAGCCAGGTCGGCAGGTCGGCCAGCTCGTCGACGACCCGCAGTTCGGGGTGGGTGACCTGCCAGCCGGCCCAGCGCTGCCCGGCGAGGGCCAGGACCTCGCTGTCCGGCTCGTCCAGCCCCAGGTGTGTGGCGACGCTCATCTCGAGTTCCTTCCGCCGTGTGGACACGGCCAGAAGGTCTCGGGCGGACGTCCCCCAACTCGTCCCCGCCGCCGCCCCGCGGCGGGGGGTACATGGCCCGGGATAGTGGGGGTACAAGCCGCTGACCTGCGCTGATGCTTCGTACCCCAACTTCTTGAAGTTCTTTCGGCTGGAGGGCTTGCGTTCGTGGTCTCCGGCCGCGTCGAGAGCCGTTGTCAGCCGCGAGGCGCACACTCCGGAGCTATGCAGGCGACCACTCCTCCCCCGCCGCGCCGGCCGGGCGTCCCCTTGGGTGAGCGGCCCGTGGCGGGGCGGCAAGGCCTACCGGTCGAGGGTCCGGTGGCGCCGAAGGCGACGCGGCGCCACTGCTGGGTGCAGGGGCCACCCGAGGCGCCCGGTCCTCATCACGGCCTGGTGTTGGAGTGGCGGCAGACCGGCCCCGCGTGGAGGGCCTTGGTGATCTACGTAGTCGAAGGCGAGGACGGCGAGGTGACGACGGTTCAGCAGTGGGTGGCGCGGTCGCTCGTCGAGCCGGCCTGAGTACCGCTGGAGCCCTCGCACCCACACATGGCGCAGCCCCGACCCAGGGGGATGAGGTCGGGGCTGCGCCGGCTTCGGGGCGGGTCAGCTGGCCTTGCGGGTCCGCTCATGCCAGTCACGGGTGGCGATGACTCGCTGGGTTCGTTCCGAGAGCTCCGGTGGGGCGCCCTCGTCGTCGGTGCGGTTGCACACCTCGTCCCGCAGGATGCGGTCGGCCTCGCCGGGGTGGCCCTCGGCGTCCGCGACGGCGGCGAGGTCCAGCCGTGGGATCTCCTCGTCCGGGGCGGCGAGGGCGGCGGTCTCGGCCGCGAGCCGGGCTTGGCGTGTATCCCCGGCCTGGAGGCTGTACGTGGTGACGAGGTGCGCGACGTCGACGATGGCACAGATCATGTGCTGGTCGAGGCGGTCGCCCTCGGACAGGAAGGACCATCCGCCGTCGCGCAGGCGGTCGAAGGGGCGGCCCTGCACCAGTCGAAGCGCCCTGCGCAGGTCCTCGACCCCCTCGGGTCCACGTGACTCGCCTCGAACGCGGAGTCGGCGGAAGAGGTCGGCGTCGACGAGGATGTCGAGGACCTGGTACACGCCGACGCCCCTGGCGACCGCGGCCGGAGCCTTGCGCGCGTCGGGCAGGTGGTCTTCGCCGGTCCGGGGGTTCGTGCCGAGCCAGTCCCGCACGATGCGGACGTAGTCGCGGGCCTTGGCGGGAGTGATCGTGAATGCGTCAGCCAGCTCCTCGGGGGTTGCGCCGTGCGCCCGAGTCGCCAGGTATGCAAGCACCTCCGTGTAGTAGGACTTGCGCTTGGTGACCGGGGTGCCCCGGGTTCGCGCGCCGACGGGCCCGAGCAGGGTCAGCCTAGGCAGGGGGCAGTCCTCGTCCCACCACATGGCCAGGTCGTCGTCGAGGGTGGGGTCCGCGTCGGCCACGGCCGTCCGCACCCGCTCAGGCACCTTGGGGGCCAGGGCCTCGAGGTCGTCCTGCGTGGTGGCGCCGTTGCGCAGGTAGTCCTCGTCGTCGTGCTCGAGGAGCGAGACCGCCTGGTCCTCGACCTCAAGGGCCGGGTCGTGACGGGCGATGGTGTGCTCTTCCCGGAGGGCACCGGCCTCGTCGGACCAGGCACGCCAACCCTCCAGGGCGCTCTGGTCGACCGGCATGGGCGCATCGTCGAGGGTTTCGCTTTGGGCCAGAAGGGCGGCACAGCCTTGGGCCTCATCACTGGTCAGGCCGACGGCGACCAGGTCGAGGCCGGCGTGCGGGAGGCTGACCCGGCCGTTGTCGGTGACGTGCAGGACCAGGCCCGGGGTGCCCTCCAGGTCGCCACGGACGACCACGGAGGTCCCCGTCTGCCCGGCGTGCTGGTAGACCGTCTCGAGCAGCTGCTCGAGGGCGGGCAGCGAATGGCTCGCGGCTTGCCCGGGCTGGTTGGCCGCGTCGACCAGAAGCAGCCGCGCCGGCCAGGTGTCCGCCCCAACCTGGCGGGCGCGGGCGGTGGTGACGTCGGCGCCGGCGTCCACGCCGCGGTCGATCATGGTGATGGCGTCGGCCAAGACCTCCGCCGCCGGGTCGCTGTCGACGTCGGTGTGGAGGTGGATCCGGTCGGTGTTCATCGGCGCGACCTCGTGGGCGACCCCGAGCAGGTCGACGCGGACCCCGTGCGACCACGGGTTGCAGGCGATCTCGGCGGCCAGGTAACTGGCGAAGTCGCGGCCGAACGTGGTGTCACCGGTGATGCTCAGGTCGAGGTCTTCGATGTTGAGCAGCCACACGTGTCCGTCGTCGCCGGCGCCGATGGTGACCAGCAGCGGGTAGGGGGCCGGCTGGTCAGCGGCGAGATCTCCGACCTCGCGCAGGTCGGTCCCGGCGGGCAGGGTCCAGTGCAGCTGGTCGACGCTGGCGACCCACGGTGGTCCCAGGGCCGCCGGCGTGGACAGGTGAAGGGTCAGGGAGTCCTCGGCGAGCTCCACGGCAGCGAGTTCCGGCATGGGCGCTGCGCTCGTGGCGAGTCGCCGTAGGGCTTCGTCCATGACCTCGACGTCGACGCTGGCGGGACCACCGGCCGCGGTGAGTGTCTTCTCGACGGGTGCCAGCAGCGGTTCTGGCGCGGCGATCGTCCGTCCCGGGCGGCGTGCCCGGAATTGCGTCCGGCGGCGGCTACGCAGCGCCAGCAGCATGGCGCCAGCGAGCATGGCTCCCCCACCGGTCAGGCCCGCCAGCATCCACGGCGCCACCTGGTGATCGGCGTCCGTCGTGGACTGGGCTTCGTCGCTGGCGGCTGCCGGGGTCGGACCTGGTTGCTCCACGGCGGGGCTTGCCAGTGGTGTGGCCGGTGTCGACGGCGGGACGGCACTGGGTCCGGCCGGGGCCGGAGGCTGCGCATCTGCGGCCTGCTTCGGGACCGCCGGGACGTCAGTCTCGTGCGTGGCTGGCGGTGCTGCCGCGTGATGTGTCGGGATGGACAGTTCCCAGCCGGGCAGGATCAGGTCTGGGTCGCTGAGGTGTCGCCCTCCGGGCTGCACGGTGTCCTTGGATGCCTCGAAGATCTCGGGGTACTTGGCCGCGTCCCCGAGCTCCTCCTCCGCAATCTCGGACAAGGTGTCGCCGCGTTGCACGGTCACCCGGTGGCTCTCTGCGTGGTCCCCGCCGGTCTGGGGCGTGACGGGTATCTGGAGGACCTCCCCGACGCTGAGGAATCCGGGGTTGGGCCCAAGCACGTCCTGGTTCAGCTCGGCCAGTTCGCGATAGCGGCTGCCCTCCCCCAGGTGCTGCTCGGCGAGGGACCAGAGCGTTTCCCCTCGCTCGACGACGTGCTTGACCGTCGCCGGGCGGGCAGGTGCGGGTGTCGCCTGCGTTGACGCCCGGCTGGTGACGCGTGTCGGCTCCGGCGCGGGAGTCCGTTGGTCGACGTCGACCGTGCCGGAGTAGGCGGTGGCGGTGGCGACGGTTGGGGCCGTCAGCTCCGCGGCGTGGGCGGGGGTCCCGGTCAGAGGGGCTGCCGCGAACAGCAGGATCGCGGCCCCCACGAGGCCGTGGGCAGCGGCCTGGGGAGCGTGCAGGCCTCGCAGCCGCGGCACGTTGACGCCGCGGACGCGGGCAAGGACCTCCAAGGCGATGGCCCCGGTGAGGAACGCCCATGCGGCCCATCCGAGCATCTTGAGGGCGGCCAGGGCGAGGGTCCCGTCGTCGGGGCTGGTGAGCGCCGCACGAGCCTGTTCGAGGGAGGGCCAGGCCTCCGGTAGGGGGTTGCCGCCGACGGCGAGCAGGGTGATCGGCAGGGCGATCACGATGGCGACGATGGCCAGGGTTGCGGTCAGGCCGGTGAGCCGCGTCCGTAGGGTCATCGCTGCACCCCTTCCAGTGCTCGGGTGATGGTTGCCTGTGCGTGGCCGGTCACGGTCACACGGTTGATCCCGATGATGCTCAGGAACTTGGTGCTGTAGACCGAGCTGGTGGTGACCTCGATGGTGTCGCCACCGGTGACCTGGGCGCTGCCGGTGACGTCGCTGGCCGCGAGGTAGGTCCGGGCCGCTTGGGCTGCGCGGGCCGTGTCGGCGATGGCTCCGTCGCCGCGGATGGCTGGTGCGGCTTGGAGTTGCTGGCCGCCGACCCGTGCTGCTTGGCGGGCGACATCGCGGGCGTGCTGCTGTGCGTACACCTGGCCGCCCAGGTCCACGGCCATCCCGACGAGCACGATCATGATGAAGGCCGAGGTGACGATCCAGATGGTGATGGACCCGCGCTCGGACTCGGCGGCGTCGCCGCGGATCCGGCGGGAGAGGCGTGCGACCTTCGCCGCTGTGAGCTGGCGGCCCGAGTCGCCGCGCCTGGGGTGGGTGCGGGGCATGTCCTCACCGTTCCCGGTAGGTGTCCAGCGGCGAGGACATGCTCGCTGAGACGGTTCGGGTGCCTGGCACTCCAGGCACGGACAGGTCGGCGAGGTAGACCACGCAGGTGACGGTGGCCCGGATGCTGGCAGGGGTTCCGACGGGGGCACCGAAGCCGCTGGTGTCGACGTCGACGGAGACCCTCAAGCAGTTGACCTTCTGGTTGCTCAGGGCCTGCGCGGCCGCGGCGCGTGCCGTGTCGCTGGCTTGACCCTGGGTCCGCGAGATCGACGCCGACCGTGCGGCCTCCGTCGCGGCCGAGCCGACGGCCTGGTTAGCGATGGCGACCCGGCCGGCGAAGACGATGAGCCCGACGAACAGCATGAACGCGGGCACCCCGATGACGGCCTCGATGACCGCCGATCCCCTCTCGCTCTGGATGCGTTGGCGGCAGCGCCGATGGCGCCCTGCGCGGCTCACTGGGTGATCCTCTCGACAGGAGCGCTGGCGCTCTGGGTGACGGTGGGGGTCCAGCCGGGGATCACGCTGAGGGAGCGGCCGGTGACGGTGACGGTCGCGTTGGTGGTGCTGCGTGAGCTGCGGACCTGGGTGCCTTGGAGCACGTCATCGCCGCCGGCGTCGGCGACGAACGCGTAGGCGTCGCGGGCGCCGGCCGACCCGGAGCCGCCGAGTCCGGCGGCCGTCCGGACGCCTTCCTGCGCGGCAGCCAGTGCGACGGTGCGGGCGTGGTAGAAGAGGGCCCCTTGCATCCCGAGGAACATGACCGCGAACAGTGCCGGCATCAGCAGCACCATCTGGATCGAGGTCGAGCCACGTTCGTGTTCCGTGACCGCGTGGGAGCGGTCACGGAACACGAACCTCTGGGGCCGGCGCATGTGAAGGGTTACCGGATCTCCGCGGCCTTGTTGCGGACGTAGTTGGTGATCGCAAGGACCACGATGCCGACGATGGCGATGACGGCCACAGCCCAGATGACGTTCTCGATCGTCACCGAGCCGCGCTCGGGGTCCTTGGTCGCCTTCCTGATGGCGGTGTCGCGCATCTGGACGCCGAGGGTGTGCAGTGTGGCTGCGAGGTAGTACATGGGCTTCTCCCCTTGGTTTGGTCGGGCTGCGGGCCGCGACAGGTGTGGTTTGGTCGATCTGGTCGGAGGGCTGGTGAGGTCCTTAGGTGGTGCCTCCGATCACGCGCAGGAGGGCCGGGGCGACGAGGATGGCCAAGAAGATCACCCCCAGCAGGCTCATCGGGATGGACATCTTTTCGCCGACCTCGTTGGCCTTGCCCTTCTCGGTGGCGAGCATCGCGCTGCGCATGCCCGAGGAGCGGGCGCGTAGGCTGCGGTAGATCTGGGCGCCTTCTTCGCCGGACAGCCGCATGATGTCGGCAAGGTCGTCGAGCTCGGGTAGTCCCAGCTCGAGGGCCAGCCCGTGCAGGGCATCCCACGGTGTGAGCCCGGACCAGCGGGTGCGGGCGAGCTCCTCGCTGAGCCGGCGAAACACCCACGAGTCGCCGACGCCGGCCGCCACCTCCATGGCCTGCCGTGGCCCGGCGCCGGAGTCGCGTTCGAGGGCGACGAAGTCGATGTAGGCGCCCAGCGCACGGCTGAACTCGGCCCGGGCCTTCTTGGCGTCGTCGCGGACGTTGTAATTGGGCAGGAAGAACATGACGGTCGCCAGGCCGAGGGTCGCGACGGCCGGGATGAAGATCGGCAGACGTGCACCCAGGAGGGTGAAGAAGATGGTCAGCAGGGGCGGGATCGCCAGGCCGAGCAGCGCGAACATGATCTTCTCGCCGTAGTAGCGGCTGATCGGGATCCGCAGGATCGCCAGCTCCTTGACGGGGATGGTGCCCCAGGCGCCCGCCGGGAGTGTCTTCATGCCCCAGACGCCCAGCCGTTCGCGGGTGTCGCTGGCCGTGTGTGTCGCCTCAACGGAGCGTCGCTTGGCATGCTCAGGTGAGAGTCTCTGCAGGGCGTCGCCCAGATCGGGGTCAGCGGGCGCAACTCGCCAGACCAGTAGCGCCACTCCGAGACCCACGAGGGCGCCGGCGACGAGGGCGAGCTGGAGTCCGGTGGCCGTCATCGTGCCGCCTCCTTGGCTGTCGCTCCGATGAACCGGGGCAGGGGCTTGCCGGTCGACATCTTCCGCATCCACAGCAGGGTGGCCACGTACAGGCCCAGCAGGAGGACCAGGAGCATCTCCCCGATGGGGGTGCCGTAGGGGCGGATGTAGTCGCCGGTCAGGGCCAGGACGCCCAGCACCGAGATGGTGATGAGGGTGACCCAGCGTGCCGTCGACCGGGGCTTGGCCCGGTCGGACTCGATCTCTCGACGGGCCGCGACATCGGCCGCCGTGGATTCGGCAAGTGCCTCCAGGACGCTGGCCACGCCAGCACCACGGCGGCGGGCAGCCAGGATGAGGTTGCCGGCGATCAGGTCTCCGGTGGCGTCGTTGAGCTCGTCGGCGAACGCGCGCAGGGCGTCCTCGGTGGCCCACCGTGCCCGCAGCCGTGAGGCCAGGCGGGTGACCTCGGGGCGGATCGCCTCAGGGGTCGAGCGGAGGGTGGTGATCAGTGCCTGTTCGAGGCCGACACCGGCGGTGAGGATGCCGGACAGCGAACGGGTCCACTCCTCCATCGCCTCGAGCCTGGGAATCTTGCTGGCCGACCGTGGTGCGGACAGCAGGACGGGCAGGCCCGCGGCTGCGGCCGGAACGAGCGGGATCGCGATGATCCACCCGGTGAGCAGCGCGACCACAACCCCGACCGCCGCGCCGACGCCCAGGAGCAGACGCGTGCGTCGGTCCAGCTTGGTGACCCGACCGAGGACGGACCCCTTCGCGGCTGCGCCGCGCTTGGGTGCTGGGGGTGGGACGGGGCTGGAGCGTAGACCGGCCACGGCGCCGAGCATCCCGGCGACGACCAGCGCCCCAGCCACCGCCGGGATGAGCGCGGTCACGACGCTGCCTCGCTCTGGCCGTAGAACTCCTCGAGCGCGAACCCCCACGCGGCGAGGTCCCGGTACTCATCGGGTAGGACTCGTGGTTCGGCCTTCCGACCTCCAGTCGGGGCGAGGAACACCTGCTGGACGGCATACCCCTTGTCGCGCTCTCCGGGCGTCAGCGTCAGGATCTCGGCGACCCAGCGGGAGCGCTGGGCGGTGCCGTCCGCCAGCGGCGTGGTCTCCAGATGGACGTGCACGATGATGTCGATACTGGCGGCGATCGCGCGCACCGCGTAGTCGTGCGTGATGTGGGGGCCGGCTTCCATCGCGCAGGTCACCAGCTTGCCGATCGCCCCTTCGGCGTTCTTGGCGTGGGTGGTGGAGATCGAGCCGGACCCGGACTCCATAGCCTTGAGCATGGCCAGGACCTCCTGGCCGCGGACCTCGCCGACGATCTGGCGGGACAGGTCGAAGCGGAAGCTGTCGAACAGGGCTTGGCTCAGGGTGAACTCGCCGGCTTGGCTACCGTCTGCGGCCCGCTCCCCCGATCCGGGTCGCGCCTCCCAGGGGAACACGTAGGGGTGCTGTTCCTTGAGCTCGTGCAGGTGGAGTTCGTACTCGGTTTCGAAGGTGCCGATGATCTCGTGCTTGGGGATCTCCGCGCACAGCGCCCGGACGAGGGTGGTCTTGCCGGCGCCTTGGGCTCCGGAGACGACGATGCTGCGACGCGACTTCACGGCCGCGGACAGGAACGACGCCGCCAGCTCGGTGAGTGTTCCCCGGTCGACCAGGTCGTCGAGCGTGACCTGCCGCAGCCGGTGGCGCCTGATGACCACCGAGGGTCGCGGGGTGACCCACGCTGCCGCAGCGAGCCGTGCGCCGCCGTCCAGGCGCAGGTGTAGCCGCGGCTGCGCCTCCGAGAACGGCCGGGCGTTGACCTCCGAACGGGAGGCCAGGAACACCAGGAAGTCGATGAGCTCCTGGTCGGAGTCGGCCACGGGCGGCCCCGGGATCAAGCGGCCGTCGGTGAGCTCGAGGAACACCGAGTCGCAGCCGAAGATGAGGATGTTCTCGACCCGGTGGTCGTCGACGAGCGGTTGCAGGCGACCAAGCCCGAACAGGGAGTCGTCGATGGCCTTGGCCAGGGAGTCCTGCTCGGCGGCGTTCCACGCCTCTTGGCCGGCGCTCACCCGCTCGTCGTGCTCGTTGTTGAGCAGGTCGAGGATGATCGCCCGGCCGCGCTCTCGCTGCGCCTCCGGGCTCAACCGCCCCCGGTCCTCCCCCAGGGCGGCGCTGAGGCGGTCCGAGGCCTGGCCACGGAGTGCGGCGACCAGACCCCAGTCGATGTCGGCGCCATGCCGGTGAATCCGAGGCATGTCCAGGTCACCGCCGGCGGAGGCCTCCGCGGGTGGGCCGGGGCGCGCCGCGTCGACGGGGTCGGGAGTGGGCGACATGCTGAACGATCCCCGCACGCGGCCGGTGCGGGGCTGGCGCTGGGGCTCCACAGGTGCGGCGAACAAGGGAAGCGATGCCGGGTCGGAGGGATCCGGCTGTGCGCTCCGGTCGGGCGTGGGGTCGCCGCTCATGACAGTCCTCCGGTCGTCTGGGTGGCGAGCTGGTCGCGGTTCATGGTCACCGCCGACTGGATTGATGCCCGGGCGGCGACGAGGCTCCGAACCAGACGCGAGGAGTCGAATCGGCGCGGCGTCTTGGCGCCCTTGGCGAAGACATCTGCGGCGGCTGGGTCCCAGGCCAGGGAGGCAGTCACCGGGATCCGTAGGACCTTCTGGACGTCCCGAGCGGAGTAGGGCTCCCCCTCCCCCACGAGCAGCAGGCCCAGGGACGAGCCGCCCCCGACCCCTTCGAAGCCGGTGCGCAGGGTTTCGGCCCACGAGCGGGCCGCCGACAGGGACACCAGGTCGGTCCTGGTCACCATCAGGGCAAGATCCGCCGCGTAGATGAGGGGTTCCGGGCTGCCGGCCAGCCCGAGCCGGCCCGCGTCGACGATCACGTCCTGGCCCGTCGCTTCGAGTGCCTTCAGCTCCGACGCCAGGGTCTCCCACAGGGGCATGAGGCTGCGCGCCTGCCCGTGGGCTCGGGTGCCCGGTAGCAGCGAGACCGCCGAGGTGGGCGGGCCCGGCATACGAACGGTGGCGTCGGCGATCGCCTCCGTCAGCTGCCCGTGCCGCTGTGCCAGCGCCAAGTCGATCAGCGAGTTGGGCGGGGCCGACTCGGCGCGCAGGTAGCCGGCGAACACTGCGGACCCGCCGGTGGGGTCGCCCTCGACCAGCAGCACCGGCCGGGACCAGGTCAGCGCCAGACCCAGGGCTGACGCGGTGACACCGGGCGAACCGGAGGCAGAGCACAGCGCGATGAGGGCCATCGCTCAGCGCTCCCGGCTGTCCAGAACCAGCGCCACCTTGCCGGTCGCCGCACGTGCCGCCAGCTCGGCCGCTTGACCCTCTGGCACCTCGAGCGAGACGACGGTCTGCCCGTTCTCGGCGTTCGGGTAGAGCCCGACGACGGTCGCCGCGATCGACGCGGGTGGCTCCTGTCCCACGTCGCCCTGCTGTCCGGGCGTTGCAATGATGCGCACCCGATCGCCGGCGAGGAGAGCCTCTCCGGGCATCAGCGAGGGCGGGAGCGCGACGCCGACCATCGACATGCCTTCGGCCGGCAGGACCGTCTTGGTCACGTTCTCGGTCGTGATGAGGCTGCCGGCGGCCATGTCCATCGCCGCGCGCTGGCCCACGAGGCTCCTCATCCGGTCGCCCGGAATGGTCTTCAGGGCGGGATCCAGCCCGACTTGGACCGTCATGAGGTCGCCTTGGGTGATCGTCTCCCCGCGGGTGACGGTCTGGCGCAACGCGATCACCTCGTGGGTGTTGCTCGTCGATGACCAGGCCCACGCACCCAGCAGCGCGCCGAGGATCACTGCGGCGGCCGATGCAGCAACCAGCACCGGTCGCCGCCGAAGCTTTGGTGCCGGCGTCACGGCTGCCTGGTCTCCGGCGGAGGCCTTGCCGCGCCGTCGCCGGTCCGGGCGCGCCGCTCCCCCGCTCGCGGCGGGCGAGTCGGCCTTCTCGGTGGTCATGGTCATGGTGTCCCCCTTGGGCTGCTCAGCTGTTGAGCACCTGGGCTTCGCCCATGGTGATAGTCGTCGTGTCGGTGAAGTTCAGAGGAATGGTTCCGCTCTGGCCGATTCCGGCCCAGGTCACGACCCAGTAGGTCGTTGCCCGCACGGTGTAGGTGCCCTGCCGGGTGTAGGTGTGCCCGCAGGTTGGCGACGACTTCTTGCCGTAGGAGTCCGCGTACGGGGTTCCCGGTCCGGTGCAGGTGACCGTGGCGCCGTCGCCCATCGACCAGACGGTCCGTTGGGCCTTGGCGGTTGCGGTGACCGTGAACCCGCCGGCCGAGGCGGTCTGCGTCTGTGGGCCCCAGGTCGTCGCACCAGGGTTCTGGGCCCACATCCACGTCGGCATCCCGATGATCCCGATGCTGCCCGGGCCGGGCTCCGGCACGATGCCGATGGTGATGGCGCGCAGGTTCATTCGAGCGATGGCCCGTTGGGCCAGTACGCGGGGGTCAGGCGGCGCTCCGCCCGGTGGGGTGGCCAGCCAGATCCAGAAGACGACGCCCCACCCGCCCGGCACTGGCCTGAGGCACTCGTATACCTGCCCGGTGGTGTTCCCCTCCCAAGCTGGGTCGCTCAGCGGCGGCTGAGGGGCAAGTGCCTTGCAGTAGGCGTTCTGGGTGTTAGACCACCAGCCCTTGTCCGAGCTGCACGGGACCTCTCCCGGTGGGCTGCCGAGACTGTTGATGCACTTCTGAACCACCACAGGGTCCGTGTCGCCGCCATCGCCCGGATCCCCAGGATCACCGGGGTCACCGGGGTCACCGGGGTCACCGGGATCGGTGACGATGATGATGCACTCGCCCGTCCTCGGCGACGGCTCCGTCCCGGGAGGACAGGTGATGGGCGGATCCGCCGCCAACGTCGGTGCTGCGCCGCCCATCACGATTCCCGCAACGGCCAACGCAACCACCACCAGCCTTCTCAGCATGGTTTGCCTTTGAGTGTGTCGACCGTGACGAAGAACCCCTGCGGTGCCTTCGAAACGGTGTAGGTGTACTGCTGTCTGTCGGGACGGCCGGCCTTGACGACGGACTTGCCCGCCTTGTCGACGACGTTGACTCCGCTGACATCAATGCACGCCACCACGGCGAACGCCTTGCCGTCCTTCGTCGTCGCGGATGATGACCGCACCACCGATTGGCCGACCTGAGTCCAGCCCTTCGCTTGCAGAGCCCCGAGCTCGACTCGCGACTGGCTGGCTGCCTGACCACGGGCCACCGTCGAGACGAGGTTGAGGCTCTTCTTCGGATCGGCGGCTAGCTGGTCGAGGACCTGCCAGTAGCGGCCGATCGTCTCCTCGGCCGACTTGAGGTCCTTCTCGGCGGGTGTCAGAGGTGGCGGCGTCGACGTGGTGGTCGTTGACGTGGACGTGGTGGTGGTCGTCGACGAGCTCGTCACCGGCGGCTGTGGCTCGGGGTCGCTGCAGGCGGAGATCAGCACCATCACGGCGGCCAGGCTCGCTGCAGCGCCGAGGGCGCGGGTCCGGCTTCGGGTCGTCATCTGCTTCTCCTCGATCTCATTGGGCTAAGGCTTGGATCAGTCCTGCGAGGGGACACTAGCTGCCCAACTTGATATATCCAGACTAGTGCATTTATCTCGCTCGGGCATCTCGGCGCGCGCCGAGGGCCACCCTGAGGGTGGATGCATGACGTTGTCTGCTGTGGTCAACCTGCTATCCCGTTGCGGTTCTGTCCGTCCGCCGATGAGAGGCGTGGAGGATCGCGGATAAGTTGCAGGGGACCAGGCCGATGGGTTCCTAGCGCTGACCCATCCCGAGATCAGAGAGTCCCGGGCGCAGTATGGGAAGGATATTCGATGTTTCGTCTGGCATCCATCGGAGGCAAGTCGACGCCTTCGCGCCGTGCGGTGGTGACCGGGGCCGGTGGAGGTATCGGCGCGGCGTTGGCGACTCAGCTCGCCGCCGCGGGGACAGCCTTGGTCCTGGTCGACAACAACCCCGACGCCCTAGCGCGGGTGGCGGGTCGCTGCCGCGCCCTGGGCGTCCCTGTGAGCAGCTGGGAAGTCGACGTCGCCGACCATCGTGCTGTCGTCGAAGCCGCCCGGCAGGTCGTCGGGGACGACGGCCCACCGGATGCGCTGTTCAACGTCGCCGGCCTGATCCATCATGGCCTGCTCGTCGACTCCGACTTCGCCGACATCCAGCGGGTCATCCAGGTCGATCTGCTCGGCACGATCTCCTGCTGCCAAGCCTTCCTCCCGGCGCTGGCCACCCACGCCAGAGCACGGATCGTCAACGTCTCCAGCGCGTTCGGGCTGGTGGGCGTGGCTGGGTACAGCGCCTACAACGCGGCGAAGTTCGCCGTCAGAGGTTTCACCGAGGCCCTGCAACAGGAGACCCCCGCCAATGTGACGGTGAGCTGCGCGATCCCCGGTGGGGTGAGGACCGACGTCATGCGCAACGGGCTCTACGCAACAACTGCCGACCGAGCAGGCATCGTGCAGCGATTCGATGACGTCATAGCGCGCACCTCCCCCGACGCCGCGGCCGAAGCCATTCTTCGCGGATCGAGCGGAGGACGTCGCCGGATCATGGTCGGCGCTGACGCGCAGCTTGCGGACGCGTTGTCGCGGGTCGCCGGCAGCCGGTACCAGGTCTTGACCCGCCGACTTGGCGCTGGGCGCACCTAGACTCTCCAGGGTTTACGAAGGGGGTTGCCATGTCCAACCGCTGGCTCCTGATCGAAACCTTCGGAGGGGATCTCCCCCCGAGCATCATCGGGGTCGGGTCGACCCCGAAGCGCATGGTCCCGCTGCGCTCGGTCCTGGGCCGTGGCCGATCGCTTCGAGCTGTCGAGGAGATCGTCGCCGCGGTGACGGCAAGCGGGACGGCGCAGGAGCTCGAGACCCACGACGGGCGCAGACGCGTCCTCGGCCACCCGCTTCACTCCTACCGGGGCGACGTACATGGCGTCTGGGTGTGGACCGGACAAGCCGACGAGACACCCACGGAACGAGGCATGGCCGGCGCTTGGCACTTCAACCTCAGCACCGACACCATCGGCGGCAGCGACGACCTGCTCGACCTGTACGGGGTAGCGTCCAAGGACCGTCAGACCGAGCGTGCCACCGCGGAAGCCTTCACCCGGCTCGTCCCGAACACCGACGACGCCGCAGCGCTGGCCCTGCTGATCCGGTCACGGCCAGGCGACGAACATCAGGCGGTCTGGGCCATCCGCCGAGACGACGGCGAGATGCGAGCAGGGCATCTGTCATGCCGCGCCGTTGAGGAGCGCCACGGCGACCGGGTCCAGGTGGTCCTGCGGGGTATCACTCAGGACATCGGGGCGGCAGCCGAGACACCGGCTGCCCCTCCTCCGGTCGTCCTCGAGCAGCGCGTGCTGGAGAGTGAGGCCCGGCCGGGCGAGCACCGAGCGCTTTTCAATCTCAAGACCCTGAGGATCCTGCGCTGGATCGACGATCCGCTACCGGACCTGCACTGGACCCTGGACCCAGCTCATCCCGACAGGAGGTGGATCCACCCCGAGGATCAAGAGCTGGCCGAGCAACTATCCGCGTCGCTGCGGACCGGCCGCAGCAGCAGACGCCTGCGCATGGCCGCCCAAGGAGGTGGCTGGTTGACGGTCGAGGTCGCAGCGAACATCGTGCTGCTCGACCAGCACACTACGGCCGGTTTGTTCACCCTGCGCCGCGTCGAGCGGCCGCCAGCGCCGCCGTCACCTCGCTGACAGCGACACCCAACGCCTCGCCCAACGCCTCCAAGGTCGCAGCAGCGAGAGGTCTCTCGATCTGGCCGGCTTCCCAACGCGCATACGTGGGGACGGATACGTGCGTCCGCTCCGAAACCTGCCGTGCGCTCAGACCGGCCAAAACCCGAAGGCGCCGCAGGTCTGCGTCACCATCTGCTGGGGTCAGCAGACGCTGGATATCGACGTGCAAAACCTTCGCGATCCTTTGGAGAGTCTCGGGACGCGGATCCGAAGCACCCCGCTCCCACCGCGAGACCCTCTCCCCACCGGCCACCCCGACCAATCTGGCAAGGCCATGCTGCGTCAGACCCGCACGCTCCCTGGCTTGCCGCAAGGCATCTGCATCAACGAGCGGCCGGCTCGACAATGCGCCACTCATCGGACATCGCGCATGAGGGCGAGCGGAGGAAGACCATCGACGGTATTCATCGTCTCGATGGACACAGTCACGATCCGGGCAAGGAGGTCGAGGATGTAGCGCGGGTCGCCGACCTCGCGGGACCATTCGTTCGGGTCGTTGACGATGCCCGAGGCCTTGTCGGTCCTGACGTGGTAGCGGTCGATGATCCACTCGATGGCCGACCGCGACCCGAGCTGATAGCGATAGGCGTCTTCCGGTATACCGCGCAGCGTCACGTTCGCGTTGTAGACGATCGTGGTCCGGTCACGTTTCTCGCCGGCCGCCTTCTGGTCAGCCGTGGGCTTGCCGAACGGCATCTTCTGGGCCCCGACGGCGTAGAAGTCGTACGGGTCGCGCCCCTCCGGCGGCTGGGTGTCGAGCCCGTCCAGCGGGTACGGCTCCACGCTCTCGTAGCCCAGGTGCAGCTCGGACAACCGCCGCCCCGCCTCGATGAACGGCCACGGGTCGGTGACCAGGGGGATGCGGGGCAGCATCTTCTTCAAGTCGGCTGCGTAGATCTCCCGGTAGTCGGGAGAGTGCAGGAGCCCGTAGACGTAGTAGAAGACGTCGTCCTTGGTGACGTCGTTGCCGAATGCCGCGTGGAACCGTCCCAGCGCATCGTCCGTGACGTTGTCGATCCGCCGGTACCCGTCGACGACCTCGCGGTCCTCAGCAGCCTCGAACGACAGCATCCCGTCGTCGGCGTCGACCTTCTCGTATCGCCATCGACCGAAGAACTGTCCCGTGTCCAGCAGATGAAGATCCGGCAGGGATCGTGTGGAGAGTGCGCAGAACTCGTAGTGCGACGAAGGTCCTGTCACCGTGATTCCGTGGTTCTGGTGAGTGGGAGTCGGAAAGTACTTTCGAGTCCGGTACTGCACCTCGTTCAGTGGGGCGTAATAGGTCAGCCACTGCTTGGTGAACGGCCGGTAGGAGGCCACACGAAAGGCGTCCGGATTCGGGCGATTGGTCGGGGTGCCGCGCTTGAATCGCGAGATCAACGAACGTGACCAGCAAATGGCCTTGGGATCTGACGGCTGGTCCCCGCCGAGCGCCCCGTTGTAGGTGGCCAAGAGCCGCTCGACATTCCGTTGCACCCTTGCGCGGCCGAAGTTGTATACCCAGGCGTCCCGGTTTGTCACCACACCTTTCGTAGTGTTGCCAAACACGCCGTCGATTCCCATGTGACGGCCAAAGTCATCGCTTCGCGGGTCGAGCCAGTCACCATGGGAGTTTGGAGTTAGGTGCTTGACGCGCGCCATTCGGCTGACCTCACCTGCCTCTGCGACCTTGGCCAGCTTCTCTTCGCGGGTGAGGTAGTCGCCAATGTCGGTGTAGTGAATCCGCGCCAGCCCGTTGCGTGCCGGGTCCTTGACGAGGATCGTGATGGCCACGGTGGCGCGTGAGCCGCCGCCGAAGACATTTCCTGCCTCCTTCTTTCGCCTCTCGCCACTTTCCAGGGCCTTCCCGCGGAGGTTTACCACGTAGATATCGCTGAACTCATGCGCGAGCGCGATTCGCATGCCGTCGGCGTTGTTCGCATCGAGCCAGCCACCGTTGGTGACATACGCGACTACGCCGCGGTCGCTAATCCGCAGTGAGGCCCACTTGATGGCGCGGATGTACGAGTCGTATAGGCGCGCGAGGGAGGAGGAGGTCGAACGCGCGGCATACGTCTCTCGGATGGCCCGGTCGAGGTCCTCGTACTTCTCATTCGCGTTGTTGTCGTTCGCGCTGTCCTGACCTGAGGAGTAGGGCGGGTTGCCGACGATGACCTGGATGTCGAGGGCCTTGAGCTTCTCAAGCCGCTCGTTGTTCTGCACGAAGACCGTCGTGTCGAGCCGGTCGCCGGCCTCCCACGACTGGAACGTGTCGGTGAGGATCAGCCCGGGGAACGGCTCGTAATCGGCCGACTCGCCGAGACTGCCGCGCAGGTCCTGGTACGTCGTCTCGATGTTCACCGCCGCGATGTAGTAGGCGAGCAGCAGGATCTCGTTGGCGTGCAGCTCGTGGGCGTACTTGCGGGCCAGGTCCTGCGGCTCGATGAGCCCCAGCTGGAGCAACCGGGTGATGAAGGTCCCGGTGCCGGTGAACCCGTCGAGGACGTGCACCCCTTCGTCGGTGAGTCCCTGGCCGAAGTGCTGGCGCAGCACCTCGTCCGCCGAGCGCAGGATGAAGTCGACGATCTCGACCGGGGTGTAGACGATGCCGAGCTTGTCGACCGTCTTCTTGAACGCGGTCGCGAAGAACGTGTCGTAGAGCTGCACGACGAGCTTCTGCCGACCTTCCGCGGAGTCCACGCCCGTGACCCGCATCCGCACCGAGTCGTAGAACTTCTCCAGCGCGTGGTTCTCGTCGTCGAGCCGGTGCTCGTCGAGGACGTCGAGCATCCGCTCCATCGTCTGGGCGACCGGATTGTGGGCGGCGAAGTCGTACCCGCCGAAGAGTGCGTCGAACACGGGCCGGGTGATGAGGTGCTGGGCGAGCATGTCGATCGCGTCGGAGCGGGTGATGCCGTCGTTGAGGTTGCCGCGGAGCCCGTCGAGGAACTGGTCGAACTCGGCGGTGACCTTGGGGTCGCCGCCGTCGAGCAGCGCGGTGATGCGGGTGATGTGCCGCTGGGCGATGTCGGCGATGTCCTTGGCCCAGTCCTCCCAGTACGTGCGGGAGCCGACCTTGGCGACGACCTTGGCGTAGATCGCCTCGCGCCATTCGTCGAGCCAGGTCAGCCCAAGCCTGCCCTGCGTCGCCGACACGTCACCCGAGCCGTCCCCGTCGCCGCGGCAGTCGTCCGGTCCGGGGACGCCGATGACGTTGACCTTGTCGTCGCGCTTCTTGACCAGTTCGATCCGGTTGACCATCGCGTTGAACCGCTCGTCGTGCGCGCGTAGCGCCTGCAGCACCTCCCACACCGCGGCGTACCGCTTGTTGTCACGCAACGCCTGCTCCGGCGTGAGCCCGGCCGGGATGCCGATCGGGAGGATGATGTAGCCGTACTGCTTGCCCGGCGCCTTGCGCATCACCCGGCCGACCGACTGGACGATGTCGACGACGGACTTGCGCGGAGACAGGAACATCACCGCGTCCAGCGCCGGGACGTCGACGCCCTCGGACAGGCACCGCGCGTTGGTCAGGATGCGACACGTGCCGTCCGGTACGTCGGCGCGCAGCCAGTCGAGCCGGGTGTTGCGCTCCAGCGCGTTGAAGGTGCCGTCGACGTGCTGGATCTCGCAGGTGAGCACCGGCTCACCGGCGGCGTCCTCGAGGTCGTGCGCGGCGGCATATTGCTGCACTGTCTGGCCGAACAGCGACTCGATGTGCTTGGAGTCCTTGATGGTGCCGGCGAATGCGACGGCACGGCGCATGGGGGCTGGGTCGCCGGCGAAGGAGTGCTCGGCGTCGCCGCGCTTGGCCAGCCCGTTCCAGCAACCGACGATCTTGGCGGCGTCGTCGAGGCGCAGCTCGTTGCCCTCGTCGGCCAGCTGGAGCTGGAACGTGCGCGACACGCTGGTCTCGTCCACCGCGAGAACGAGCACCTTGTAGTCGGTTAGCAGGTCGCGGGAGACGGCCTCGCCGAACCCGAGCCGGTGCAACTCGGGCCCGAAGACCGCCTCGTCGTCCATCGACGCCAGCACCGCGTTGGCTTCGCCCGCCTTCGCCTTGGAGGAGTCGTCGTAGATGCGCGGCGTGGCCGTCATGTAGAGCCGCTTGGTGCCGCCGAGGTAGTCGTCGTCGTGGACTCGCACGAAGGCCGACTCGTCCTCGCCGGCCAAGGTCGTTCCGGTGGTGCGGTGTGCCTCGTCGCAGATGACCAGGTCGAACGGCGCGAGCCCGCCCTGCCGCTGCGCCTGGGCAACCACGTCGATCGACTGGTAAGTCGAGAAGACCACCGTCATCGAGTCGGTCTCACCCAGCGCCTGGGTGAGCCGGGACTGCAGGACGGCGACATTCGTCGTGCTGGGAAGAGCGAGGTCGACTGCGGAGATGTCCTCGTTCACCGCCTTCGAGCGCGCCGTGGCCTTGCGGTCCGAACAGACCGCGATGGGCGCGAGCGGCACGTCCGCCTCGGTCGACCACTCGCGCAGGGTCTGCGACAGCAGGCTGATCGACGGCACGAGGAAGAGCACTGTGCCGCCCGGGCCCGCGAGCTGTTCGGCCAGGCGAAGGGAGGTGAACGTCTTGCCCGTGCCGCACGCCATGATGAGCTTGCCGCGGTCATGGTTGGCCAGGCCCGCTAGCACCGCCTCGACCGCCTCCTGCTGATGGGGGCGCAGCTTCTTCTTGTCGGTGACCGGCAGCACCTGTGGGGTGGTCCAGTCGAAGGCGTCCCAGTCGACGACCGACGCCTCCAGGTCGGCCAGCCCGATCCGGCGCACCGGGACCTGCTGGCCCTGGATCGCGTCCTCGGCGTGGGCATTCCACCGGTCTGTGGTCGAGACGATGATCCTCTGCGCGAACCCCTCCTTGCCCGACGCCGACAAGAACGAGTCGATGTCAGCCTTGCCGATCGTCGAGCCCGGTGCGTAGAACTTGCACTGGATCGCGACGTTGCCCCCGGTGAGCCGATCGACAGCGACCAGGTCGATGCCCGTGTCGTGCTTGCCGTCCCGCCCCGGCCACTCCTGCCACAGCCAGACGTCGCTGAACTGCTCCGTAAAGACCGGGTCGGTCCGCAGGAACTCGGCGATCAACTGCTCCAACTTGCTGCCCTTGTCGGCCTCCGAGGTGGACTGCCCCCGCAGCTCGTCCAGGACTTCGTAGATCGACGCTGACATGCCCCGCATCTTGCCCGAAAGGGTTGTCGGAGGGGCGACCCTCCCCCAATATCGGCGCGCTTTGCCGACCGGATGTGCGCTACCGGCCCCACTGGTGGGCGCGTGAACCCTCTCGGGGGGCTCCCTGACGGATCGCCTCAGGTCACGGACCGTCGCGATCATGCTCCCGGTGCGGGTGGTGGCGCCATGGAAGCGCATAGCCCTCTGGCGTCCTGCCGTCGATCCGCACCAGCAGACGCAGGTGGTGACCGAACGACGGAGGGTTCGCACGCACGACGGTCACGTTCGCGCCACCCGTACTCATCACCGCGCGGACGTAGTCGAGCAATGGGCTAGGCACCGAGCCAAGGCGGGTCGCTTCGACCCGTCACAGCGCCGGCCGGCGGGGTGGCCTGACGGCCGATCGCAGGCGTCGGTCCGAGGGCCATGCCCTCGCTCCTGTTGTGGGTTACCGGCCTGGCTGGCCTTCCCAGAGCAGGGCACCCATGCGGCTTGCTGCGCGCCGACGGAGCTCGTCGACGGCGTGCGTGTACCGCTGGGCAGTCGCCATCTCGGTCCAGCCCATGATGGACATGACAGTGCGGAGGTCCACGTCCTGCAGCAGGAGAAGGGTTGCGGCGGTGTGGCGGGCGTCGTGGAGCCGCACGTCTCGCACTCCGGCTGCGGCGACTAGGCGGTTCCATTCGGCGTTGTCGCGCGCGGGATCGATCAGGCCCCCGGCGGGGTCGGGGAAGACGAGGTCGTGCGTGGCGTCCCAGTCGGATCCGCACGCAAGGCGTCGTCTGCCGACGCCGGCGCGGTGTGCACGGAGCTCATCGATGAGGGGCTGCGGGAGCACGATGGTCCGCTTGGAGGACCGAGTCTTCGGCTCGACCAGCAGGAGTCCTCCGCCGTGCCGTTGCTCGCATTCGGCGCCGCGGGTGTGACCGCAGGTCGGCTGGCCGGCGACCATCGGGCAGCCGTGGAGCCAGGTGTGGCGTTGCACGGATCGGCGGACACGCAGCACGCCGTCGCCGAGGTCGATGTCGCCCCAAAACAGGCCTAGCGCCTCGCCCTGACGGAGGCCGAGGGACAGGGCGATTGACCAGCGGGCCGGATGGTCGCTGGTTTGGGCGACCTCGAGGACGCGGCGGCACTCCTCGACGGTCAGCGGCTCGACCTCGACGTTCTCGGCTCGGGGTGGCCGCGCAACTAGGAGGGGGTTGGTGGTGAGCCTGCGCCGACGAACCGCTTCGTTGAAGGAGGAGCGAAGGACGCGGTGAACGGCGCGGATCACGTGGGTCGAGTGGCCATCGGCCTGCATGCGTCGGTAGTGCTCTTCGAAGTGCTCGGGTCGCAGCTCCGTCAGTCGCCATGCCCCCAATGCGGGGATCACGTGCAAGCGCATCTGGCTGCGGTAGGTCGACAACGTCTTCCATCGGGCGGTCATCGGCAGGACCGCGTCCAGCCAGTGGTCAAGCCATTGGGCGAGGGTGATGGCATCGTTCGTCCAGAGCTGGCGCCCGGTGTCGCGGTGGCGTTCGAGTTCGCGGACGGCTGCCCGCACCTCGGCCTTGGTGCGTCGCTGAACGTGCTTGCGCTGCGGCCTGCCATCCGGAAGGCGACCTACGGTGACGCGGGCGTGCCACGAGCCGTCCGCTCCGCGATAGATCGTCGGGCTCGTCTGCTCGGGTGGCCGGCGGGGCCTACCCATCGCGGGCGTCGCGCATGGTGGCGACGAATCGCTCCAGCTCGCGCCTCTCGATGCGCACGGAACGGCCGAGGTGGACCACGCGGAGGCGGCTGCGGGCGACGTGGCGTTCGACGCTGCGCCGGGCACAGCGCAGGTGTCGGGCGGCCTCGTCGAGCGTGAGCAGCAGCGTGTCGGCTGCGGCCGGTGTGGGTGTCGTGGTGTCGGTGAGGGTCTCCATGACACCCCAATGCCGGGCACGCCGACTCAGGGGGACATCGCCGCCGAAGTCGCGACCGGAACATCCCCCGATGTCGCCGCGGCGATGCCGACACGACCGGCCGCCTCCACGGCCGACCTGAGGCCGACCGCGGTTCGTGAATTGTTTTTGAGCCGATTTGTGAGCCGAAGCCCAGCCCGCGACCCGACGGCCAAGGCCGCCCTTGACGGTGTTTCCGCAGGTCATCCCGCGTGTCCGATCTGCGCGCCCGAAGGGATTCGAACCCCTAACCTTCTGATCCGTAGTCAGATGCTCTATCCGTTGAGCTACGGGCGCAGGTCACGCCGAGGATCGCCCAGCGCAACGAGGAAAGAGCCTACAGGCACCCAGCACAGCGGATGAAATCGCGTGAGCAGCGGCGAAACAGCCATCGCCGAGTCTGCCTCCACCCCTGCTGGCCCACGCAGCCGGCCCAGCAGGGACGCGGGCCCATCGCCCTCGATCTGGCGGCTCGCCGACGGCAGGGTGGGCACCCGACGACAGACGGACCGGCAATGGGACGGTCACGCGGCCGCCGACGAGGCCGATCGTGCGGGACGGACGCAGCGCGAGTCTCCAGCCGCCGCCCATTGCCGGTCCGTCTGTCGCGACCCACCGTTGCGCATGCGATGACACACTGAAGGCGCGCTGATCGACGTGCCCTCACTCGTGAGCCCCGCGGGAGCGGGGATGAGCCCAAGAAGGGATGTAGTTCAGCGTTCGCCCCGCAGTAGCGGGGACCTCTCATACTTCTAACAAGAATGGATGGAGTTTCTAGAGGTTGACACCCAATATGGGGTATGCCATCCTGTCGTCATGGGAGACCACGAAGCACCGGTGACGAACACCCTGCCGGAGAGGTCCGACAGGCCAGCACACCTCGCAGATCACCTGGTCGCGTGGTCCGCCTGGGCGAAGTTCGACCCGGACACCGGTGAGTGGATGCCGCTGCCCCGACATCTGCTCGACGCCGCCCGCGTGGCCGGTCGTCTGTGGGACGACTGGCTTCCCGCGAGCATTCGGCAGGACATCTCCGTCCGGGCCGGCGGCGAGGCCGCCGGCCGCTGTCTGGTGACCTGGTTGGCGGGCGTCCACGACATCGGCAAGCTCAGCCCAGCCTTCGCTGAGCAGATCCGCACCCGCGGAGGGGAACCGATCCTGTCCGGTATGCGCGATGCCGGGCTGCCGTTCCCACCCCGCGTCATGACACCCGGCCAGGCCCCCCACGCGACGTTGGGACAGGCGGTCCTCGGTGAGTGGCTGATCGAGAGGTACGACATGCCGCCGTATCAGGCCATGCCACTGGCCAGCCTCGTCGGTGCCCACCACGGACGACCGCCGAGGAACACCGACGTCGTCGCCTTCGATTCGTGCAGAGCATCACCCGCCGAGCACCGCGCGGCGCTCGGAGAGTCTCCGTGGCATACGGCCCGGATCGAGCTCCTCGACGCCCTGACGTCGACCCTCGGTGCCGACCAGTTCCTGGCGACGTGGCTCGCCCAGCCGCTCGACCTGGCGGCGCAGATCCTCCTCTCCGGGCTTGTCATCGTCGCGGACTGGATGGCGAGCAATCCCGATGCCTTCCCGATCACCGGCAACGAACCCGATCGTCTCGACCGAGGTATGACTGCCCTCGGCCTCACCGGTCCGTGGCAGACAGGGCACCTGCCCGACGACCCACAGGATGCCTACGCGACACGGTTCCCCGATATGCCTGGTGTCGCGAACGACATGCAGCGCGCGGTCCTCGACCAGGCGCGGACGCTAGACGGCCCTCGACTCATGGTCATCGAGGCTCCGACCGGCTCCGGCAAGACGGAGGCATGCCTCCTCGCCGCCGAGGTGCTCGCGAAGCGGTTCGGACACGGCGGGATCTACGTCGGCCTGCCCACGATGGCGACGAGCAACGCGATGTTCCCCCGCGTGCTCGACTGGGTCGGAAACGGGGCGGTGCGTGGTGACATCACCACCGTGCTGGCGCACGGCAAGGCGGCCCTCAACCACGACTTCCGCGGGCTGACACGGGGCACGAGGACGATGCCCGTCTACGACGAGGCCGAGCCACGGGGCAGGGATGACCTCGAGGCGACCGCCCGCGCGATCGTCGGGGACTGGTTCCATGGCCGGAACCGGGCCCTCCTGGCAAACCTCGTCGTCGGGACTGTCGACCAGTCGCTCCTCGCCGCGTTGAAGGCCAAGCATGTCGTGCTCCGCCACCTCGCCCTGGCAGGCAAGGTCGTGGTCATCGACGAGGTGCACGCCGCCGACATGGTCATGCGCGTGTACCTCGCACAGCTCCTCACCTGGCTGGGCGCATACGGAACGCCCGTCATCCTCATGTCGGCGACTCTCCCACCGCTCCACCGTGCTGAGCTCGTCGAGGCCTACCACAGGGGCTGGACCCTCGGTGGGCGCGATGCCTCACCGCTTCCCCATGACACGCTGGAGCATGGGAGTGGCAGTGTCGGGACGGCATACCCCCGGATCCTTACCTGGCAGCGTGGGGAACCGACCGTCCGCACCACCGCATCCGATCCCCGGTTTATCCGAACCGTGACGATCGAGCCGCTCGCAGGGGATGTCGACACGCTGTTGGCGGACCTGCTCCGCGACGGCGGCTGCGCAGCTGTCATTCGCAACACGGTGACCCGCGCGCAGGACGACTACCGGCGGCTGAGTGCCGTGTTCGGAGATGATGTCGTGCTGCTGCACAGTCGCTTCATCGCACCGGACCGGCTGGAGCGCGAGCGTGGGGTCGTGAGAGAGCTCGGCCGGGACGGGGACCGGCCGCGACGCCGGATCGTCGTCGCAACGCAGGTCGTCGAGCAGTCGATCGACATCGACGTCGATCTCATGATCACCGATCTCGCCCCGATCGACGCGCTTCTCCAACGGATCGGCCGGCTGCATCGTCATGACCGAGACCCTTCAACAAGACCGGCCGCTGTGCGGCAGCCGCGGTGCTTCATCGACGGTGTGAGCGATCAGCAGCACGACGGACCACGGCTCGATCGCGGCAGTAGCCGCGTCTACGGACCCGACCTGCTCCTGCGCGCAGCGATCGTCCTCGTCCCGCACCTGGCGGGCGAGCCACTTCGCATTCCGCAGGCTGTTCCGGAACTCGTGCGAACTGCATACGATCCCGAGCTGGTCGCGCCTGAGGGCTGGCAGCTCCGCCTGGGTGACGTCGACGAGAAGGCCGAGGCCACCCGGACGAGACGAAGGAGCGACACGGAACCCTACGTCCTACCGGGGCCGAACGATCAGTTCCAGCTCACCGGCCTGCTGGACGTCGTCCTCGGTCCCGGCCAGAGCGACGAGCAGCTGTTGGCGCGAGTGCGCGACGGAGCGGACTCGCTCGAGGTCATTGCCATCCAAGGGACCGCGGACCATCTTCACCTCCTCCGCCACCTCGGACCAGACGCCACCCTCGAGCTATCTCCACATCACGCTCCCGAGCCACGAATGGCGCGGCGTATCGCGGCCTGCACGCTGAGCCTCCCCGAGTGGTTCAGTCGCCCCCGAGGCAGGGGGGTGGATGCCGTGGACATCGTCGAGGAGCTGGAGGTCGACGGGTTCGCCGCGTGGCAGGTGCCCTGGCTCAAGGGCCAGCTCCTTCTCCGTTTCGACGAGACAGGACACCGGGTCTTGGGCCATCATCTCCTCACCTACGACACCGAGCTCGGCTTGGTGATCAGCACGGAGGGGGACGATCAATGACATTCGACCTGTGGTCCGACCCGTGGATCCGTGTGCGACGACACGACGGCACCATGGAAGACCTCGGAATCCTCGATGTCCTGGACCTGTCGGCGGACATCACTCGGCTCGCCGGTGAGATCCCCACCCAGGACGCGGCGATACTAAGGCTGCTCCTCGCCATCCTCTACCGAGCTGTGCCCGTTGACGGCAAGGGACCCCGGGACAAGGTGGCCATCGACGCGTGGTCCGAGGTCTGGCGTGAGGGCCGCCTGCCGATGGCCCCGATCCGGGCGTATGCCGACCGCTTCCGCGAGCGCTTCGACCTCACGTCCTCAACCTCCCCCTTCTTCCAGGTAGCCGACCTGCGGACCGCCTCAGGTCGCACCTCCGGACTGGGGAAGCTCGTTGCCGAGGTTCCCGACGGCGCCACCCCGATGTTCACGCGTCGCGCCGAGGTCACTTCACTGTCCCTGGCTGAGGCGGCGCGCTGGGTCGTCCACTGCCAGGCCTTCGACCCCTCCGGCATCAAGTCCGGAGCCGAGGGGGATCCGCGCGTAAAGGGTGGCAAGGGATACCCGATCGGCACGGGCTGGGCGGGAGCCATCGGGCTCGTCATCCTCGAGGGTGAGTCGCTGTTCGCGACGTTGATGCTCAACCTCGACCTCTCCCTGAGATCCGACGACGACAGACCGGTCTGGGAGCTCCCACCGCAGGGCCCCCAATCGGAAGAATCCCGCACTCCAGTCGGCCCTGCCGATCTTCTGACCTGGCAGATCCGCCGCATCCGGTTGATCGTCGACGGCGGCCGCGTGGTGGACTGTCTCATCTCCAACGGAGACCGGATCACGCTGGCGGACAAGTTCACCATCGAGCCCATGTCGGCGTGGCGGATGCCGAAGACCGGTCCCAATGCGGGCCATGTGATGCCGTCGGGCCACACACCTGAGCGAGGGATCTGGAGAGGGCTCGAGGTGACCCTCAGAGAGCCTGGTCGACGGAGCTCCATGCCCCCGATGCGAAGCCAGGAATGGCTCGCCGGACTCCTGTCCCACAGAGTCCTCCCACCAGGAGCGCAGATACGGCTCCACGCAGTCGGCCTCACCTACGGATCCAACAACTCCGTCATCTCCGGCGCTATCGACGACCGCCTCACCCTGCATGCCGGAGTCCTTTCGAGTCAAGATGCAGTGGCCCTCGTGAAGTCCTCGCTGAGCGAGACTGCCGAGGCTGTCCAACAGGTGTCCGCGCTGGCCGGCAACCTGGTCGCGGCGGTCGGGGGGAGCGGTGACTCGACGAGCGCCGCCAGGAGCTCCGCTCGGGAGGCGGCCTACGCCCGGCTCGAGCCGCTCTTCCGTGAATGGGTCGGTCGGCTCGACGTCGCCACGGATGTGGAGGCCCAGCGCGAGTCATGGCGTCGCGTGGCGTACCGAGAGCTTCTCGCGCTAGGACAGCAGATGGTCCTCGCGGCCGGACCTGCCGCCGCTGCCGGAACATTCGTCACGACAACCCGTGGAGGTGTGGCAAGCCTCATTGACGCCGCCATCGCCGAGCGCTGGTTCAGAGTGGGACTCCGAAAGGCCCTCGATCTTCACGAGGTGGAATCGGCAGGCCGCGGACTACAGGAGGGACGCCCATGACCGAGACACAGACCAGACCACTCTCTCGACGGGAGTTGCTGAGGGATCACGTGGCAACGACCGTTGGTCGATGGCAGTGGGAGCTGTTGCACGGGTCCGACAGTCAGCGAGCGCGCATCCGAGCACGGCTCGCGGAGCTTCGGCGTGCTCCCCTCGACGCTCCGGGGTCGGACTTCGAGGCTGCCCTCCTGACGGTGGGTGAGCTGCCGGAACGTCTGCTCGGAAAGGAAGGCCGGGCAATCCCATCCGAGCGTGCGGCACACGTTGCGCTGTGCCTCTACGCCCATCATCAGCAGTCGAGCGCCTCCTCGGTCCACTCCAGGGGGGTGCGACTGGGGGCGGCTGCCGGAGAGCTGTCGCGCCGAGGTGTGACGGATCGCAACGAGGGTGTGGTCCGTCGTTTCAAGGCCATCGCGGCCGGCCAGACCTTCGATGACGCGGTCTACCACCTGTCGATGTTCGTCGACCTCCTCGGATCGTCACACCCGGCCCTCGGCTTCGACTACGGCGAGCTGGCTGCAGACCTGCTCGACCTCCAAGACCCCGAGCGCCGCGACACCGTTCAGCTCCGCTGGGCCCGTGACTTCAGCCGCCGTCCCCGGGGCGCCGGACCGGACGAGGGCTCCGCAGAACCGTCCACCACTCCAGATGAAGGGGAAGCGTCATGAGCACGCTGTATGTCGACCTCCACGTCCTGCAGACCCTGCCTCCGGGCAACGTCAACCGCGACCAGTCGGGACGCCCCAAGACGGCTACCTACGGTGGCGTCGAGCGGGCGCGCGTCTCGAGCCAAGCGTGGAAGCGGGCAACGCGAGCGATCTTCGAGACATCCGTCGCCGAGGCCGAGAGAGGCCTGCGCACCCGCCGCCTCCCCGGTGAGCTCGCCAAGCGGTTGAGCGCAGCTGACCCGTCCTTGACCCCGGAGGACGTCGATGCTCGCGTCAAGGTCGCTCTGGCTGCCCTGGGGCTCAGTGTCCAGAAGCGCGCCGCCAGGCCGGCCAAGAAGTCCGACGAGAACAGCGAGCCGTCAGCGCCCGATCCGGAGCTGACGGAGTATCTCGTCTTCCTGTCCAACCGTCAGATCGACCGCATCGCAAACCTGCTCGTCGAGAATCCCAGGCCGCGCCCCGCCGAGATCAGGCAAGCCGCGGACCTCGACCACGGCATCGAGGTGGGCCTCTTCGGTCGCATGGTCGCCGATGCCGCAGACCTTCGGGTGGATGCCGCCTGCCAGGTGGCGCACGCGATCAGCACTCACGCCGTGCGGACGCAGTTCGACTATTTCACGGCTGTCGACGACATCGCCGTGGACGACGAGACCGGCGCCGGGATGATCGGAACCGTCGAGTTCAACTCCTCGACCCTCTACCGGTATGCCACCGTCAACCTGACCCAGCTCGTGGAGAATCTTGGTAGTGCGGAGGCCGCACTCGCCGGACTGCGCGCCTTCGTAGACGCCTTCGCCCTGAGCATGCCGACCGGCAAGCAGAACACCTTCGCCAACCGGACGACGCCAGACGCAGTCGTCGCTATGGGTCGACTGGGACGTCCGGTCAATCTCGTCGGTGCCTTCGAGGACGCCATCCGTGACACCGGACACGGCTACATCGAGGCGTCGGCACAAGCGCTTGCCACACATGCGGCGGAGGTGAACGGGGCATTCGGGCCAGCACCGGAGTTCACCGTCGTGAGCCGCGCCAGCAACCGCACGAGCGCCCTCGACGCCCTCGGTGAACGGCTGCCCTTCTCCGATCTGGTCGACCGAGTCGTGGAGCAGACGGGTCGGCTGATCACCGACAGCGACTCATGACAGTCCTTCTGCTGCGACTCGCGGCTCCCATGCAGTCCTGGGGTGACGACAGTCGCTTCGCAACACGACGCACCCGGATGGTACCTACCAAGTCAGGGGTGCTGGGTCTGCTCGCGGCGGCCGACGGACGTCGGCGAACCGACCCGATCGAGGACCTCGTCGCCACCCGGTTCGGGGTCCGTGTCGACCAGCCGGGAGAGATGATGTCCGACTTCCAGACGGCCATCCGATGGCGCACTCACGACCCCATGCCGCTGTCGACCCGCTACTACATCGCCGATGCCGTCTTCGTCGCCGCAGTCGAGGGCGACGACAGCCTCATCCGGGGGCTGGCCGATCGAGTTCGCAGTCCACGCTTCCCGCTCTACCTGGGTCGGCGATCATGCCCAGTCGCGGGTGATGTTCTCCTTGAAGTCGCTCAGTCCTCGCTCGAGGCCGCGTTGCGAGATGTGCCGTGGCAGGCGTCGCTGTGGTATCGCCGCCGATGCCCAGCCGAGGTTCGCCTCCAGATCCTCGCGGATGCCTCGC
This sequence comes from Phycicoccus sp., assembly GCA_039812375.1. Taxonomy (GTDB): domain Bacteria; phylum Actinomycetota; class Actinomycetes; order Actinomycetales; family Dermatophilaceae; genus JAGOME01. The sequence goes on along the minus strand of JBDIAO010000023.1, from coordinate 7,532 downwards.
CCGATGCGGCGGGCACCGAGGTTTGGCGCGACGTTCCCCTCAGCTTCGATCCGGCTCGTCGCGAATACGGCTGGAGGAACGTCGAATCCACGTTTATCGACAAGCCGAACCCCGACGCCCGAGCGACGCCGGTGGCCAGGATGGACTTCCTCGGGACGGCAGCAGGCTGATGCACCTATCACGTTTCGACCTCGACGCCTCTCGGCGGACCGCCGCGCGCTGGGCAGCCTCCCCACACTCCCTCCATGCCGCAGTGATGCGCGCCTGTTCGCCAGGCGATGGTGAGCGGGTCCTATGGCGCCTCGACCGGCATACGACCGGGGCGGAGCTCTTCGTCGTGAGCCCTCGTGAGCCCGATCCGCAGGAAATCGTCGCGGAGGCGTCGGACGGCGGACCGGGCGCCTTTGCCACGGCCGACTACGACCCATTGCTCTCACGGATCGCTGACGAGCAGCAATGGAACTTCCGGCTCACAGCGAACCCGACCTATGTCGTGCCCGCTGGCCACGGTCACCGAGGCCGCATCCGTCCGCACGTCACTGCCGAGCACCAGCTCGCATGGTTCCGACAAAGAGCGGCGGCGTCGGGATTCGCGGTGACCGACGAGGCCGGGCACGACACGGCCCGCCTCATCGGACGGGAGACCAGATCCTTTCGGGGCAGCCAGGGCGGACACACCCCGCCCCGGGTAGTCACTCTCACCTACGCCACCCTCCAGGGAACTCTCACGGTCGCCGACTCAGAGTTGCTCCGCACCGCCCTGGTCGCCGGCATAGGGCGCGGCAAGGGCTACGGGTGTGGGCTGCTCACCTTGGCCTCTCGATGAAGCCGTCTCCGGGCCCACCTCCCGCAGACCTCGTCGACCTTGCCCGGGTGGAGGACAGGCTGACCTTCGTCTATCTGGAGCGCTGCTTCGTGCACCGCGACGCCAACGCCATCACGGCCAAGGACGAGCGCGGCACGATCCATCTACCCACTGCCACCCTGGGTACGCTGCTCCTCGGTCCAGGGTGCACCGTCTCCCACCCGGCCATGACCCTGCTTGCCGACAGTGGGGCATGCGTGGTCTGGGTCGGCGAGCACGGTGTCAGGTACTACGCACACGGTCGCTCCCTCGCGCGATCCGCGCACCTGCTCCTCGCCCAGGCATCCCTCGTCACCAATCAGTCGTCCCGACTCAAGGTGGCCCGGGCCATGTATGCGATGCGGTTCCCCGGCGAGGATGTCTCGGGGCTCACCATGCAGCAGTTGCGAGGACGGGAGGGTGCGCGCGTTCGGGCTGTGTACAAAGAACATGCGGAGCGGACGGGTGTCGAGTGGCGGCGCCGCGACTATCGACCCGATGACTTCAGCGGTTCGGATCCGATCAACCAGGCCCTGTCAGCCGCGACAACCTGCCTATACGGCGTCGTCCACGCGGTCATCGTTGCTCTTGGCTGTTCACCCGGACTGGGGTTCGTCCACACGGGACATGTCCGATCGTTCGTGTTCGATGTCGCGGATCTCTACAAGGCTGAGATCGCAGTCCCCGTCGCATTCGAGGTGGCCAAGGAGAGTGCCGACATCCCCGGCGACGCCCGACGGGCGATGCGGGACGCGATGAAGGATGGCAAGCTCTTGGAGCGCGCAGCCCGAGACATCAAGTGGCTGCTGACAGGAGGGGCTGAGCCAGAGCCCGCTCTCGACGCGGATATCGTTCAACTGTGGGACGGCGGCACACGCGTTGTGCCCGGTGGCACGGACTGGTCGGGAGAGGTCCCGTGGTAGTGCTGGTTCTGACCGCCTGTCCTGTCGGCCTCCGCGGTCACCTCACTCGATGGCTGTTCGAGATCAGTCCAGGGGTGTTCGTCGGGAAGGTCAGCGCTCGTGTCCGCGAGGAGATGTGGCTCCGAGTCACCGAGCTCTGCAAGGACGGCCGGGCCCTCATGGTCCACAGCGCCCGTAATGAACAGGGCTTGGCGTTCCGGACCCTGCGTCACGACTGGGTGCCCACCGACCTCGACGGCTTGACCGTCATGCTGCGGCCCGATTCATCGCCAGAACGGGCGGCCGGTGACATGCGCAAGGGGTGGAGCACCGCGAGTCGTCGGCGACGTGCACGATCCCGACAGAGTGAATCTGGTTGACCGGGTCGGCTATCGTTATTGCTGGTCAGCAAGTGTGAGCCCCGCGCCAGCGGGGATGAGCCGGCGTGGTCGTGACCCGGGTCCCGGACTCGCTGGTGAGCCCCGCGCCAGCGGGGATGAGCCGCCCTTGACGTGGCTGAGGTACTTCAGGACCGTGTGAGCCCCGCGCCAGCGGGGATGAGCCCCGGCCGGCCTTGGGGACGGCCAGCTGGAGGCGGTGAGCCCCGCGCCAGCGGGGATGAGCCCAGGCTTGCCGAGGTCGCATCCGACGAGGCAGCGTGAGCCCCGCGCCAGCGGGGATGAGCCGGAGCACGGGCCGACTGGGGCAGGGGACCAAGCGTGAGCCCCGCGCCAGCGGGGATGAGCCCGGGGATCGAGGCGGGGTCCGCGAGGCCGGTCCGTGAGCCCCGCGCCAGCGGGGATGAGCCTGTCGTGGGTCCGCGCATTCCCCGGGTAATGGAGTGAGCCCCGCGCCAGCGGGGATGAGCCCGAGGTGATGTCCTGGTCGAGAGTCTTGTCGAGGTGAGCCCCGCGCCAGCGGGGATGAGCCCGCCTCCCACTCAAGGAGGATTACGACTACTGGGTGAGCCCCGCGCCAGCGGGGATGAGCCGGCGTCGCGGGAGAACGTGCGCCGGATCCACGCGTGAGCCCCGCGCCAGCGGGGATGAGCCGTGGATGATCGAGAAGCCGGCCCAGGTGGGCGAGTGAGCCCCGCGCCAGCGGGGATGAGCCCTTCAGCGCGCCCTTCACGCCCGAGGTGATCCCGTGAGCCCCGCGCCAGCGGGGATGAGCCGGCGCCGACGCGGACGCGGTCGCGCTGTGGGGCGTGAGCCCCGCGCCAGCGGGGATGAGCCCTCGAACCCGCTCGTCGCGCAGGTCGAGAAGCAGTGAGCCCCGCGCCAGCGGGGATGAGCCCCAGGGCATCCGCTACACCCTCACCCCCGGCACGTGAGCCCCGCGCCAGCGGGGATGAGCCCGTGACGACCCGGGGGCCCCACTTCGCCTGCAGGTGAGCCCCGCGCCAGCGGGGATGAGCCCGCGCGAGCGGGCGACGGTATGCATGACGGGGCGTGAGCCCCGCGCCAGCGGGGATGAGCCCTGCTCCGCGGCGTCCTTGCGGGCCTGGTTCAGGTGAGCCCCGCGCCAGCGGGGATGAGCCTGCGCGACCATCTGCTGGTCACCTTCCCGGAGAGTGAGCCCCGCGCCAGCGGGGATGAGCCCTCGCCGATGGCGAGCGCGTCGGCGATGGTGAGGTGAGCCCCGCGCCAGCGGGGATGAGCCCCTCCAGCCCGGCTCCCCGTGATCGACCTCCTCGTGAGCCCCGCGCCAGCGGGGATGAGCCGGCCATCTCCGCGTCCGACACGGCCGCGCGGAGGTGAGCCCCGCGCCAGCGGGGATGAGCCGGTGAAGGATTGGTTCCTCGGCGGGCTGCGCAAGTGAGCCCCGCGCCAGCGGGGATGAGCCTCCCTGCCGCGTCGCCGGCCGCTCTGACCCCGTGTGAGCCCCGCGCCAGCGGGGATGAGCCCGACGAGAACAGCCCCTACTACGGGGCCGTCTAGTGAGCCCCGCGCCAGCGGGGATGAGCCGTCCCGCGCCATCAACCGGCGGAGGGCCGCACGGTGAGCCCCGCGCCAGCGGGGATGAGCCGCGTGCTGGAAGGCTGTCGTCGAGGATGCGCAGGTGAGCCCCGCGCCAGCGGGGATGAGCCGTCGAACGTCTCGTCGTCGAACTCGATCGGATCGTGAGCCCCGCGCCAGCGGGGATGAGCCCTCCGGGGGCGGGACGAGCAGCCACATCGACATCGTGAGCCCCGCGCCAGCGGGGATGAGCCCGCGGCCAGGTCGCGCGGCGGGCAGTCCGGGTCGTGAGCCCCGCGCCAGCGGGGATGAGCCCTGGTTGCCGGCGGCGTACGCGTTGTAGGCCGCGTGAGCCCCGCGCCAGCGGGGATGAGCCCGCCGGCGCGACGAGGCCGTAGGTGGCCGTCGAGTGAGCCCCGCGCCAGCGGGGATGAGCCCGTCACCCTCGCGGTCCTCGCCGAGGCCGTCTGGTGAGCCCCGCGCCAGCGGGGATGAGCCCTCCCACCCGTCGATCCACCACTGCTCCCGTGCGTGAGCCCCGCGCCAGCGGGGATGAGCCCTGCGGCGCGACGATGGCGCGGGCATGTCGGAGGTGAGCCCCGCGCCAGCGGGGATGAGCCGCACTACCCGTACCTGGCCAAGGCGATGCAGTTGTGAGCCCCGCGCCAGCGGGGATGAGCCGCAGCGGCACGTCAGCCAGAGCATCGGCATGGGGTGAGCCCCGCGCCAGCGGGGATGAGCCGAAGGGGGTCACGGAGGTGAGGCCGCCCTTGTAGTGAGCCCCGCGCCAGCGGGGATGAGCCCGGCCTCGTCATCGCCCGCTTCTTCACCCCCGAGTGAGCCCCGCGCCAGCGGGGATGAGCCTGGGCATGAGGTCGGGGACGCGTGGCATGAGGGGTGAGCCCCGCGCCAGCGGGGATGAGCCGACGACGATCACGACCGGACCTCCTCGTTGTCGGTGAGCCCCGCGCCAGCGGGGATGAGCCCGGCCCGAAGCGATGACGACCACTCCCACGGTCGTGAGCCCCGCGCCAGCGGGGATGAGCCCCTCCTGGTGGCCACCCTGACCAGCCTGGTGATGTGAGCCCCGCGCCAGCGGGGATGAGCCCATCGTCACAAACCCCCACACTCCCGACAACGCGTGAGCCCCGCGCCAGCGGGGATGAGCCCTTGTCGGCGGCGATGTTGAACAGGACGGGGGTGTGAGCCCCGCGCCAGCGGGGATGAGCCCAGGGCGATGCCGCCGGCGCCGGCGGCCAGCAGGTGAGCCCCGCGCCAGCGGGGATGAGCCGGCCAGGACGACGCCGCCGGCGACGACCAGGCCGTGAGCCCCGCGCCAGCGGGGATGAGCCTGCCACGGCGTCGCTCCCTTCCTCCTTGGGGGTGTGAGCCCCGCGCCAGCGGGGATGAGCCCGTGGCCACCGAGTCCGGGATCGTCAAGAAGGGGTGAGCCCCGCGCCAGCGGGGATGAGCCCGCCGGCTCACCGCGACGCCGGCCGCCGAAGCGGTGAGCCCCGCGCCAGCGGGGATGAGCCCTCACCTCTATCCGTGCCGCCGGCAAGGGGCTGAGTGAGCCCCGCGCCAGCGGGGATGAGCCGGTAGCGGCGCCGATCCAAGGATCCCGGTCTGCGTGAGCCCCGCGCCAGCGGGGATGAGCCCCTTCACCTTCGGGCTGACACCCTTGACGGCCGGTGAGCCCCGCGCCAGCGGGGATGAGCCCTTTTCCAGGGCGGGGGCAGCCTTCGACAGGGCGTGAGCCCCGCGCCAGCGGGGATGAGCCTCTGGTTCCCGGTGCGGAGGTCGTGCAGGATCAGTGAGCCCCGCGCCAGCGGGGATGAGCCCTCCCTCCTCAACTCCGGGATGAACACTGCAGCCGTGAGCCCCGCGCCAGCGGGGATGAGCCCGGCTCCGGCTACGTGCAGTGGAGTTCGAAAGCGTGAGCCCCGCGCCAGCGGGGATGAGCCCACCGTCTCCCACTCCGGCCCGGACAGGCGGGAGTGAGCCCCGCGCCAGCGGGGATGAGCCCTCGCCGTTCTCCTCGAGCCACTTGTCGACCGCGTGAGCCCCGCGCCAGCGGGGATGAGCCCAGGGCGATGCCGCCGGCGCCGGCGGCCAGCAGGTGAGCCCCGCGCCAGCGGGGATGAGCCCGAGGGGGACCCAGGCCACGAATCACCTATCAAGTGAGCCCCGCGCCAGCGGGGATGAGCCCGCGCGGGTGAAGCGGAACCCGTCGGGCAGGAAGTGAGCCCCGCGCCAGCGGGGATGAGCCCCCGACGGCGCGCTCGCGGCCGGTGACCAGTCCGTGAGCCCCGCGCCAGCGGGGATGAGCCCCCGAAGGCCATCAACCTGTGGGACTCCAACGCGTGAGCCCCGCGCCAGCGGGGATGAGCCCCTTCACCTCTAGGTAGTAGGACTCGCCGGGGCGTGAGCCCCGCGCCAGCGGGGATGAGCCCTCTGTCCGGGACACCCCCACCTGGTCCACCCGGTGAGCCCCGCGCCAGCGGGGATGAGCCCGGGCTGGCCGGGGACCCTCCCTCGAAGTAGCAGTGAGCCCCGCGCCAGCGGGGATGAGCCCTAACCCATAGAAGGGCGCCCGCTCCAATGCCGGTGAGCCCCGCGCCAGCGGGGATGAGCCTCACTTTTGATTCACTGGGGAAGGGAAGGGAAAGTGAGCCCCGCGCCAGCGGGGATGAGCCGTCTGCCCAGGTGTCCGGGTGGAAGGTCACCGGCGTGAGCCCCGCGCCAGCGGGGATGAGCCCTACCCGTCCGGCACGGCCGGCACCGACGGCACGTGAGCCCCGCGCCAGCGGGGATGAGCCCGCGCGGGCCTCACGGCGGTTGCCGGTCACGAGGGTGAGCCCCGCGCCAGCGGGGATGAGCCGTCCCGGATGACCTGGGTGATCTGGTTACGCCAGTGAGCCCCGCGCCAGCGGGGATGAGCCGGTCGACCCGAGAGCCCAGGATCCGGTCTGGGAGTGAGCCCCGCGCCAGCGGGGATGAGCCGGCCTCGACGCACAGGGCCCAGGCCTCGTGGGAGTGAGCCCCGCGCCAGCGGGGATGAGCCCGACCTCGACCCCTCCATCGACCCCACCCTCGTGTGAGCCCCGCGCCAGCGGGGATGAGCCGGCCTCGACGCACAGGGCCCAGGCCTCGTGGGAGTGAGCCCCGCGCCAGCGGGGATGAGCCCGACCTCGACCCCTCCATCGACCCCACCCTCGTGTGAGCCCCGCGCCAGCGGGGATGAGCCCTTGCAGAGGGTCGACCTGACACCCGTCGAGGAGTGAGCCCCGCGCCAGCGGGGATGAGCCCGTCCTCCCCCGCATCCGCAGCTGCAGCGCCTGGTGAGCCCCGCGCCAGCGGGGATGAGCCCTCCTCGTCGACGTCGCCCGTGACCTCGACGAGGTGAGCCCCGCGCCAGCGGGGATGAGCCCTCGCCGATGGCGAGCGCGTCGGCGATGGTGAGGTGAGCCCCGCGCCAGCGGGGATGAGCCCGTGACCGCCCATCTGCTGCTGGCCGCCGCAGGGTGAGCCCCGCGCCAGCGGGGATGAGCCCTCGCCCTGGCAGGCGAGGGCGAGCGCGAGGGCGTGAGCCCCGCGCCAGCGGGGATGAGCCGGAGGGCAGGGCGGCCTGCTCGAGGCCGGCGCCGTGAGCCCCGCGCCAGCGGGGATGAGCCGTACCAGGTGACCTTCGCCTACGTCTACCCGGCGTGAGCCCCGCGCCAGCGGGGATGAGCCTCCGACCTCGTCGCCGTAGAGGATGGCGGCGGCGTGAGCCCCGCGCCAGCGGGGATGAGCCTGACGCGGCGGAGCGTCTCAGAGGCGACACCG
>JBDIAO010000022.1:0-41340 GCA_039812375.1 Phycicoccus sp. | reverse complement strand
GCGACGAGGCCATCGTCTTGCGCACGCACAAGCTCGGCGAGGCCGACCGGATCGTCACCGTGCTCGGTCTGCGTCAGGGCAAACTGCGTGCCGTCGCCAAGGGGGTGCGCCGGACCAGGAGTCGCTTCGGTGCCCGCCTCGAGCCAGGGATGATCGTGGACCTGCAGTGTCACGAGGGGCGCACTCTGGACACGGTGACCCAGGTCGTCACCAAGGAGGCCCTAGGCGGTGACCTGGCCCGGGACTACCAGGCATGGACCTCGGCCTGTGCGATGCTCGAGACCTGCGATCGGCTCACCCAAGAGCGTGAACCTGCCGTCCAGCAGTACCTCCTGCTCGCGGGGGCCCTGCGTGCGCTCGTCGGCGGAGCACACGATGCCGGGCTCGTGCTCGACGCCTACCTGCTGCGCGCCATAGCGGTCGCTGGGTGGGCGGCGAGCTTCCACGACTGCGCGAAGTGCGGTGCTCCCGGACCGCACCGTGCCTTTCACGTCGCCTCCGGCGGCGTGGTCTGCCCGCAGTGCCGGCCACCGGGGTCGAACGCCCCGGCCGCAGAGACGTTGCGTCTGCTCGCCGCCCTGCTTGCGGGGGACTGGACCGTGGCGTCTGCCTCCGAGCAACGACACCGGCGTGAGGGCAGCGGCCTGACCGCGGCCTTCCTGCAGTGGCATCTGGAGCGCAACCTCCGCTCGCTCCGTATGGTGGAGCGGTGAGAGCGCCCGGCACACCCGCCCAGACCCCGCGCCCGTATGCCGCGCCGTTCCCGCATCCCTCAGGGGCCCGGCCGCCAGTGGTCCCGCGTGAGTTCATGCCCCGCCACGTCGCCATCGTCATGGACGGGAACGGGCGTTGGGCCAACGCCCGTGGCCTGCCACGCACCCGGGGTCATGAGGCAGGCGAGGCCGCCCTGCTCGATGTTGTCGCCGGAGCGATCGAGGTTGGCCTGACTCACCTGTCGGCGTATGCGTTCTCCACCGAGAACTGGAAGCGCTCCCCGGAGGAGGTGCGCTTCCTCATGGGCTTCAACCGGGACGTCATCCGGCGCCGCCGGGACCAGCTGCACGCCTGGGGCGTACGGATGCGCTGGGTCGGGCGCCGCCCGCGGCTGTGGGCCTCGGTGATCAAGGAACTCGAGATCGCCCAGGCGATGACAGCAGACAACTCCGGCCTGACCCTCTATTTCTGCGTCAACTATGGCGGGCGGGCCGAGATCGGCGACGCGGCCCGGGCTATTGCCCAGGAGGCCGCCGCCGGGCGGTTGCGTCCCGGTGCGGTCGATGAGCGGACCATCGCCCGCTACCTTCCTGAGCCGAGCATGCCGGACGTCGACCTGTTCGTCCGGTCCTCCGGAGAACAGCGCACAAGCAACTTCCTGTTGTGGCAGAGCGCGTATGCCGAGTTGGTGTTCCAGGACCGGCTCTGGCCAGACTACTCCCGCCTCGACCTGTGGGCCGCGATCGCGACCTATGCCGGCCGCGACCGGCGCTTCGGCGGTGCCGTCGACCAGGCAGGGTCAGTGGGCTGAGCAGACGCCGAAGACTTCCACGGTATGGGTGACCTGCGAAAACCCGTGTTCGGCGGCCACGCCCTCCGCCCACCGCTCGACCGCCGGACCCGCGACTTCGACCGTGCGTCCACACTCACGACAAACGAGGTGGTGGTGATGCTGACCGGTGGAGCAGGCACGGTAGGCGGCTTCACCGTCGTCGGTGCGCAGCACGTCGACCTCGCCGTCAGCGGCCATCGCCTGCAGGTTGCGATACACCGTCGCGAGGCCGACACGTGCACCCGAAGTCAGCAGGGCTGCGTGGATCTCCTGGGCGGATCGGAACTCCGCTGAGTCCGTCAGTGCGGCCGCGATGGCCGCCCGTTGCCGGGTCGGTCGCCGGGTCGGTCGCCCGGTCGGTTGTCCGGTCACGCTGACCCCCGGCGCGCCGCGAGGCGGGTGTTCAGCGCCACGACGGTCGTGGTGGCCATGAACACCGCGATGGCGACCAGGACGATCGTGCCCCCAGACGGGGTCGCGAGATAGTAGGACACCCACACCCCGCCAACGCTGCTGAGCACCCCGATAAGGACCGCCCAACGGATCGAGGCAGCGAAACTGCGCCCGATGAGCTGCGCCGTCGCATTGGGCAGGATCATCAGCGCCGAGATGAGCAGCAGCCCGACGATGCGCATCGAGACCACGACGGTGACCGCGGTGAGGATGGCCAGCACGAGGTTGTAGGTGGTCACCGGGAGCCCGCTGGCCCGGGCGAACTCCTCATCCTGGGCCACCGCATACAGCCGGGGCCGGAGCACCAAGGTCACCGCGAGGACGACGGCGGCAAGCACCGCGAAGACCGCGAGGTCACGCTGGCTCGTGGTGAGGATGGCTCCGAAGAGGTATGCCGTGAGGTTCGCTGGGGAGGAGGCCGAGGACTTGGAGATCAGGACCACGCCGAGGGCGATTCCCCCGTAGAACATCACCGCGAGAGCGATGTCGCTGGTGGCCTGCGCCCGCATCCGGATGAGTTCGATGGCGACGGCGGCCAGCGTCGCGAGCACCAGGGCGGTGAGCACCGGGGCCTGGCCGGTGAGTAGGCCGATCGCCACTCCGGCGAGGGCCACGTGGCCCATGCCGTCGCCGATGAGGGACATCCGGCGCTGGACGAGGAACACACCGACCAGGGGGGCGGCGACGCCGACGAGGAACGCAGCAAGAAGAGCTTGGCGCATGAAGTCGAGCTGCAGGATCTCCATCAGGTCCCCCGGGTCGTCGTCGGGGTCGCCGGGTCCGGTTCGAGAAGGCTGGGTCTGCCGGCGTGCTCGCTGCGCTGGCGAGGGCCGGCACCGTGCCCCTCGCCGTGGGCCATGCCGGACCGGGCCCAAGCCTGCGGTGTGCCGTCGAAGTCGACCCGGCCGCGATCGAGGCAGACGATCCGGGTGAACACCGGGGTGAGCGGACCCAGCTCGTGGGTGACGACGAGCATCGAGGTCCCCAACCGGGCGAGCTCGCCGAGGACCTCGGCGAGGACGACCTGGTTGGCATAGTCAACCCCGGCAGTGGGCTCATCCATGATGAGAACCTCAGGCTGGCCGGCCAAGGCCCGGGCGATGAGCACCCGGCGCTGCTGCCCTCCGGACAGGGTCCGGACGTCGACGTCGGCTCGTCCGCCGAGCCCAACCGCGTCGATCGCCTCGGTGACGAGTCGGCGGTCCGTCGCACTCGCGGGGCGCCACCAGGGCCGGTGGGGGAGGCGGCCGGTCGCGACGACCTCCCGTACGGTCGAGCGCACCGATGCCCCCAGGGTGTGGTGCTGCGGCACATAGCCCAGTCGGGTGCGATCCGGCAACTGGGCACGCGGTACCCCGAAGAGTTCGACCTCTCCGTGCAGCAGGGGGACCAGGCCGATGATGCCCTTGACCAGGGTCGATTTCCCGGACCCGTTCGGCCCGAGCAAGGCCAGGGTCTCTCCGGAGAGCACGTCGAGCGATACGTCATGGACGACGGCGCGGCCGGCATACCCGAAGGAGGCCTCTGCGGTGTGAATCTGCGGTGGGTCGCAGGATCTCGGCGTGCTCAACTGCATTGCTGGCCCACGGTGAGGGTGGCGAGATTGGACCGCATGATCTCCAGGTAGTCGGCGCCGAGGGAGGTTGTCGTGACTCCCTCGATCGGGTCCAGGACAGCGACCTTCGCGCCAGCGTTCCGGGCGATCGTCTCGGCGAGCGCAGGGCTGGTCAGGGTCTCGGTGTACACGGTCGTCACGTCATGTTCGCGGATGTAGCCGATGAGCCGGGCCATCGACGCGGCGTCGGGTTCGGCGTCCGGGGACAGCCCGGTAATGGCGCGCTGGGTGAACCCGTAACGCAGGGCGAGATAGCCGAAGGCGGCGTGCCCGGTCACCAGGTCGCGATGGACGCAGTGGCCGAGCCCTTGCCGGTAGTCGGTGTCGAGGTCGGTGAGATCACCGACCAGTGCTGTGGCGTTGCTCCGGTAGGTCGCGGCGTGCGCAGGGTCCTTGACGGCGAACTCGGCACCGATGGCCGTGACGACGGCGGCATACCGGATCGGGTCGAGCCAGAAGTGCGGGTCGAGCGCGCCATGTCCGGAGCCTGGCATGCCGGTCTGGTCGACGCGCAGGAGGTCGGCGGTGCCGGAGACGTCCAACGCGCCGGTGTCACCCATGGCGTCGATGGCGTCGTCGACGGCAGGTTGGAACCCCCGCAGATAAATCACGACCTGTGCGGTGCGGATGCCGACGATCTGCTTGGGGGTCAGCTCGAGGTCGTGTGGCTCGACCCCGGGAGCGGTCAGCGAGTTCACCTGCACCCACTGGCCGCCGATCCGTTCGGCCGCGAACTCCAGCGGATAGAAGGACGTGGTGACGGAGAGCAGGCCGGGCGATCTGCTTGGGCCTGCGGCCGGGCTCGAACCGCACGCAGCGAGCACCGCCACCGTGGCCGCGAGGACGACGGCACCCAGGCGTCGGGTGCAGCTCATGACAATCATTCTCAAATAAACTGAGAATGATTGTCAAACAGTGTGGGGTCAGGCCTGGGGGAAGGCGCGAACGAGCGTGATCGCCCCGACGAGCACCGTGGCCGCGATCCGCAGCAGACGCTCGCTCGGGCGTGTCTTCGGCCAGCCGAGGTAGAGCAACCAGGCGAGGAAGAGGGTGACAACGGCGAGCAGCACCCACCCCCACCCCGGGACGAAGATGCCGGCGATCATGAGGGCGAGCACCCCGAGGAAGGGGACAACGCGGGGAAGGCCGGACAGGCCGCGGACGACGGGCAGGCTGGCCTGCTCGATGGACTGGCGCACACTCGACACGGCCTCAAGGGTAGGGGACGGGCGGATTGGGGGCCCTTGCCCCTGCCCGGCTAGCCTTGCGGCCATGTCCGCCCGCGTGAACACCGTCGACACCGTCGTCAACCTCTGCAAGCGGCGGGGGTTCGTCTTCCCGTGCGGGGAGATCTACGGCGGGACTCGCTCGGCCTGGGACTACGGGCCCCTCGGCGTGGAGCTCAAGGAGAACATCAAACGGCAGTGGTGGAAGGCGATGGTCCACGGCCGTGAGGACGTTGTCGGACTGGACTCCTCGATCATTCTGCCGTTGCAGACCTGGGTCGCCAGCGGCCACGTCGGAGCCTTCTCCGACCCGCTCGTGGAGTGTCTCAGCTGCCATCGACGGCACCGCCTCGACCACCTCCAGGAGGCCGCAGCGCACAAGGCAGCCCGCAAAGGGCGAGAACTCGATCCCGACGCCATCCCGGTCGAGGACCTGGTCTGTCCGGACTGTGGCACGAGGGGGCGGTGGACCCAGCCGCGCGAGTTCAACATGATGCTCAAGACCTACCTCGGGGTCGTCGACGACGAGAGCGGGCTGCACTACCTTCGGCCCGAGACCGCACAGGGCATCTTCATCAACTTCCTCGGCGTCATGCAGGCCGCTCGGAAGAAACCACCCTTTGGGATCGCCCAGGTCGGCAAGTCCTTCCGCAACGAGATCACCCCAGGGAACTTCATCTTCCGCACCCGGGAGTTCGAGCAGATGGAGATGGAGTTCTTCGTCGTTCCCGGCACCGACGAGGGGTGGCACCAGTACTGGATCGACGAGCGGATCGCGTGGTATGTCGATCTCGGCATCTCCCGGGACAATCTGCGGCTCTATGAGCACCCGGCGGAGAAGCTGAGCCACTACAGCAAGCGGACCGTCGACATCGAGTACCGGTTTGGCTTCGCCGGGAGCGAGTGGGGCGAACTCGAGGGTGTCGCCAACCGCACGGACTTCGACCTGTCCACCCACACGGAGCACTCCGGCACCGACCTCGTCGTCTTCGACCAGGCCAGCAACACCAAGTACACCCCCTATGTCATCGAGCCGGCCGCCGGGCTGTCGCGGTCGCTGATGACTTTCCTCGTCGAGGCCTATGCGCAAGACGAGGCACCGAACACCAAGGGCGGGGTGGACACCCGGACCGTGCTTCGACTGGACCCCCGACTCGCACCGGTCAAGGCCGCGGTACTCCCTCTCTCCCGCAACGAGGACCTCTCACCCAAGGCCCGGGACCTCGCCGCCATGTTACGGAAGAGCTGGAACATCGAGTTCGACGACAGCCAGGCCATCGGCAAGCGCTACCGTCGCCAGGACGAGATCGGCACCCCGTACTGCATCACCGTCGACTTCGACAGCCTGACCGACCAGGCGGTCACTATCCGGGCGCGCGACACGATGCGCCAGGAGCGGGTCGGCATCGACCACGTCGCCGGCTGGCTCGCGCAGCGTCTCGTCGGCTGCTGAATCGTTGGGCGTCCCCTCGCGGCTCAGTTCCCCTGCCCGCGCTCACGGCGGCGGTGCCGGTCTGCTCCTGACCGCTGTGCTCGCCGGGATGGCGATGCTCGGGCCCTTCTCCATCGACACGCCCTTCCCGGCCTTCGCGACGATGCGGGCGGACTTCGGGGTCGGCGTCGATGCGATGCAGCTCGTGGTCAGCGCCTACATGATCGCGTTCGCGGTGATGACCCCGTTCCACGGCCCGCTCTCGGACGCGATCGGACGGCGCCCGGTCATTCTCGGGGGGCTCGCGGCATACATCCTGGCCTCGGTCGGATGCGCTCTGTCGACCTCCCTGCCGATGCTCTTGGGTTTCCGGGTTCTGCAGGGCCTGTCAGCCGGAGGCGCCACCATCATCGGACGCACGATCGTCCGGGACCTCTTCGAGGGCGCGCAGGCACAGCGGCTGATGAGTCACGTCATGATGATCTTCGGGTTGGCGCCGGCCGTTGCCCCCATCGTCGGCGGCTGGCTGCTGCGCATCGGTCCCTGGCCGTGGATCTTCTGGTTCATTGCCGGGTTCGCCATTCTCCTCGTCATCGCGGTCACCCTGGTCATCCCGGAGACCCATCCGCCCGAGCGCAGGACTCCGCTGCGGTTCCCGCTCATGCTCGCCGATTTGGGCACCGTCATCCGTCACGGCGAGTTCTCCCGGATGAACTGGGCGATCAGCCTCGCGTTCGCGGGCCAGTTCCTCTACATCGGGGCTGCGGCGATCTTCGTCGTCGACTTGCTCGGCAAAGGGGAACAGGACTTCTGGGTGTTCTTCGTCCCGATGATCAGCGGTGTCGTCGTCGGGGCCTGGATCAGCAGTCATGCGGCTGGACGGGTGAGCGGACGGCGGTTGGTGGCCGGGGCGCTGGCCTTTGCCTGCGCGGCGGGCGTCGTCAACACCCTCCTCGCGGCAGCATTCGGCGGTCGCTTGCCCTACGCCATCATCGGCCCCGCCCTCATCGCGCTGGGCACCGGCACGGCGTTCCCGACGATGCAGATCGCCCTGCTTGACGTCTTCCCCGAGAAGCGTGGCGCGGCGGCATCCGTGGCTGGGGTGCTGCCTCTTGCGCTCAACGCGGTCCTCGCGGCGGGCCTGGCACCGCTGGTCACCGGTTCCGTCGTCCAGCTCGCTCTCGCCAGCTCGATCCTGGTCTTCTTCGGAGCGGTGCTTTATTTGTGGCACCTCACAGCGACCCATGACGACCACGACCCGCCGCGAGACTCAGAGAACTACGAACCGCTCGACAAGATGTGAGCACCCCCGGGGGAGGGGGCGCTCCTTGAGATGTGCGATCAGTCTCCGGTCGCCACGGGTCGAGAGGGATCCGTGATCCACTCGCTCCACGATCCGATGTAGGGCACCGACTCGATGTTCGCCTGGTGCAGAGCCAGGGTCATCTGGGTCGCGGTCACGCCCGAGCCGCACGAGGTGCCGAGCGCGGCGGATGGGTCAACGCCGATGGCAGCCAACTCGGCACGGATCTGTGCAGCGCTACGGAAGGTGCCGTCGCTGTGCTGCAGGAGCGCCATCGGCAGGTTGACCGCGCCGGGGATGTGCCCGGACACCGGGTCGATGGGCTCCATGTCACCTCGGAAGCGCTCGGCTGTCCGGACGTCGATGAGCCGGCCGTCCACAGCCCACTGCGCCGCCTCGTCGGCATCAAGGACCGGCAGGTGGCCCGGGGTGTATCCGGACCGTGCCAGCCGCCACCTCGGCGGGCTCGGTGCTGACCTCATGACCGGCCGCTCTCCACGCAGCGAGCCCCCCGTTGAGGACCGCGACATGTCCCAGACCCGCCCAACGCAGAATCCACCAGGCCCGCCCTGCGGCCATCGAGTTCTGTTGGTCATAGACCACGACGGCATCACCGTCATCGACACCGCACCGGCGCAGGGCCTCCTGGAGGACCTGTGGGTCGGGCAGCGGATGCCGCCCTCCCTTCCCCGGCGCGCCGGCCAGGGCCCACTCGAGTGGCAGGTGCGCCGCTCCGGGAAGGTGCCCGGCGGCATACAGCTGGTCACTGCGTGGGCCGCCCAGCTCGAACTGGACATCGAGGACGAGCACGTCGCCGAGCTTCATCGCAGCGGCCAGGGCATCGGGGTGGACCAGGGCTCCCATGGGTCTCATCCACACATGACCGACAATGGGGAGGCCATGACACTCGACGCCATCGCCACACCGCAGGTCGCCACACCGCAGGTCGCCGCACCCTCGACTCCGGTGCTGGCGCCCCTTCGCCTGGGCCGACACGTCATCGAGTCGCCAGTCGTCCTCGCCCCGATGGCCGGGATCACCAATCGCGCCTTCCGCCGCATCTGTCGAGAGTACGGCCTGGCGGGCTCCGATGCTGGGGGAGCCTGTGGCGCGACCAGTCTGTATGTCAGTGAGATGGTCACCTCTCGCGCGCTGGTCGAGCGCAACGCGGCAACGATGCGGCTCATTTCGCACGATCCAGGTGAGTACCCACGCTCGGTCCAGCTGTATTCGGTCGACCCGGTCACTGCCGGGCGCGCGGCCCGGATCTTGGTCGCCGAAGATCGGGCTGACCACATCGACCTCAACTTCGGCTGCCCGGTGCCCAAGGTCACCCGCAAAGGAGGGGGGGCTGCCCTGCCGTGGAAGACGGGGCTCTTCCGCTCGATCGTCGCCGCCGTCGTGCGGGAAGCGGCACCCTACGACGTGCCGGTCACCGTCAAGATGCGCGTGGGCATCGACGATGATCACCTGACCTACCTCGACGCGGGTCGCATCGCCGAAGCCGAGGGAGCAGCCGCGGTCGCGCTGCACGCCCGCACCGCAGCCCAGGCATACTCCGGGCATGCGGACTGGTCTGCCATCGCCGCTCTCAAGGATGCAGTGACCTCGATCCCGGTCCTGGGCAACGGGGACCTCTGGTCCGCCGAGGATGCCCTCGCGATGGTCGCCTCGACCGGTTGCGACGGGGTCGTCATCGGCCGCGGCTGCCTGGGCCGCCCGTGGTTGTTCACCGACCTTGCCGCGGCCTTCGCCGGCTCCCACCGTCGGGTCAAGCCGGACCTGCGTGAGGTGACGGGTGTGTTGCGGCGCCACGCGGCCCACCTCGTCGAGTTCTATGACGGGGACGAGCTGCGCGGCTGTCGGGACATCCGCAAGCACATCGCCTGGTACCTCAAGGGATTCCCTGCCGGATCTGACGTCCGGCACCGGCTGGCACTCGTCGACTCGCTGGCAGCACTGGACGACCTCATCGCCACGATGGACCTCGACGCCCGCTGGCCCGGCGCCGCAGCCGAAGGACCACGGGGCCGGGCCGGCGCGCCACGGGCCGTGGCGCTACCGGAGCGCTGGTTGGACTGCCGCGACCTCGACGACGCCCAGCAGGGGCTGGTCGCGCAGGCCGAACTAGACGTCTCCGGCGGCTAACGCCTGCTCGAGGTCGGCGAGGATGTCCTCGGGGTCCTCGAGGCCGATGGAGATCCGCAGCACATCGGCGTGCGGCCTGGCCTCGGCGGCGACCGGCCGGTGGGTCAAAGCTGCGGGGTGCTGGATGAGCGAGTCCACCCCGCCCAGGGAGACGGCGTGGGTGATCAGGGCGCAGGAGCCGGCGACAGCCGCCGCAGTGTCATAGCCTCCCCGCACGGCGAAGGCCATCATCGATCCGGGCCCGCGCATCTGTCGGCCGACGATCCCGGCCGGGTCGTCGAGCCCGGGGTAATGCACGGCAGAGACCGCCGGGTGGGTGCAGAGCCACGCCGCGACCTTCTCCGCACCGGCCTGGGCGCTGCGCACCCGAACTGGAAGGGTCTGCAGGCCCCGGTGCATCTCGTATGCCGCCAGGGGGTGGAGTACCCCACCGGTCAGCGCACGGATCCGACGCAGTCGCGCGGCCCAGTCGCCGGTGGTCGCGACGATCCCGCCGAGGGCGTCGCCGTGACCTCCAATGGACTTGGTCGCCGAGTGCAGCACGAGGGCAGCTCCGTGCCTGATCGGGTTCTGCAGCACCGGGGTGGCGAACGTGTTGTCGACGAGTACCGGGACGTCGCCGGCCTGGGCGACGACCTTCTCGATGTCGATGAGCTCTAGGGTCGGGTTCGCCGGGGTCTCGATCACGACGAGGCCGGTGTGTGACTGGATCGACGCGCCGACGCTGTCCGGGCTGGCCCAGGTGATGTCGGTGCCGAGCAGGCCCGAGGCCAGGACGTGGTCGGTGCCGCCATAGAGCGGACGAACCGCGACCACATGCGGGCGGCCGGCCGTCACGGTGGCCAGCAAGGTGGCGCTCAGCGCCGCCATGCCGCTGGCGAAGGCGACGGCCTCCTCAGCGCCTTCGAGCTGAGCAAGAGCTCGCTCGAACCGGTCGACGTTGGGGTTCCACAGCCGCTGGTACACCAGACCGCCGACGCCGTCCGGGCGCTCCCCGGTGGCCATGTGCTCGTAGGCCAGGCCACCGCTCTCGACGCTGGGCAGCGGGTAGGTCGTCGATAGGTCGATCGGCGGGACGTGCACGCCCAGGGCGGCCAAGTCCTCGCGCCCGCCGTGTACGGCGTGGGTATCGAGCTGCGTCATGTCGGGTCTCCTCCCCGGTTGATGGGTTTGTCTTCCTTCTATTGAAAGGAATCCGCTTATGAAACGCCAGAGATCCGTGGGAACATCGTGTAGGGATAGCTAGTCTCGTAGAATCCACAGGTGAGAGCGATTACCATCTCGCTCATGACAGGGATTCCGCACAGCCGGTCGACCACCCATCGTCGCCGAATGCTCGAGCCGGGCCCCCCGCCTCGGGAGCGGCCATACCTTGACGAGGTCGACCGTGAGTTGCTGGCAGCGCTGCAGGTCGACGGTCGCCGCTCGGTGGCCTCGTTGGCCCGGGACTGCGGGTTGGCCGAGTCCACCTGCGCCGGGCGGCTTCGCTCTCTGGTCGATCGCGGAGTCATCGAAGGATTCCACGCCGCGATCGACCCGGCTGCCCTGGGCCTGGCGGTCGAGGCGATGGTTGCCATCCGGATCACCGGCCACACTCGAACGCAGGTGGAGGACTTCCGGGACTCAGTCGCGGCTGTCCCCGGGGTGCTGACGATCTACAACACCAGTGGCGCGAACGACTTCCTGGTGCACGTCGCGACCGTCGGGGCAGACGCCCTGCGCGCATTCGTCCTCGACCACCTGGCGAGCCGCCCGGAGGTCGCCCACGCCGAGACGAGCCTGATCTTCGAGGCGACCCGGGGGGCCGGATTGATTGCCCCGCCGGCGTGACGCGTGGGCCCGGCCGGGTCGGCGAGGATGGGGCCATGACGACCTGGGATCGGCATTCTGACGTGGGGCCAGGGGCGTTCTTCTTCGACGATGAGCTCTTCGACGATGGGATACCACGGTGGGGCTGGCTCGACACGGATCGTGCACATGGCAGCAGGCCTCCACAGTGAGCGGTTCCTACACCCCTTCCGACCGAGAGCGCTGGGTCGCCGAGGATCCGGCCCGGAAACGGGCCGACCGGGACGACTTCGCCCGAGACCGGGCACGGCTGCTGCACTCGGCCGCTCTACGACGGCTGGCCGCGAAGACCCAGGTGCTG
This sequence comes from Phycicoccus sp., assembly GCA_039812375.1. GTDB lineage: Bacteria > Actinomycetota > Actinomycetes > Actinomycetales > Dermatophilaceae > JAGOME01. The sequence continues at coordinate 29,468 of JBDIAO010000022.1, read as the reverse complement.
CAACCGGGCAGCGACGACTTCGTTCGCAACCGGCTCACGCACAGTCTCGAGGTCGCCCAGATCGGCCGCGAACTCGGCGCCGCCCTGGGTTGCGACGCCGATGTCGTCGACACCGCATGCCTGGCGCACGACCTGGGTCACCCGCCGTTCGGGCACAACGGGGAGAGCGCCCTGGATACCCTTGCCGCCCAGATCGGTGGTTTCGAGGGCAATGCCCAGACGCTGCGCATCCTCACCCGACTCGAACCCAAGCGGGCCCACCCCGATGGCCGCCCCGCCGGGCTCAACCTCACCCGCGCCAGCCTCGACGCCGCGACCAAATACCCCTGGCCTCGCGCAGAGGCACCCCACCCCAGCCTCAAGTTCGGGGTGTATGCCGATGACGCCGAGGTCTTTGGATGGTTCCGGCAGGGGGTGGTGGGCACCAGAGCCTCCTTCGAGGCCGAGGTGATGGACTGGTCCGACGACATCGCCTATTCGGTCCATGACGTCGAGGACGCCATCGCCAGCGGTCGAGTCGATCCACGGTGGCTGCGTGACCCTGGTGAGGTCGAGCAGATCCTCGCTGTTGCCCGGGAGCATTACGCCGTCGACCTGAGCCGGGACGACCTCGGCGAGGCTCTCGGCCGGCTCCTCGACACCGGCGCGGTCCCGTTGACCCACGACCGCTCACGAGCTTCGCTCGCCACGCTCAAGGACATGACCTCCCGGCTCATCGGTCGATTCGCCCTGGCCGCGGAAGTGGCGACCCGAGACAGCTACGGCGATGGCCCGCTCATTCGACACCGCGCGCGTCTGGTCGTCCCCACCACCACCCGAGCCGAATGTGCGGTCCTGAAGGGGGTCGCAGCGCACTACGTCATGTTCGCTGCGGAGCGCCAGGAGCTGCTGAGCCAGGAGCGAGCTCTCGTCGCCGGCCTCGTGGCGGCATACCTGCACGATCCAGCCCGGCTCGACCCGCCTCTGCGCGCCGACCTGGCGGCAGCGCCCGATGAGGCTGGCGCGCTGCGAGCCGTCATCGACCAGGTCGCCTCACTCACCGACGTCCGTGCCCGGGCTCTGGCCGAACGGTGGACCTGACCTGGCCTGGTGGTCTGGCTGGCTGTGGATCGGACAGCGGCTCAGCGCGTGCCGCCACCTAGACTCGGCTGAGCAGAAGGAGGAGCCGGCGTGGCGGGACGGATCAGGGCCGAGGACGTCGTCACGGTCAAGGAGCGCACACCGATCGAGGACGTCGTCCGCGAACACGTCACGCTGCGTCCGGCCGGTGTGGGCGCTCTGAAGGGTCTGTGCCCCTTCCACGACGAGAAGACACCGAGCTTCAACGTCCGCCCTGCCGTCGGCTCCTACCACTGCTTCGGCTGCGGCGCCGGAGGCGACGTCATCCGGTTCGTCCAGGAGGTCGAGCACCTGACCTTCGCCGAGGCAGTGGAGCGGCTCGCGACCCGACTGGGCATGGAGCTGCGCTACGAGGACGGGGCCGGTCCTGCCCGGGACGCCGGTGGCCTTGCTCGTCGGGGCCGGCTCCTGGAGGCCAACCGGGTTGCCGAGGAGTACTACCGGGGTCATCTCCTGACCGGCCCCGAGCCCCGCACGGGCCGGGACTTCCTGCGAGCCCGGGGATTCGGCGGGTCAGAAGCCGAGCGCTTCGGGGTCGGCTACGCTCCCCGCGGCGGCGAGAACCTCACCCGGCACCTGCGGGAGAAAGGCTTCACCGAGGAGGAGATCGTCACTGCCGGGCTCGCAGCCCGCGGGAGCCGGGGGCTCTACGACCGGTTCCGCGGCCGGCTGGTGTGGCCGATCCGGGACACCTCCGGCGCCACCCTCGGCTTCGGTGCCCGTCGTCTCTTCGACGACGACCGGATCACCGCGAAGTATCTCAACACCGCCGAGACCCCGGTCTACAAGAAGTCCCAGGTGTTGTATGGCGTGGACCTGGCCCGGCGGGCGATCTCCCGCGACCGGCTCGCCGTCGTCGTCGAGGGGTACACCGACGTCATGGCCGCACACCTATCCGGGGTGGAGGGTGCCGTCGCTTCCTGCGGCACTGCCTTCGGGGCCGAACACATCAAGATTCTCCGTCGGCTCATGCGTGATGAGACTGGGCTCGGCCCGGCGAAGGTCGTCTTCACCTTCGATGGGGACACCGCCGGACAGAACGCGGCGATGAAGGCCTTCGAGGAGGACCAGCGCTGGGCCGCGCAGTCCTTCGTCGCCGTCGCCCCGGACGGCATGGATCCGTGCGAACTGCGCCAGGCCAGAGGAGGCCATGCCCTCGCCGCACTCGTGGCTGATGCCGTGCCCATGTTCGAGTTCGCCGTCCGAACGGTGATCTCCCGTTTCGACCTCGACACCGCCGAGGGACGGATCCAGGCCGCCCGAGCCGCAGCCCCGATCATCGCAACCATCCGGGATGCCTCCCTGCGTCCGGAGTACGTCCGGACCGTCTCTGGCTGGCTCGGCCTGGAAATTGAGCAGGTAAGGGCAGAGGTGGCTGCGGCGGCGCGGCGGCCCCGGCCGTCGACGGGACCGCCACCGGGGTATGCCGTCAGTGTGGGCGAAGAGCTGTCGCCTCCCTACCGTGCCTCAGACCGGCGCGCCCCGGACCGGCGCGCCCCGGACCTGCCTGCCTCGGACCTGCCTGCCTCGGACCTGCCCACCCCGGATCTGCGTGATCCCGTCGTCCTCGCCGAACGGCAGCTGCTCCAGGCGTTGCTGCAGTATCCCGACCAGTTCGCGGTCGCCACCATCGAGGGGATCCCCCCGGAGGCGTTTTCGGCACCCGCACATCGGGCTGTCTTCGACGGGATCCGTTCGGTTCCCCAGGGAGCGCAGGGTCGCTCTACGCTCGCATGGACATCCGCGGTCGCTCAGGAAGCGTCGATCCTGGTCCGCGGGCTCGTCGCCGAACTCGCCGTGGCGCCGCTGCCGACTCGGGCTGACCCGGTCACTGGTACGCCCCCGCAGCGCTACGTCGACGCACTCGTCTTGGGCGTGCACGAGGCTGCGGTATCTCGGCGGATCGCTGATGCGATCGGGACCCTGCGGCGGCTGCAGAACGACCCGGAGGTCTCCCGTGAGGCGATCCGGGCGCACACCGAGGTGCTCCACGAGCTCGAGCGGAGGCGCATCCAGCTGCGCGAGGGGCTCGGGGCATGAGTGCACGCTGGGGAGGTTGGCGACGGGAGCGGGTTCCCGACGATGTTCGGGCCGCGTTGGCCAGCGCCGACCGGGTGCTTGCCTGGGCCCTTGACGACCTCTCCGGAGCCCGGATCGTCGCTGGCCGGCACCGGCTCCACGTCCTGCCTCCAGAGATCTCGGCGCGGCTGGAGACGCCGGAGCAGGTCCCCGGGCGGTCTTGGCACCTTGTCGACTCCGGGGTGTGGGATCCGTCGATCTCCGTGCTCACCGTGACCTGGGTTGACCATTCCCCGGTGGTGCGGGTCCGGCTCACCGAGCCCAACGGACTGCCCGAGACGCTGCGGGAACGAGTCCAGGCCTCGGTCATCCTGTCCGAAGACGTCGACCTCGGACGAGATCGCTCGGCACGGGTTGTCATCCGGCGGGACCTGGCCTCCGGTGAGCTCCTCTCCCAGACGCTGCTGGGGCCTGGGGTCACGGCGCGTGACCCTGGGACCCTGGTGCAGACCGAGCAGGCTCTGGCCCGGCTACGTGAGCAGGTCGGTCTGTGAGAGGCCCTCACCGCACCGGGTCGATCGGCACCTCGGTGTCGTAGTCGTCGTAAGCCCGGGGGTCCTCGATCGGCTCGAGGTGGCAGGTGAGGGTAACGCTGGGTAGCGCGGCGCGAAGCCTTTCTTCGATCTGCTCGACGAGGTCGTGCCCGCTGCGGACGTCCCAGTGACCTGGGACGAGGACGTGCACCTCGGCGAATCCGCGGTGCCCGGACGTGCGGGTGCGCAGGCCGTGGAAGTGCACCTCGGCGGACCGGAACCCGCGCAGCACCTCGGCGATCTCCTCGTTCTCCTCCTCGGCCATGGTGCCGTCGAGCAGGGCGGTCGCAGAGTCACGCAGGAGTCGCAGGCCGATGACGATGATGTTGATGCCGACGAGCAGGGCGATGATCGGGTCCAGGCGCTCGATTCCAGTCAGGGCGACGAGGAGCACACCGAGGATGACCCCACCGGAGGTCCACACGTCGGTGAGGAGGTGCTTGCCGTCGGCGACCAGAGTCAGGCTCCGGTGGGCCCGTCCAGCCCGCAACAGGACCACAGCCACTGCCCCGTTGACCAGCGCCGCGACCGCCGAAATGAGCAGGCCGACACCGACATTCTCCAAGGGCGCCGGGTGGAGCAGACGCTGGATCGCCACCCAGACGATGGCCAGGGCCGCGACGAAGATCATCTGCCCCTCGGCAGCCGCGGAGAAGTACTCTGCTTTGGAGTGCCCGAAGTGGTGGCCGCCATCAGCCGGTCGGGCCGCGAGTCGCAGGGCGAAGAGTGCGACGACGGCGGCGGCGAGGTTGACCCCGGACTCGGCAGCATCTGAGAGCAGGCCAACGGACCCGGTCAGCCACCAGGCGCCAACCTTGAGCAGGATCGTCACGACGGCGGCGGCGATGGACAGCCATGCGAAACGCTGCAGGCGGGAGCGGCTGGAGACATCGGCGGGAGCACTCACGGGATTGATCATTACAGAGCCACCCTTTCGCCCCGGCCGCGGTCCTTTGCTATGGTTTCAGCGCCGCTGCAGCGATCCTGTGGTGGCCTTTCCCCTGTAGCTCAACTGGCAGAGCATTCGGCTGTTAACCGAAGGGTTGTTGGTTCGAGTCCAACCGGGGGAGCGGGGTAGGCCCCCGACTCGCTGATGCGAGTCGGGGGCCGTTCTGTGCCCGCCGAGGGCAGCGAACCTGTCCCAGTGCCGGGTGAGTAGCCGGTGCTCGGCTCGCTGTAGTCAGGAGCAGGGTTGCGGGACTGGTGGATTGCCTTCCGGGAGGAGGTATCCGGTCGGGGCCAGAGTCCTCTCAAACGCTCGCTGCCATGCCCCCTCCTCGATCATCGCCCTCAGCGCGGCCGTGGCTTGGTCGCACAGGGTCGCGTCTCCCTTGCGTAGACCGATGCCGTAGTCGTGGATGGCCAGGCTCGTGCCGAGGAGGCGGAGTCGACCCCGATACTGGTTCTCGGCAGCGAAGCCAGCCAGCACCGCGTCATCCAGAGTCACCGCGTCGACGGTGCCGGCGGTGAGCAGCGGTAGGCACTTCGATGCGAGGGCGACTTCCTGGAGCTGGACCCCGGGATGGTCGTCCTTGACGGCGCGAGCCGAGGCGGACCCGGTCACTGAGCACACCCTCCTGCCCTCCAGCGACGGTGTGTCGGTGATCGAGGGGTCGTCGGCGCGCACGAGCAAGTCCTGCTCGACGACGAGGTATGGTCCGGCAAAGGAGATTCGGGCCCGTTCCCGGTCCGTGGGTGGGGAGGCTGCGACGACGAAGTCGACCTGGCCGCTGGTGACGAGGGTCTCGCGCTGAGCGTTGGGAGCTTCGATCCAGGTGATCCGGGACTCATCCGCGCCGAGCCGGCCGGCGATGTAGCGGGCAACGTCGACGTCGAAGCCGCTGTAGTGATTCCCAGTCCGCAAGCCCAGACCGGGCTGGTCGAAGGGGATCCCGATCCGCATATTCCGTGGGCTGGCACTCAGGGTCGACGAGGTGCCGGCATCTGCACCCGTTGTTTGCCAGCCGCACGCGGTCAGCGCGAGCGCGGCACCGGTGACGAGCGCAGCCAGCCATCGGCGGGTCATGGTCCCAACATCCTTCCGGGTCGCGCAGATGCCGGGTGGGGGCTCCGGGTGGATATCGCGGTCAACGCCTAAAGGGTGAGGCCAGGCCGTCTTGAGCCCGTTGGCCGTCCCGGTTGGCGCAGAGCAGGTCCTGAGCCGATATGGATTCGATTCTCACCCACATGCGATCGACGCCGGCCTACAGTTCGGGATCACGTGGCGGGTTCCCAGTGCGGTCCCGGGCCTCCTCCAGCCCCTCGGCCATGATCCGGGTGCCGGCAGCGGCCGGCCCCCCGGGTTCTGCCACGCCCTCGACCATGGTGTTTGTCGTGGTCACTGGACCGGCGGTGGTCCGATGGCGCAGCATACGACGCTCCACCCATTGGGCCGCCTTGGTCAGTGCATAGTTGAGGAGGATGAACATCGCCGCCACCACGATGTAGGCCGGCACTGCGTTGCCGTATGCCGAGCCCAAAGTCTTGCCCCAGGTCAGCAATTCGGGGAAGGTGACGATCGTCCCTAGAGCGGTGTCCTTGAGGACCACGACAAGCTGGCTGATCAGAGCCGGAAGCATCGCGGTCAGGGCCTGTGGCAGCTGGATCATCCGCAGGGTCTGCGCTGGAGTCAGTCCGATGGACAACCCCGCCTCCCCTTGACCCGCGGGAAGCGCGTAGACCCCAGAACGGACTAACTCGGCGATGACGGAGCCGTTGTAGACCGTCAGGGCGATGACGACCGCAGCCAGAGGGCCGTACTCACTGGGCATCCACGTGCTCGTCGCGAAGTAGCCGTAGTAGAGGAACACCATCATGATGAGCACGGGCACGGCTCGGAAGAACTCGACGATGATGCCGCAGGCCCAACGGAGCCACCTGACATGGGACAGCCGGCCCATGCCGAAGATGATGCCGAAGACGCCGGCGAGCACCACAGAGATCACCGCACCCTTGAGGGTGTTCAGCAGCCCGACGAGTAGGTAGTCCTTCCACACGGAGGCATCGGTGAGGAAGGGCTCCCACATGTAGGCCTGGAGCTGACCGGCCTCCTCCATCTTGCGGTACACCAGATAGAGGACCGCCAGGAGGACCAGCACCCCCAAGGCTGTGAGGACAGCGTGCCGGCGGCGGGCTCTGGGCCCGGGCGCGTCGAACAGGACGGAAGCGCTCATCGCTTGACCGCCAGCTTGCGAGAAAGATTCGTCCCATAGACGCCCAGGGGGAGGGTGAGGATGACGAAGATCACCGCAACGAGGAAGAAGATGCCCATCTGTGCGCCCTCATTCTCGGTGATCTTGGCCAGCAGCCCGGCGATGTCGCTGACCCCGATGACCGCAGCGACCGTGGTGTTCTTGATCAAAGCGATGTATGTCGACGTCAACGGTGCCACCGCCCCCCGGAAGGCCTGCGGAAGAATGACCTGCATCAGTGACTGCCCGAACGTCAGGCCGATCGCCCGGGCGGCCTCCGCCTGCCCTGGAGGGACCGTGTTGACTCCCGAACGGAGCGCCTCGCACACGAACGCCGCGTGATAGAGGGCGAGCATGATCACTGCCCACCAGAAGGAGTTCGCCGCCAGATCCTCACTGACGGACATCCCCAGGATGAAGGAGAAGCCGAGCACGCTCATCACGAGGAGAACGGTCAAGGGGGTGTTGCGGAAGATGTTGACATAGCTCGTCCCGGCGGCGCGGAAGACGCCGACAGGGGAGACCCGCAGAACAGCGACGATCGTCCCGACGACAGTTGCGCCAATAGCGGAGAACACGGCGAGCTTGAGGGTCACCAGGATGGCCCCGAGAATGTCATAGGTGGCGAAAATCTCGCCCATCATTGTCCCTTTCGCCGGCTGTCAGCGTGGTTCAGTGGGTTGCCCGCCATCGGTCGGTGGGATGGTCGACAGCGGGCGAGCCACCGCAGTCATGACGGCCCGGTCAGGAGCACGAGTCCGGGGTGGGTGGGTTGCCCGGGCCCGGCGTGTAGTTTGCCGGCCCGAAGTTCGCCTTCACGAACTTCTCCCATGAACCGTCGCTGATCATCTTGGTGATCGCGTCGTTGATCTTCTGGCAGAGCTCAGTATCGCCCTTCTTGATCCCCACGCCATACTTCTCAGAGGAGAAGGGGGCGCCCACGACCCGCAGCTTGCCCTTGAACTGGTCCTGAGCGGCGAAGCCGGCGAGGATCGTGTCGTCGGTGGTGACTGCGTCGACCGCCTTGGACACCAAGCCGGTGACGCACTCGGAGTAGGTGCCGAACTCCTGGAGGTTGACCCCTGGGACCTTCTCCTGCACTTGCTGCGCTGACGTGGAGCCAGTGACGGAACACAGCTTTTTTCCGTCCAGGTCCTCGGGGCCCTTGATGGAGGTGTCGTCAGCCCGCACGAGCAGATCCTGCCCGGCGATGAAGTAGGGGCCGGCGAACCCGACCTGCGCCTTGCGCTTGTCGGTGATGGAATACGTCGCGACAATCATCTCGACCTGACCGGTGGAGAGCAGGGTCTCCCGTTGGGCAGAAACCGCCTGCACCCACTGGATGTCCTCGGGGCTGCTGCCGAGTTGTCCCGCGATATACGTGGCGACGTCGACATCGAAGCCCGACATCTTGTCGCCCTTCTTCAGCCCGAGACCTGGTTGGTCGAACTTCGTGCCGATCTTGATCTTCTTGCCGGTGCTGGACCCGGACCCGCTGGTACCGGAGCTGCCGGAGCCGCCACCGCACCCGACGAGGGCAACGGCGGCGGAGGTTGCGACTCCGATCGCTGCGATGCGTCGTAGGTTCATCGATTTGTCCTTTATCTCGGTGGTGCTGAGCGGTGGGTCCGCTCACCACTGGGTGGAGTGTGCTTGTGGTCAGTGCGTGAGGATTTTGCTGAGGAAGTCCTTCGCGCGGTTGCTCTGTGGATTGGTGAAGAACTCCTCCGGAGAGGCTTGTTCGACGATCTGGCCGTCGGACATGAAGACGACGCGCTGGGCGGCCTTGCGAGCGAAGCCCATCTCGTGGGTGACGACCACCATGGTCATCCCGTCCTTGGCGAGCCGGATCATGACGTCGAGGACCTCGTTGATCATCTCGGGGTCAAGGGCCGAGGTCGGCTCGTCGAACAGCATGACCTTGGGTGCCATCGCCAGCGAACGGGCGATCGCCACACGCTGCTGCTGGCCCCCGGAGAGCTGGGCAGGGTACTTGGCCGCCTGATGGGCCACGCCGACCCGGTCCAGGAGTTCCATGGCGCGCTTCTCCGCCTCGGCCTTCGACTGCTTGCGCACCTTGATCGGCCCGAGGGTCACGTTGTCGAGGATCGTCTTGTGCGCGAAGAGGTTGAACGACTGGAAGACCATGCCGACGTCAGAGCGGAGTTGGGCCAGCGCCTTGCCTTCCTCTGGCAGCGGCTGGCCGTCGATGATGATCGAGCCGGACTCGAACGTCTCAAGTCGGTTGATCGTCCGACAGAGAGTGGACTTGCCAGAGCCGGAGGGCCCGATGACGACAACTACTTCGCCCTTGGCGATGGACAGGTTGATGTTCTGCAGGACATGCAACTGGCCGAAGTGCTTGTTGACGTCCTTGAGGACCACGAGTGGCTCAACCATGACACGTGACCGTAACGAGTGACGGGAAGCTAAGTGAACACCTAGCGGGCAACGGAGGATGACTGATGCTCAACTGAGACCAACACAGGGTCCTGGTGGGCCTGGCGGGGGTGTAGGACGTGCGAAGTGGGGCGTGTGGGGCTTGAACCCACGACCGGCGGATTATGAGTCCGCTGCTCTGACCGGCTGAGCTAACGCCCCGGGAAGCGCGCCGCGCGTCCAGGCCGACCCTACCCGCATCGGTGCTGTGGCCATCGGGTCGGGAGTGTGCCGTGTCGGGTACTGGTTCTCCAGGGGCCGGTGAGGCAGAATGACACGTGCGCACCGGCGACTTCCAGGTCGACCGTGCGGGCGAGAGGACAACGGCATCCCTGAGGTGCCGACATATGGCAAGCACCCGGCATACGACCGCCGGCTCGATCATGCACAACGGCGTTGGGGAAGACGTCCCTTGTTCGTGAAGGAGGCCAGGATGTCTGCCGCGCTGCTGCGCACCCGGGGTGTGGTCTTCATCCACAGTGCCCCTGCTGCGCTGACCCCGCATATCCAGTGGGCGATCGAGGGTGCACTCGGGGCCCGCGCGTCTGTCGACTGGCAGCGCCAGCCAGCTGCCCCTGGGCTGCAACGGATGGAATTGAGTTGGGTGGGCGATCCCGGTACTGGCGCCCGGATCGCGTCGGCTCTGCGCACCTTCGAGAAGGTGCGTTTCGAGGTGACTGAAGAGGCGAGCCCTGGCGTCGATGGCTCACGGTGGACACACACTCCGACCTTAGGTATCCACCACACGACGATCTCGGCCAGTGGTGACCCGGTGGTGACCGAGAGCCATCTGCGTGAAGTCCTCCGGCTCTCCCAGGGCAGCACGGAGGCGATCCAGGAGATGGTCGACGAGTTGCTCGGTGCCGACTGGGAGGCGGAGATCGAGCCCTTCCGGTATGCCGCTGAGGGCGCGCCGGTGCGCTGGTTGCACAAGGTGGGCTGAACCCCCCTACTGGCACTGACCCCGCCCTGCGGGCACTGAACCCGCCCTACGGGCAGTCGAAGAGCTCGGCAGAGCAGGCCGTCGGCTGGCCTGACAAACCCTTGGCTGGCCTCACAGGCTCTTGATCACGAAGGCGACGTTGTGGCCGCCGAAGCCGAAAGAGTTGTTCAGCGCAGCGATGTCACCCGAGGGAAGGGGTCGGTGCTCACCCCGGACGACGTCGAGGTCGATCTGGGGGTCGAAGTCGTCGACGTTGATGGTTGCGGGGGCTCGTCGCTCGTGGACCGCCTTGACGGTGAACAGGCCCTCAAGAGCACCGGCCGCGCCGAGCAGGTGTCCGGTCATGGACTTCGTGCCGCTGACCACCATATGGTCGGCTTCCGGGCCGAAGGCGCGACGGATGGCATTGGCCTCGGCGACATCGCCGACAGGGGTGGACGTTGCGTGCGCGTTGATGTGGTGGATGTCCGCCGGGCTCAGTCCGGCGCGAGCGATCGCCTCGAGCATCGCCCGGGAGGCACCTGCGCCCTCGGGCTCAGGCGCGGTGATGTGGTGGGCGTCACTGCTCATCCCGATCCCGGCAAACTCGGCGTAGATCCGCGCGCCGCGGGCGGTGGCGTGCTCTAGGGACTCCATGACCATGAGCCCGGCGCCCTCGCCCATGACGAACCCGTCCCGGCCGGTGTCGTAGGGGCGGGAAGCCCGCTCTGGCTCCTCGTTGCGCGTCGACAGGGCCTGCATCTGGGCGAATCCGGCGAAACAGATCGGGTGGATGGCGGCCTCAGCGCCGCCGGCGATGACGATGTCGGCCCGGCCGCTGCGGATCATCTCGTAGCCGGTGCCCATGGACTCAGCCCCGGAGGCGCAGGCCGAGACGGTGCAGTGCGCACCGGCCCGGGCTCCGAAGTTCAGCGATACGGTTCCGCTCGGGGAGTTCGGCATGAGCATGGGGACCGCCAAGGGGAAGACCCGCCGGACACCCTTCTCCCGCAGAACGTCCCACTGGCCGAGGAGCGTCTGCAGCCCACCCATGCCGGTGCCGATCGCCACGCCGAGCCGCTCGGGCTCCACCTCGGGATCGCCGGCGTCAGCCCAGGCATCCTTGGCCGCAACCATGGCGTATTGAGTCACCGGGTCCATCCGACGACACTCGACCCGGGAGAGCACCGCTTCGGGAGGGGTGTGGATCGTTGCCGCGAAGGTGACCGGCATCTCGTACCGCTCGACCCAGTCGAACTGCATCGGCCGGGATCCCGAAGCCCCGGCGAGTATCCCCTCCCAGGTCTGTGCCATCGAGCCGCCGAGCGGGGTCGTGGCGCCCAGGCCGGTGATGACGACCGTGCGATCGCTCATGGGTGTCTCGCTTCCTGAGGTGGCTGGGTGTGTCGTTCGTAGGGTATGCCGCCGGGGCGGGATCCGGCGGCATGTGCCCCCAGATCCCGCCCCGGCGAGACCTCAGTCCTGGTTCTTCTGGATGTAGGCCACCGCGTCACCGACCGTCTTGAGGTTCTTGACCTCTTCGTCGGGGATGCGGACGCCGAACTTCTCCTCGGCGTTGACGACGATCGTCATCATCGACAGCGAGTCGATGTCCAGGTCGTCGGTGAAGGACTTGTCGGCCAGAACATCGGACTGGTCGAGGCCGGTCTCCTCGTTGACGATGTCGGCGAGGCCCTCGAGGATCTCCTGCTCGCTTGCCATGTGTGCTCCTGTTCTCGTGCGGGTGTGGATGTGTTCTTCGGACGGGATGGTGGTCTTGGGACGGGATGGTGGTCTTGGGACGGGATCTGCCGGGGGCGGGCGGCCCCAGGCACGTCGGGGTCAGGGGAGGACGACGACCTGGGCGGCATACACCAAGCCGGCGCCGAAGCCGATCTGCAGTGCCAGCCCGCCGTGCGGGGCCAGGCCTTCGCGCAGCATGCGCTCGGTGGCCAGGGGGATGGAGGCCGCCGAGGTGTTGGCCGTGTAGGCGATGTCCCGGGCGACGGGGATATCCTCAGGTAGTCGCAGCGCTTTGACCATTGAGTCGATGATCCGCACGTTGGCCTGGTGCGGGATGAACGCGTCGAGCTGTTCGGCGCTGATCCCGGCCGCGTCGAGCGCTTTCTGGGCGACCGGAGCCATCCCCCACACTGCCCACCGGAAGACCGACGGGCCCTGCATGGTGATCGACGGCCAGCCGAGGTTGTGGTCGTGCACCTCGCGCCAACTCTCGTTCTGCTTGATGACATCCCACTTGTCACCCTCGCTCCCCCAGATGGTGGGGCCGATGCCGGGGGTCTCGGAGGGGCCGACAATCGCCGCACCAGCGCCGTCGCCGAAGATGAACGCCGTTCCTCGGTCGGTGAGGTCGGTGAAGTCGGAGAGCCGTTCGACACCGACGACGAGGACGTGCTCGGCGCTGCCACCGCGCACCATGTCGTTGGCCAAGGCGATGCCGTGGCAGTAGCCGGCGCAGGCGGCGGAGATATCGAAGGCGGCGGCATCGTTGGCCCCGAGTGCATGCGCAATGAGGGGTGCGACCGCGGGCGTCTGATAGGGGAAGGACACCGTCGCAATAATGACGGCACCGATCTGCTGCGCGGTGATACCGGCCATGACCATCGCATCCCGGGCAGCGGCGCAGGACATCTCCACGATGGACTCGCCCTCGCCGGCCCACCGCCGCTCGATGATCCCGGACCGCTCCTGGATCCACTCGTCGGAGGAGTCGATGGCGTCGACGATCTCGGAGTTGGGCACCGCTCGGCGGGGTCGGTAGCCACCGACGCCCAGGATGCGTGCGTGCGGGGTGCCGACGGGGGGGTGTAGGGCGGCGGCGAAGCCTTTCGTGGTGACGGACATCAGCTGTGCCTCTCTGCCAGGGACCGGGCGGCGTCGATGTCGTCCGGGGATTTGACGGTGACGATCTCGACGCCCTTGAGGGCGCGCTTGGCCAGTCCCCCGAGGGTGCCGGCAGGGAGCAACTCGAGGAAGCCGGTGACGCCCAGGTCAGCCATCTGCTCCATGCACAGGTCCCAGCGCACCGGGTTGCTGACCTGCTCAACGAGGAGGTTGACGAACTCCCGGCCGTTGGCGACGACTCGGCCGTCCTGGTTGGTCAGCAGGGGGATGGTCGGGTCGTGCGGAGTGAGCGAGGCCGCGGCTGTCGTGAGGGCGGCGACAGCCGCGGCCATGTGCTCGGTGTGGAAGGCGCCGGCGACCTTGAGTGGGATGACCCGGGAGCGGGTTGGCGGCTGCTGGCCCAGGACTGCCAGCTGCTCGAGCGTTCCAGCGGCCACAATCTGACCGGCGGCGTTGACGTTGGCCGGGGTCAGCCCGGCGGCCTCGATCGCGGTGAGCACCTCGTCGCGGTCGCCGCCGAGGACTGCACTCATCCCGGTGGGGGTGATAGCCGCGGCCTGGGCCATGCCGCGGCCGCGCAGCGCGACAAAGGTCATCGCATCCTGCGCGGAAAGCACCCCGGTCAGTGCGGCGGCGGTGATCTCACCGACGGAGTGCCCGGCGACGAGGTTCGCACCGCCGAGCCGGTCAGCCTCGGAGCCGTCCCCGAAGATGGCGTGGGCGCAGGTGAGCCCGGCGGCGACGAGGAGGGGTTGGGCGATCGCGGTGTCCTTGATCGTCTCGTCGTCGCTCGTCGTGCCATGGGCGCGCAGGTCGAGCGAGGTCGCCTCGCTGAGCTGGCCGACGAGGTCGCCGACACCGGGGTGCTCCAGCCAAGGGGTGAGCATCCCGGGCGTCTGGGACCCCTGTCCGGGGCAGGCGATGACAAGCACGTCTCCCAGTGTCACAGGTGGAGGGACTGGTGTGCGCGCTGGAACATCACCATTCTCGCCTGACGGCATTGTAGGGTTCCTACAATGCCGCCTCGCGTCGGGTGGTCACCGTCGGGTGGTCACCGCGGGCTGTCGGCCACCGCGGCTACCGGCCCCCGCGGGCGGTGCTGGCTCGCGGGAAGGGCCGGGGAGGCTGAGTGGCAACGCGGCCGAGTGCCAGGGCGACGCGTGCGGTGAAGGCGTCGTGTGGGTCGGTGAGATCAAGTCCGGTGGCCGAGGTGATGGAGCCCAGTCGGTAGCGGATGGTGTTGGGGTGGACCAGGAGCGCGCGGGCCGCGCCTTCGATCCCCCCCGTCGACTCCAGGTATGCCGTTGCCGTGGCCAGGAGCGTCCCGCCGGCCCGGTCTCGAAGTGGTCGGTCGACTCCCTGGACCAGGGTGCTGCGGGCCCGCTCGTCACCCAGGAGTGCCCGTTCGGCGAGCAGGTGCTGCGCGCTGACCGGACGGGGACAGTGCGCACGGGCCGGCGCCGCCGCGTATCCGGACAACGCGGCACGGGCGCTGCGGCCTGCGGCGAACAGGTGCGGCACGAGCGGACCCACAACGACTGGACCGTCCCCAAGCGCGCCCGCGAGGACACCAGCAGCAGCCAGGGGATCCTCGACGCCACCGAGGATGCAGACGAGCCGGCCGGCGCTGACGGACGCGAGCAGTGACATCGACGAGTCACGAAGGAGGCGGTGCAGCAAGGGGACCACAGGCTCGTCCGGATCGGCGGGTGGGGTGGCGACGAGGACGGCGACTGAGGTCACCGACCCCCAACCCAGCGCGGCGGCACGGGACTGCATCGATTCGTCCGCCTCGCCGCGAAGGACCGCATCGACCACGAGTGCCTCCAGGCGGGCATCCCAGGCACCCCGGGTTTCCGCGGCCTGGGCATAGACCTCAGCGGCTCCGAAGGCTACTTCGCGGCTGTAGCGCAACACTGCTTCCCGCACGACTGCCTGCTGCCCGGGTGGTGCCAGAGCCACGACGTCCCGTTCGACGACGTCCACGACTGTGCGGATGAGGTCGAGGGTGCGAGCCAGGCTGATCGATCGGGCCAGTTCGCGCGGAGCGGTGCCGAAGACGTCGGCGGTTGCGTCGACCCGTGCTGCGCCGGGCGCGTCATTGCCGGCGAACCAGTCCAGGAAGGCGGCGATCCCGCTCTGGGCGACCAGCCCGACCGCAGACCGTTGTTCGGGGGCCAAGGTGCGATACCACTCGTGCCGCTCCTCCATCTGTGCCACCGCAGCTGCACCCAATGCGCCGGCGCGCTGCCGGGCCCGGCGCACTGTGGTGCCTGACGGGCGAGGGCGAACGGTGGGCATACCCGTCAGCCTATTTGTCCGCCGTCCACAACTATGCTCACGCCGGCACTGTCCGCCGGGGAGTTCAGTCGGCGCCGAACTGCATCGCCGCGCTGTCCAGCGGCTCCTCCAGCTGCGGATCCACGGTGGGGTTGGCCGCGATCTGCTCGGCGCCGCCGGGGGTGAGCCGGCCGACGAGTGCTGTGTGTGACACGCCGAGCTGGCCCTGGGTGGCATACAGCTCGAGCTTGCTCCGGCTGTCGGCGATGTCGAGGTTTCGCATGGTGAGCTGCCCGATCCGGTCCACCGGCCCGAACGCGGCATCCTCGACTCGCTCCATGGACAGCTTCTCCGGGTGGTAGGAGAAGTTCTCCCCGCGGGTGTCGATGATCGAGTAGTCCTCGCCGCGACGCAGCCGGAGGGTGACCTGCCCGGTGACCGCTGCGGCGACCCATCGCTGCAGGGACTCGCGCAGCATCAGGGACTGTGGGTCCAGCCAGCGTCCCTCGTAGAGCAGCCGGCCGAGCCGTCGGCCCTCGGCATGGTAGTTCGACAGGGTGTCCTCGTTGTGGATGGCGTTGAGGAGCCGCTCGTAGCCGATGTGCAGCAGGGCCATCCCCGGAGCTTCGTAGATCCCACGGGACTTGGCCTCGATGATCCGGTTCTCGATCTGATCCGACATGCCCAGGCCGTGTCGCCCGCCGATCCGGTTCGCCTCGTGAACCAGCGCCACCGGATCGAGGGTGGCGCCGTTGATGGCCACCGGGCGGCCCTGGACGAAGGCGAGGGTGACCTCCTCGGTCGCGATGTCGACATCCTCGCGCCAGAACGGCACACCCATGATGGGTTCGACGACTTCCATGGTCTCGTCGAGATGCTCCAGGGTCTTGGCCTCATGGGTGGCACCCCAGATGTTCGCGTCCGTGGAGTAGGCCTTCTCCTGGCTCGCCCGGTAGGGCAGGTTCCGCTCGGTGAGCCAGGCGCTCATCTCGTGACGCCCGCCGAGCTCTTCGACGAAGGCCGCATCGAGCCACGGCTTGTAGATCCGCAACTCGGGGTTGGCCATGAGCCCGTAACGGTAGAAGCGCTCGATGTCGTTGCCCTTGAACGTGCTCCCGTCGCCCCAGATGGACACGTCGTCGCAGGCCATGGCGCGGACGAGGAGGGTGCCGGTGACAACCCGCCCCAGCGGGGTGGTGTTGAAGTAGGTCCGCCCTGCGCTGCGGATATGGAACGCGCCGCACGCCAACGCGCTGAATCCCTCCTCGACCAGGGCGCTCCGGCAGTCGACGAGCCGGGAGACCTCGGCCCCGTACTGTCCGGCCCGGCCGGGAACTGTGTCGATCTCGGGTTCGTCGTACTGTCCGAGATCGGCCGTATAGGTGCACGGGACGGCGCCCTTCTCCCGCATCCACGCGACAGCTACCGAGGTGTCGAGACCCCCGGAGAAGGCGATGCCGACGCGCTCGCCGACGGGCAGGGACGTGAGGACCTTGGACACGGCTGCAAGTCTATACAGAAGTCTGCATATCCACCAAGGGAGCGTCCAGGCCGCGTCGCTCGTGACCGGTGAGCCCGCAGACCCGAGCGTCGAGGACCTGGCTCGCCCGAGATCAGCTCTCGCCGCCTTCGTGCCCGGAGGCTCCGGCGGCGACGTCGTGCAGCCGGTAGCGCTCGATCGCCTGCGCCGGCACCGTGGCGTCGACCTCGCCGCGCGCGGCGAGCATTTGCAGGGTCTTCACGGCCATCGACGGCCCGTCGATCTTGAAGAACCGGCGCGCTGCCGGCCGGGTGTCCGAGAAGCCGAACCCGTCAGAGCCGAGTGTGCCGTAGTCAGCGGGGACCCACTCTCGGATCTGGTCCTGGACCGCGCGCATGAAGTCCGAGACCGCAACCACGGGGCCGGGCCGGCCCGCGAGCTTCTGGGTCACCCACGGCACTGGTGCTTCGGCTCCGGCGGAGAGGTATGCCGCCTCGTCGCAGGCCAGCCCGTCACGGCGTAGCTCGTTCCAGGAGGTCACCGACCACACGTCCGCAGCGACGCCCCAGTCGGTGCGGAGCAGCTCCTGGGCCTCCAGGGCCCACGGGACCCCTACCCCGGAGGCGAGGAGCTGGGCGTGCGGTGCACGCGCAGGCAGGCCCTCGGTGGGTGCGGGGGAGTAGAGGTACATCCCGCGCAGGATCCCCTCCCGGTCCACGCCTTCGGGCTCGGCCGGTTGCGGCATCGGCTCGTTGTAGACAGTGAGGTAGTAGATGACGTTGCGATCATCTTCGGTCAGCGCTGGGTCGGTGCCGAACATCTGGTGCAGGCCGTCTTGGACGATATGCGCGATCTCGTACGAGAAGGCCGGGTCGTAATGGCGCACCGCTGGGTTGGTCGAGGCCAGCAGCGGAGAGTGCCCGTCGGCGTGCTGCAGTCCCTCCCCGGTCAGGGTGGTCCGTCCGGCGGTGGCCCCGATCAGGAAGCCGCGGGCCATCTGGTCGGCAGCCGCCCACAACGAGTCACCGGTGCGTTGGAAGCCGAACATCGAGTAGAAGACGTAGACAGGGACCATCGGCAGCCGGTGGGTGGCATATGAGGAGCCGACCGCGGTGAACGCCGAGGCCGAGCCCGCCTCATTGATCCCCAGGTGCAGGATGTGCCCGTCGACGGCTTCCCGGTAGGCGAGCATGAGTTCGGCGTCGACCGGGGTGTAGCGCTGGCCGTGCGGGTTGTAGATCTTGATCGTCGGGAAGAACGCGTCGATACCGAAGGTGCGTGCCTCGTCGGGGATGATCGGCACGATCCGCCTGCCGAACTCCTCGTCGCGCAGTAGGTCCTTGAGGAGTCGCACGAAGGCCATCGTCGTCGCGACGTTCTGCCTCCCCGAGCCCTTCTTGACCTGGGCGTATGCGCTGTCCTCGGGTAGGTGGATCGGGATGTGCGAGTGTCGCCGCTCCGGTAGCGACCCGCCGAGCTTGGCCCTGCGCTCAAGGGCATAGGCAACAGCCTCGTCCTCTGGCCCGGGGTTGTAGTAGGGCGCGGCATACGGGTCGGCCTCAAGCTGGGCGTCGCTGACCGGGATGTGCAGGCTGTCCCGGAAGCTCTTGAGGTCGGCCAGGGTGAGCTTCTTCATCTGGTGGGTTGCGTTCCGCCCGGCGAAGCTCTGCCCCAGGCTGTAGCCCTTGATGGTCTTGGCGAGAATGACCGTCGGCTGGCCCGTGTGCGCCACTGCGGCGCGGTAGGCGGCATACACCTTGCGGTAGTCGTGCCCGCCCCGCTTGAGCTTCCACCAGATCTCGTCGTCACTCCAGTCCCTGACCATCTTCCGGGTGCGCGGGTCGCGGTTGAAGAAGTGCTCGCGTACGTAGGTGCCGTCGTTGGCCCGGTAGGTCTGGTAGTCGCCATCGCAGGTGGCGTTCATCAGATGCACCAGGGCGCCATCGCCGTCAGCAGCCAGCAGTGGGTCCCAGCCGCGACCCCAGATGACCTTGATGACGTTCCAGCCAGCCCCGCGGAAGAACGCCTCGAGCTCCTGGATGATCTTGCCGTTACCGCGCACCGGGCCGTCGAGGCGCTGCAGGTTGCAGTTGATCACGAAAGTGAGGTTGTCCAGCTCTTCACCGGCTGCCCACTGCAGGGCACCGCGAGACTCGACCTCGTCCATCTCGCCGTCGCCGAGGAAGGCCCACACGTGTTGATCGCTGGTGTCCTTCAGGCCACGGTTGTGCAGGTAACGGTTGAACTGCGCCTGGTAGATCGCGTTCATCGGGCCCAGTCCCATCGAGACCGTGGGGAACTCCCAGAAGTCAGGCATGAGGTGTGGGTGCGGGTATGACGGCAACGCGAGCGGGCGGCCGTCGACGACGTGGGACTTTTCTTGTCTGAAGCCGTCGAGCTGTGTGGTGCTCAGGCGTCCCTCGAGGAACGCGCGGGCATACATCCCGGGGGAGGCGTGCCCTTGGAAGAAGATCTGGTCCCCTCCACCTGGGTGGTCTTTGCCCCGGAAGAAGTGATTGAAGCCGACTTCATAGAGGGTGGCTGCAGAGGCATACGTCGAGATGTGTCCACCAACTGCCAGACCGGGTCGCTGAGCCCGGTGCACGATCATCGCGGCGTTCCAGCGCAGCAGGGCCCGGAATCGGCGCTCGACCTCCTCGTCTCCGGGGAACCATGGCTCGTGCTCCGGGTCGATCGTGTTGACGTAGTCGGTGGTCGTCAGTGAGGGCACTCCCACCTGCATGTTCCTTGCTCGCTCGAGCAGGCGAAGCATGAGGTAGCGGGCTCGGGACCGGCCCGTGCCGGCGATGACCGCGTCAAGGGACTCGAGCCACTCGTCCGTCTCGGCGGGGTCGATGTCGGGCAGGTTGGCCGGCAGGCCGTTGAGGATCGGGCTGGCATCGTCACGGTCGACCACGGTGGGTCCTCTCTGAACTCAAGCGGCACTCAGGCGGCCCGGAGGGGGCGCCCAGTTCTCATCTTCCCCCCACGACGTGCTGCACGTCACACCCGGGTCACGAGATGATCCCCGCAGGGTGGGTCAGCTGCCCGGCTCGGGCGCTGTGGGTAGACGGCCAGCATCGGCGTAGACCGAGAAGGTGTTTCCGCGCGCGAAGGCCACCAGGGTCGTCCCGCTCTCTTTGGCGAGTTCGACGGCCAGGGAGGACGGAGCACCGACGGCAACGAGGGCAGGTATGCCGCACATGCTCGCCTTCTGGACGAGCTCGAAGCTCGCCCGGGCGCTGACGACGAGGACGAGGTCGTCGAAGGGGAGGGGCCGGGATCGGGCCAGAGCGCCGATGACTTTGTCGACCGCGTTGTGCCGGCCGACGTCCTCCCGCACCGCGAGCGCCGTGCCGTCGACAGCGAACAGGCCGGCGGCGTGCAGTCCCCCGGTCCGGTCGAATCCCGGCTGGTGGGCGGACAGCGCGTCGGGCAGTGCGGCCACGAATGCCGGGGCCAGGCTCGGCAGGCCGGGGCGGGCGGCATACCGGCTCCGGGTGCGGACCGCGTCGATGGACGCCGACCCGCACACCCCACAGGCGCTCGACATCGTCTCGGTACGCACGCGGGGTGGGGTGTTCAGGGCGGTTCCTGCGGCCAGGGTCGTCTCGACAACGTTGAAAGTGGGTGCGGCATCGGGGCCGACGTCCGTGCAGTGCATGAGCCTGGCGACACCCTCGGCCGTATCGAGCAGCCCCTCGGTGAGCAGGTGCCCGATGGTGAGGTCGAAGTCCTCGCCGGGGGTGCGCATCGTGGTCGTGATGACCTGGCCGCCAACCCTGATCTCCAGGGGTTCCTCGACGGCCAGGGTGTCTGGCCGCTCGACCCGCATACCCGAGGCGGCATTCCAGCGAATGCGCGGCACCCTCGTTGTTACTCGCCCCACGGCTCGGCAGTCACGCTGGCCGGGTCAGGACAGTGCGGCGATGGCAGCGTCGTAGTCCGGCTCCTGACCGATCTCCGGCACGAGTTGGCTGTGCAGCACCACGCCGTCCGCGTCGACCACGACGACCGAGCGCGCGAGCAGCCCACGCAACGGCCCATCAGTCATCGTCACCCCGAACTGCTCACCGAAGTCGGAGCGGAAGTCCGAGGCGGTCGTGACGTTCTCGATACCTTCTGCTCCGCAGAAACGACCCAACGCGAACGGCAGGTCCCTCGACACGCACAGCACCCACGTGTCAGTCAGGGAGGCGGCAATCTCGTTGAACCTGCGCACGCTGGCCGCGCAGACTCCGGTGTCGATGCTCGGGAAGATGTTGATCACGGTCCGTCCATGCCCGGCGGAGTCCACCTCTTGCAGGTCTGCTCCGGTGAGAGTGACCTGGGGTGCGCGTGAGCCGAGCTGCGGCAACTCCCCGATGGTGTGGACGGTGGATCCTTGGAATGTGATGGTGGCCATGTCCCATCCAAACACGCAGGATGCTGCGGTTATGCCCCCGTGCACGGCAAGCCCGAGACACGTCGGGCAGACTGGCGCGCATGGATGGCGCAGTACCTGCCGCGGTCGACCCCGTTCTCGGGCAGGTCACGCTGCGTGGCGGAGAGTTGCCGTGGCGAGGGGTTTCGCCTCGGTTGCGGACCGTGCGGCTCATCCTCTTGGCGGTGGCGCTGGTGCCGGCGGTCCTCGCCGCCGCCATCCTGGCAGTCCTGCTCACTGCGTGGCTGTGGCTCGCCGTCGGTGGCCTCCTGGTGCTCGGAGTGTGGGCGGCCTGGCTGATTGGCCGGCAGGTGTCGGCGATCTCCTGGATCGAGATCGAGGAAGAGCTCGTCATCCGCAAGGGCAGGCTGCTCCGGAGCCTGGTCAGCGTGCCCTACGGGCGGATG
This sequence comes from Phycicoccus sp., assembly GCA_039812375.1. GTDB lineage: Bacteria > Actinomycetota > Actinomycetes > Actinomycetales > Dermatophilaceae > JAGOME01. The sequence goes on along the minus strand of JBDIAO010000022.1, from coordinate 7,730 downwards.
CAGTTCGTGGACCTCGCCTCCGGGCCACTGCTGCGAGCCTTCGACCTCGCCGCCCTCGAACTGCACACGGGATCCCCGGAGTCAGGCGGCTCCATACCCGGCTTGCCGACCCAGGAGGCCGAGGCGCTGCGCAGCCGGCTCGCCGCTCGGGGTGAGAGCCAGCGAGCTGGGCTGTGAGCGAGTCCGGCACGAAGGAGGGGTGGCGTCACCTCTCTCCGTTGTCGCCGCTGCTGCGCGGTGGCGTGGTCCTCCTCGCCGTGCTCGGGTATGTCGTGAGTCAGCTCATCTCGACTGTCGTGGGAGTGGTGGACACGGGCTGGGGCAGCGGGCCCTCCGGTGGAGCAGATCCCGAGCAACAGGGTGTCCTCCTCGCCCTGCGGTACCCCGCTCTGGCCGCAGGCCTCCTCGTCAGCGTCCTGGTCGGGGTGGTCGCGGTCGGCTGGCTCAGTTGGCGATTCACCCGGTTCCGGGTCACGCCCGGCCAGGTCGAGTTGCGCAAGGGGTGGCTCTTCCGGCAGCACCGTCAGGTTCGCGTCGACCGGATCCAGTCCGTCGAGGTGCGCCGTCCGCTGCTCGCCCAACTGCTCGGTCTGGCCCAGGTCGTCGTGCAGTCCGCAGGCGGAAACGACGCTCATCTTGTCCTGGCGTTCATCCCGCTGGCGGAGGCGCACTCGCTGCGCGCGCACCTGCAGACCCTGGCCGCGCGCACCGATGAGCATCTGCCGCACGGTGCGCCAGCAGCGGTCGAGGCCGGCGGCGTCCGGCCCGGGGAGCGCCTGGTGCTGACCGTGCCCAACTCCCGCCTGCTGGCAGCCACGCTGCTGCACAGTGGCCTCATCGTGCCGCTGGTTCTGGTGGGACTATCGGTCGGACTCTCGGCCGGGCTCGGGACCTGGCTGACCCGTTCCGGGAGCCTTGTCCTCATCGGGCTGAGCGTGCCTGCGGCGCTGCCTGTGTTCCTGGCCCTTGGTGCCGCCAGGCTCCGAGAGCTGCTCCGATATGGCAACTACAGCCTTTCTGACGTCGCTGGTGCGGTGCGGATGACCCATGGGCTGACCGACCACCGGACGACGACGATCCCGTTGCACCGGGTTCAAGCGATGGAACTCGTGCAGCCGCTGTGGTGGCGTCCGATGACGTGGTGGCGGGTCCGACTCAACGTCGCCGGCTCGCAGGGGCATGGTGACCATCTCGTCGAGGACACCGCAGTTCTGCCTGTCGGTGTCCTGGCCGACGCCCTGGAGGTGCTCACCCTGCTCGACCCGCGGCTCGATGCCGGCGCGTTGACCATCGCAGCCCTCGGCGACGGCCCGGAGGGCGGCTGGACTCCGGTGCCGCAGCGTGCCCGCTTGCTTGCCCCACTGAGCTGGCGCCGGACCGGCTTCTGCGTCACGCCTGACTGCCTGCTCCTGCGCACCGGGCGATGGTGGCGCCGGGTGACTGTCGTCCCGCACGCTCGGATCCAGTCCATCACGCTGCGCGCGGGCTTGCTCCAGCGCAGCCTCGGCCTCGCCGAGGTGCGACTTCTGTCGACCCCGGGCCCGGTCGCGCCCCGCGTGGAGCTTCTCGACGCGGGGGTCGCGCAGCGTCTGGTCGTCGAGCAAACCTTGCGATCTCGAATTGCTCGTCGGTCCGTCCCAGATCTTGCCTTCGACCGGGATTCCGGGGTGGACTGGAGCGACAACGACGAGAAGGAGCAGGCGTGAACACCCCGCCACAGCCACCGGCGCCCGACGCATCCGAGTTCGACCGGGCCCTCGCGAGGCTGGGTCTGGGGGCCGGACAGACCGTCCAGGAGTTCGGCTGGGACGACGATGTCGACGAGGACGTGCGCACCGCGGTTGAGGATGTCGTCGGCTCGGCACTCGAGGACGAGGCCTTCACCGGGGGCGCAGGTGCGGTGCTGCTCTGGTGGCGCGCACCCGACGGCGACCTGACCGATGCCCTCGTCGATCTCGTCGGTGTGCTTGACGACGGTGGCCCCGTTGTCTTGCTTACCCCCAGGCGCACAGGAGCTGTGGATGCCAGCGAGGTAGACGAGGCGAGCGCGACGGCCGGGCTGCACGCCTCGGGTTCAGTCCCCCTCGGCCCGCACTGGCGGGCTACCCGACTTCTCGCCCGTCGGCCGCACCGCCGTTGAACGGGCGTCCGGGCGTGTCCTGGACCGGATGACAGACTGGTCCCATGCCTGCCCCCCTCGCGGTCGGTGACCATGCCCCGGACTTCACCTTGGTGGACCAGAACGGCGTCCCCCGTGCCCTCGCCGAGGTGCGCGCCGAACGGAACGTCCTCGTCGTTTTCCTCCCGTTCGCGTTCTCCGGGATCTGCACCGGTGAGCTCAGCGCCATTCGCGACGACCTGGGGGCCTTCGACTCCGATGAGGTCCAGCTTCTGTGCATCTCCTGCGACTCGGTCTTCACGTTGCGCGCTTGGGCTGACCGGGAAGGCTATTTCTTCCCCCTGCTCTCCGACTTCTGGCCGCACGGCAGGACCGCTCACTCCTACGGGGTCCTCGACGAGCAGGGTGGTTTCGCGATCCGGGGGACTTTCCTGGTCGCTCGCGACGGGACGATCGCGTGGACTCAGGTCAACGGGGCGGGCCAGGCCCGAGACTTCAGCGGCTACCCCGAGGCGCTGGCGGCACTAGCCGGGCCGCTCGCAGGATGACCCTCCCACGGCGGCGGACCGGCCGCCTCCTCGCACTGGTCAGCGCCGCAGTGCTGAGCGTGCTCACTGCGTGTTCCACGCCGGCCGCAGTCTCGCCGTCCGCACGGCCGACGGCCCCCTCGTCCTCGCAGACGCCGAGCGTCCCGGTGCATCCGGAGGACGCTGAGCCGGGTCGGCCCGGCACCGAGGACTTCGGTGTGTCCACGACCGGGGCCCCGGGAGAGATCGAAGGTTTCGCCAACCCCTCCTCGGCCACACCCGGCACGGCGGTGGCGCTGCACGTCTCCACCACTGCGCCCACCGTGACGGTGACCGCCTTCCGGATGGGGGGATACACCGGCGGGCGTGCACGTCAGATCTGGTCGGGGATCGCGGCCGGCACGAAGCAGGGCAGCGCCACGCTGGTCGCGGAGACCCGCACGGTCGTTGCTGAATGGGACGCGACGACGAGCGTGGACACGACGGGATGGCCGGCTGGCTTCTACCTGTTCCGCCTCCAAGTCCCCAGTGGCGCGGGCTGGCTCGTGCCGTTCATACTGCGCTCGCCATCGACCAAGGACCGGGTCGCTCTCGTCGCGCCGACACTGACCTGGCAGGCCTACAACGACTGGGGTGGGCGCAGCCTCTACAAGGGGCCGAACGGTTTCGGGTCACGCTCGTATGCAGTGTCCTTCGACCGGCCCTACCCCGCCTCGGGAGCGGGTGAGTTCCTGTGGGCGGTGCTTCCGTTCGTCGTCACCGCCGAGCAGGCCGGGGTGCCGCTGGCCTACCTGGCGGATACGGACATGGAGGCCGACCCAGCAGCGCTGGAAGGCGCTCGTGGTGCGGTGTCCGTCGGTCACGACGAGTACTGGACGACGACCCGACGGGAGCGTTGGGATGCTGCCCGGGACGCCGGCACCAACCTCCTCATCACCTCCGCCAACGCCCTCTACTGGCGGGTGCGCCTCGGTGACGGGGTGGGCGGCAGCGGCCCGCACCGGCTCGTCACCGGCTATAAGCAGAGTCCTGACCCGCAGGCGAATACGGATCCGCGCAACGCGACGACCCTCTTCAAGCTCGACCCGGGGGCAGATCCGCCAGAGAAGTCCATTGGGCTGCGTTACGAGTGCTACCCGGCGAGCGTGGCGTTCACCGTGGCCGACCCGGGGTGGTGGGGCTTCGCCGGAGCCTCGGTGAGTGCCGGCACGTCGTTCCCGCACCTCATGGGCATCGAGACCGACCGCTACTACCCGCTGGCGACCACACCGCGCCCGATGCGGGTCCTCGCGAACCAGGACTATTCCTGCAAGGGCGTGCCGACCTCGGCGCAGGCGGTGGAGTATGCCGTGCCCTCTGGCGCCGTCGTGGTCAACCTCAACTCGATGCGGTGGTCATGCGCCCTCGCCCTGGGGTGCCGGGACTTTGATTTCACGGCGGACGAGGCGGTCAACTCGTTCGCGGCAACGGTCACCAAGACCATTCTCACCGAGTTCGCCAAGGGGCCGGTGGCCAAGCGCCATCCGGTGGAGGACACCGTGGCCACGCTCGACGTGCCGGCGAAGCGGACGGTCTACCCCGACCCGTGACCCCCCGCACCCAGGCTGTTCGCCCGGGTCCGCGAGCGTGTGCGGCGACCCCAGACTCCTTCGGCGATGGCGGTGGCCGCCGCGACGGCGAGCCCGAGGAGGAGCACCGGGATGGCGACGTCGTAGCCAGGTGGCGAGAACCCCAGGGTCAGGGCCCCGTTCTCGACGTCCGCAGGGAGGATGACCTCGATCAGCCCTTGTGCGTTCTGGCGCACCGGTAGCCGGTGCCCGTTGAGGGTGGCCTGATACCCGGGCCACGCCAGACGGGCGAACTGCACAGCGCCCCCTGAGGCTCCCGTGCGCACGACCAGGTGCTCCTCGGTGTCAGTGCCTATCGCCGAGCGCACCGTGAGTGTCCCTGAGGTCGCGGCGAGCCGTGAGTGCGGCCAGGGGGCCACGTCGACACGAGTGAACACGCTGACCCGTTGGTCGACCAGGGTGCGTATCCACCCTGAGGGTGGGTCGAATGTTGCCGCCCGCGGGACCAGCGCGTTCTGGACGACGACCGTGCGAGCCTTGAGGGCGTCGAGGAGGAGTGGGGTGGGCACGGCAGTCCCCGCCGGTTCCCACAGGGCTGGGAACGCGCCGGGACAAGCGTTTCCGGCGTGGTTGAGGCAGAGTGCGCCGGCGAACGTGTCGAAGCCGATCCCGCTGTAGCTGGTTGTCGACTCGACCCCGGCCAGTGCCGGCTGACTGCCGAAGAGCAGTTCGGCGGCTGCTGCTGTGCGCTCCTGCACCGGGATCAGGCCGGCGTCAGCCAGCTGGACCACGGGACCGGCATGGGCAGCGGCATACTCCTCGAAGGAGGCGAGGCGAGTGGGGGCCTTCCAGAGCATGACGTCATGATTCGAGGGCACCCAGGTGAGCTGGACGACGAGGACGACACCGGTGCCGACGATGAGGACGGATGGGACCGCACGAGGCTGATGTGTCGCTGTCATGACGGAGACTGCGACCAGGGCGGCCACGATGAGGGTGCCCAGGGTATGCCGGGTGGCCAAGTCCGGCCGTCCCGCCAGGGCCAGCCATCCGCCGAAGGCCACGATGGCTCCGGACACCAGAACGCGCACGCGCCAGTGGTCGGTTCGCAGCCCGTGGGCCAGCAGCACCGCAAGCAGGACGGACGAGGCAAGGAAGGCGTAGGGAACCAGGCGCAGTGGCCAGCGGAAGAGCCACAGGTCGCTGGGGCCGAGCACCAGGACCAGGTACGTCCCGAGAACGACGAACGCGGTGGTGAGTTCGCGCGCCCGTCGACGCAGGATTTCCCACCGCAGCCAAGGCAGGAGCGGGAGCAGGAACCATGCGGTATAGGTTGCCGGGACCGTGCTTCCCTGCTGCCCCCACATGTCGAGTAGGGGCAGCATGCTCGGGCTGCTCGTGCCCGCCAGCATGGTCAGGTCCGGGACGAGCTCGCCATTGTTGGCCAGGCCGCTGACCTCGGGCCGCCACCCGGTGCCGGCGGTGGCGGCATTTGGCAGGAAGGTGACGCCGACGGCGGTCCCGACGGCGGCGCCCACCAGGGTGAGCCGGACCAGCCCGACCCAGCGCCGAGCCACCAGGGCCTCGACCGCCAGGGCGGTGAGCAGGACGAGGACAGCGACCACTCCGTACGGGTTGCCGTTCGTGATCGCCAGGTACCCCACGACATACATCGGTAGGGAGCTGCGACCGTATAGGCAACGCCGTGCGGCCCACCAGAACCACGGTGTCCAGGCGAAGGCGAGCAGGCCGGCAACCCAGGTGGCGGCGTCGAAATACAGCGTGAAGCCCGCGAACGGCAACGCCGAGGCCACAGCAGCACTAAGCCACGGGCTCACCCGATATTGCCGGATCACCAGGTAGGCGCCCCCGGTGAGCAGGAGCATGGCGGTGAGCTTGGCCAGGGTGGCGCCGAGCGCGAGGTGGGGGATCCGGCTGATCACCAGCGCGCCGAGCAGGTTGGCCGGACTCCACAACCCAAACTGCGCCTCGGCGGCCCAGTTGCCGCCCATCCACAGGTCGGGACGCAGGGTGGGCCAGTGTCCGGCCCACAGTTCAGCGCCGATCGCGTGCCATGTGGGGATGAAGACAGCCGCAGTGTCGTCCCAGTAATAGAAGGACCGCTCCCCGATCAGGGGCAACAACCCCAGGGCAGTGACTACCGCCACGAGTGCCGCGACGGGCCCTTGCGGCCTCGGCGCGGGCCTGGTCACCGCACTCGGGGAGGACATTTGCTCGCCGGGGGCCACGGGGCCATCCTGCCAAGCTCACCCTGCCAAGCTCGCCCTAGCAACACCGGGGATTGGGGTGGCTGTGCGGTAGCCACTCCAATCCCCGGCGAGGTGCCCTAACGCCGCGGCAGCGGGTAGGCAACCCCGTCGAGCTTGTGCGTCGGGGTGATCTGCATGGCCTGCAACACGGTCGGCATGATGTCCACCGACCGGATGGGGGCCGGCTGGTTCAACGCGCGCAGGCCGCCACCTGCGAAGATGATCGGGATCTGCTGAGCACGCCTCTGGATACCTCCATGGTCGCCCGCCACCGAGTATGTCGTGTCGTCGACGAGGGTGGCGATGACATCAGCACCAGAGGGTGCCGCCGTGCTGTCGAGCAGTAGTTGAGAGGTCAGGACGAACCAGGCCAGCTCCGGACCCTTCATCTGCTGCGGGTGGAAAGTCATCCGTTGGAACCGGCTCCCTTGGCGAACCCACACCGCTGAGACGCCGGGAAGGTTGTCCATGACCCGCACCGCCTCGCGCACCTTGTCCGGGGAGGTGTCCTTGAGCCAGGCGCGGACCATGGAGTCGGAATACGTGGCCTCGATGTTGCCGGTGTCCAGCAGCGGTTGCAGTGCGGGCTGCGGGTCCAGGTAGCTGCCGTTTTGGAAGGCGCCGTAGTACCAGTTGTAGTAGCCCTGGTCGGCCTTGTCGACACCGTAGAAGCTCCGGGCGGGGACCGATCCGTGGTCGGCGGTGAGGACGACGAGGGTGTCGTCGAGCTGCCCGGTGTCGCGCAGGTGCCCGACGATCTTGCCGACCTGCTCATCAGCGATCTTGGTCGCGGCCGGCATGTGGGTCATCGGCTCGCCGTTGGGTCCCTGAGCGCCTGGATCGTCGATGCTGCCCCACATGTGTGCGGCCTTGTCGACGCCGGGGAGGGTGACGAAGATGCCGCTCCAGTCGCTCTCGTTGTCCATGACCTTGATCGCGGCGTCGGCGGCCCAGACGTCACTGCCCTCGTGGTCGGGGTCCTTTCCGGTGGTGTAGCGGTTGCCGTCCAGGGGGTACATCCAGGCCGGTGGGGTGTTCGTGTCGTACTTCAGCGTCTTCGCCGAGTTGACATAGAAGCGACCACACGCTGGCTGGCTGAGGTATGCCGGGACGTTCACTCCGTCGGGGCCCCGCCAGTTCTTCCCGTTGCCGTCGCAGTCGTAGTTGCGCCCGGAGAAGGTGACGATCGAGTCCGCTCCCGGGCCACCGAGACCGTACCCGGCATATGTCTTGGGGCTGATCGCGA
>JBDIAO010000021.1:0-42379 GCA_039812375.1 Phycicoccus sp. | reverse complement strand
GTTGCGGCTAGGGCTGAGGTTGCGGCCGCCGGCATACGTTGAGACCCCGGAACGTTGGGGAGATCCCGGAAACCTTCCAGGGTCTCGCCACCATTTCGGGATGGTCCCGAAATCATGAGGCTTGTGGGGCTCGTGGGACTGGCACCCGCGGACTGGCACCCGCGGACTGGCGCCTGCGGACTGGTGCGGATGAGCTCACAGTCGGGCAGCGAGCTCGGTGCCCTGCCGGATCGCGCGCTTCGCGTCGAGCTCCGCGGCGACGTCCGCGCCACCGATGACGTGGGTCGGTATGCCGCGGGCCGCCAGCTCGTCCGCCAGGTGCCGCACCGACTCCTGCCCGGTGCACAGCACGATGGTGTCGACGTCGAGGATCCGCGTCCGGCCCGGAGCGCCCCCCGGTTCCCCGCCGAGCCGGATATGCAGCCCGGCGTCGTCGACCCGCTCATAGGTCACCCCGGTGAGTTGCTCGACGCCCTTGGCCTTGAGCGCGGCGCGATGCACCCAGCCGGTCGTCTTGCCCAGACCGCGGCCGATTCTCGAGGACTTGCGCTGCAGGAGTGTGACTTGTCGCGGCGACGGGACCGGCGCCGGAGGAACCAAGCCGCCACGGGTCAGGGCCGGGTCGCCGACGCCCCACTCGGCCTTCCACGCCGGCAGGTCGAGGGTCGGGGAGTGTTGCGTGGTGAGCAGCTCGCACACGTCGATGCCGATGCCCCCAGCCCCCATGACAGCCACCCGCTTCCCCGCTGTTACCTCACCACGGATCAGCGCGGCATACGTGACGACCTTCTCGTGGTCGATGCCGGGCAGATCCGGAATCCGGGGCACCACCCCGGTGGCGACGACGACCTCGTCGAACCCGGCGTCGGCAAGTTCATCGCCCTCGACCCGCCGTCCGAGGTGAAGCTTGACCCCGGTGAGGTCGATCCGGCGCTGGTAGTAGCGGATCGTCTCGGCGAACTCTTCCTTGCCGGGGATGCGCCGGGCCATCGCGAACTGGCCGCCGATGTCCTCCCCCGCCTCGAACAGCTCCACAGTGTGTCCCCGCTCGGCGAGCGCTGTCGCGGCGGCGAGCCCCGCTGGGCCCGCACCGACGACAGCCACCTTTTTCGTCGCGGCCCCCACCGGGGACAGGACAAGTTCGGTCTCGAAGCCCGCGCGCGGGTTGACCAAGCAGCTCGCGCGCTTCTTGACGAAGGTGTGGTCCAGACAGGCCTGGTTGCACGCGATGCACGTGTTGATCTCGTCTGCGGCGGCGCGCTGGGCCTTGGCCACCCAGTCGGGATCAGCGAGCAGCGGCCTGGCCATCGCCACGAGATCCCCAGCGCCCTCGGCAAGCAGGGTTTCGGCGGTCGCGGGCATGTTGATCCGGTTGGTCACCACGACGGGCACGCTCACCTGACTGCGCAGGCGAGCGGCATACTCGGCAAAGGCACCCCGGGGCACGGAGGTGACGATCGTCGGGACCCGGGCCTCGTGCCAACCTATGCCCTGGTTGAGGATGCTCACCCCGGCGATCTGCAACTCATGGGCCAGGGCGATGACCTCCTCCCAGGTCTGGCCGCCCTCGACGAGGTCGAGGACGGAGATCCGGTAGACGATGAGGAAGTCCTCCCCCACAGCCTCGCGCACCGCCTTGACAACCTCCACGGCGAACCTGCGCCGGTTGGCGGCGGTGCCACCCCACTCGTCAGTGCGCTTATTCGTCCTCGGGGCGAGGAATTGGTTGATCAGGTAGCCCTCGGACCCCATGATCTCCACGCCGTCGTAGCCGGCTGCCTTGGCCAGCCCCGCGGCGCGGGCGAAGTCGGCGATCGTTGCGCGCACTCCGCGCCCGGACAGGGCCCGAGCCGTGAACTTGGCGATCGGCGCCTTCGTCCTCGATGCGGAGACGCACCACGGGGTGTAGGCATAGCGCCCGGCGTGCAGGAGCTGCAGGGCGATCCGCCCGTCCTGCGCGTGCACCGCATCGGTGATCCGCTGGTGCCGCCGGACCTCACGGCCGGTGGTCAGCTTGGACGCAAACGGATAGAAGCTACCCTCGATGCTCGGCGCGAACCCGCCGGTGATGATCAGGCCCACCCCGCCACGCGCGCGCTCGGCGAAGAACGCGGCAAGCTTGTCGACGTCCCGGGCCCGGTCTTCCAGGCCAAGGTGCATCGAGCCCATGACGACGCGGTTGCGCAGGGTGATGTGGCCGACAGTCAAGGGGGAGAGCAGATGGGGGTATGCCGTGCTCGGCGTCATCGTCGCAGGTCACCGTTCGTCTCGGGTGCGCCAGAACCACCGCCGGCGGCGCCGGTGGGGTGCCTCCGATCCTGATCGAGGCTCACCGTGATAGTCAACTTGTTGAATATCACTCGGGGGTGCCCCGGCTCTCTCGGCGGCGCTGCCGTGGGCGTGCCGGTCCCGCAGCTCGCGCCATCCAGCGACCATCGCCTCGACATCGACGATGGGAGCCAGGATCGGCGGCAGCCGCCCCTGGGCTGGGCGCAGCCGGTCCTGGCGGACTCGGGCGTTGAAGTCGACCAGGACCGCCCGCACCGACTCCTCAGCACCTAGATCCACCAGGGAGTCCGGGAACCCGGCCGCCTCCTTGCGCAAGGCGATCGCCGGCGGGAGTGCACCAGTGAAGTCGAGGTGCTCGCGTGCCGCGAGCTGACGGACGAACCAGTCCGGGTCATCGGGGTTGATCGGCGGCAGGGGCTTGCCTGCTCCGGGAAGGTCGTCGAAGTCCCCGCGCTCCATCGCCTCACGAATCGCTCGCTCCACTGGCGACTCCCAGGGCTCCATGTCCCCATTGTCGAACCCATTCGTTGCCTGAATCCTCCGCGTCAGCGGTGGAGGTTCCGCTGGACCGGTCGGTCCAGCCAGCCGGCGGCGCAACTACAGTTACTGCACGCTGGCCGCCCCCAACCCGGCCGCTGGACCCCCTGCCACGGTAAGGAGCATGATGCGCGTCGCGCTGTTGAGCTACCGCAGCAAGCCCCACTGCGGCGGTCAGGGCGTCTATGTCCGGCACCTCTCCCGCGAGCTCGTCGCACTGGGGCACACGGTGGAGGTGTTCTCCGGGCAGCCCTACCCCGAACTCGACGCCGGGGTGACGTTGACCAAGGTGCCCAGCTTGGACCTCTACCGCGAGCCCGACCCATTCCGAGTGCCGCACCCGCGCGAGTTCCGCGACCGGATCGACATTCTCGAGTTCGCGACGATGTGCACCGCTGGCTTCCCCGAGCCGCGGACCTTCGGGATGCGGGTCCACCGCCTCCTGGCGACCCGTCGCGACGACTTCGACGTTGTCCACGACAACCAGGTCCTTGCTGACGGCGTGGCCGATCTCCTCGATGTGGGCTTCCCGCTCGTGACGACGATCCACCACCCCATCACGATCGACCGCAGGATCGACCTCGCTAACGCTGCGCTGCACCGCAAGCCGAGCGTGTGGCGCTGGTACGCCTTCCTGCGGATGCAGGCGCGAGTTGCGCCCCGGCTGCCCTGGGTGCTCACCCCGTCGGACTCCTCAGCGGCGGATATCGCGGCGGACTTCGGGGTCGATCCGGCCCGCATCGAGGTCATCCCTCTCGGTGTCGATGACGCCTTCCGGCCACCGAGTCGCCCCCGAGTGCCCGGGCGGATCCTGGCCATGGCCAGCGCCGACGCCCCGATGAAGGGGATCACCACGTTGCTCGAGGCTTTTGCCAAGCTGCGCACCGAACGGGACCTCTCCCTCGTCCTGGTCACGAAGCCGGAACGGGGCGGTCGCACGGAGCGGCTCATCGACCGTCTCGGCATCGGCGCACACGTCTCCTTCGTCCACGGAGTCAGCGACGCCGAGCTCGTTGACATCATGGGGTCGGCACAGGTCGCCTGTGTGCCCAGCCTCTATGAGGGCTTCTCGCTGCCCACCGCTGAACTCATGGCGTGCGCAACCCCGCTCGTGGTCTCCCGCGCAGGGGCGATCCCGGAGGTCGTCGGACCGGACGGGCAGTGCGCCGACCTGGTTCCACCCGGAGACGCCGAGGCGCTCGCTCAAGCCCTGGGGGCCCTCCTTGACGACCCTGACCGACGGGCCCGGATGGGAGCAGCCGGCCGGGCACGCGCGCTGGAGCGATACAGCTGGCGGGCCGTCGCAGCCATGACCGCAGCGGCATACGAGCGGGAGGTCTCCCGTGCTCACCGTTGACTTCAACCGGCTCGGACTACTCCCCGGCGAGCGGGTTCTCGACCTCGGGTGCGGGGCGGGGCGGCATGCCTTCGAGATGTATCGGCGCGGCGCCGACGTCGTCGCCTTCGACCAGGACGGCGCGGAGCTCGCCGGGGTCGCCGAACTCTTCGACGCCATGGCCACCGCTGGACAGGTGCCCCCAGCAGCACGTGCGCACACCGTCGAGGGGGATGCACTGGCACTGCCCTTCGGTGACGGTGAGTTTGACCGGATCGTCGCGGCCGAGGTCCTCGAGCACATCCCGGCCGACATCCAGGCACTGGCCGAGCTCGTTCGGGTGCTCCGCCCGGGCGGGAAGATCGCGCTCACCGTCCCACGGTGGCTGCCCGAGGTGATCTGCTGGCAGCTGTCGCAGGACTACCACGACACACCGGGTGGGCACGTGCGGATCTACTCCGATGCCGAACTGCTCACCAAGGCCCGCCTGGCCGGGCTGGTCCACGACAGCACGGCATACGCCCACGGCCTGCACGCCCCCTACTGGTGGCTCAAATGCGCCGTCGGGGTCCGCAACGACGCTCACCCGTTGGTGCGCGCCTACCACCGGATCCTGGTGTGGGACATCGTGGCGGCACCCTGGCCGACCCGACTCGCCGAACGTGCCCTCAACCCGATCATCGGCAAGTCGGTCGTCCACTACCTGCACAAACCGGCTGCCGCCGCCCAGAACACGTCCGTCGAGGGCACGCCAGCATGAGCGCGGGGTCGGGCGTGGGGTCGGACGCGGGCTTGGGCGTGGGGTCGGGCGTGGGGTCGGGCGGAGAGTTGCTGCCCGAGCTACCCGGCATCCTCACCGCCGCGGACGTCGCTGCGACCGCACGCTCCATCGCTGCGATGCAGGAGCCCTCAGGGGCGATCCCGTGGACCCCTGGAGGTCACACCGACATCTGGAACCACGTCGAGGCAGCCATGGCGCTCCTCATCGGCGGGCAGCGCGCCGCAGCAGAACGGGCACTGCTCTGGGCTACAACCGTGCAGCGAGTGGACGGTTCCTGGCCGATGCGGATCGTCGCCGGCGAGGTCGACGACCACAGTGGGGACTCGAACGCCTCGGCCTACCTCGCGGTCGGTGCCTGGCACCACTGGCTGGTATGCCGCGACCCCCGGTTCATCGACCGCCTCTGGCCCGCCGTGCGGTCCGGGCTCGACTGGGTGGTGTCCATGCAGCTGCCCTGGGGTGGCATTGCCTGGGCGCAGGGATGGTCTGACGCCGGTGTCCGGGGGCTGCGGCACAACGACGCGCTGCTCGCCGGGTCGTCCTCGATCTATCACGCCCTGCGGGCCGGGGTCGCCCTGGCGGAGCTCGTCGGGCAGCCCCGGCCGGCATGGGTGGCTGCCGGCGGGAGGTTGGCGCATGCCGTTGCCGGGCACCCGGATCAGTTCCTGGACAAGTCGCAGTTCTCGATGGACTGGTACTACCCGATCCTCGGCGGCGCCGTGACCGGCGAAGACGCCTCGTCGCTGCTGAAGTCCAGATGGGACGACTTCGTCGTACCCGGGCTGGGCATCCGCTGCGTCGACACCGACCCTTGGGTCACCGGGGCCGAGACCTGCGAACTCGCGCTGGCGCTGGACTGTCTGGGTGACCGGACCCGGGCGATCACCCTGGTGGCGGACGCGCAGCATCTGCGAACGATCGAGGGTGCCTACTGGACTGGGTGGGTCGTCCCGGACCAGGTCTTCTGGCCGGTCGAGCACACGACGTATACCGCCGCCGCCGTCCTTCTCGCGGTCGACGCACTCTCCGACAGCACTCCGGGCGCTGGGATCCTGCGCGGTGACGGCTTGCCTGAATTCGCTCGGGAGCCCAGCCCCGCCTGTGGCTGCTGACGCTGGCACTCCTTCCGCACGCTGGCACTCCTCACGCACGCGGGCACTCCTCCCGCACGCGAACTGGGGGCGATCGGCCCTTCAGGATGTGCTCGAAGGGCCGATCGCCCCCAGTTCGGCGTCATGCACCCGCCCACCATGCACCCGCCCACCGCGCACCCGGCGCACCGCGCGCAGCGACCCCACGCCGCCGGCATCCTCGAACTCATCGGACGCCAGCGCCCGGCACCAGATCTCGTACGGAGGCCGCCCCCCATCGGCGGGGTCGGGAAAGACGTCATGGATCGCGAGCAGCCCGCCCGGCATGACGTGCCGCGCCCACATCTCATAGTCCCGATGCGCCGGCTCCACCCCGTGTCCCCCGTCGATGAACACCAGCGACAGCGGCGTCGACCACCACCGGCCCACCGTGGCCGACTCCCCGACGATGGCGATCACCACATCTTCGAGCCCTGCTCGTTCGAGACTGCGGCGCAAGAACGGCAGGGTATCCATCCGTCCGGACACCGGGTCCACCACCGCGGGGTCATGGTGCGCCCAACCGGCCTGGTTCTCCTCCGACCCACGGTGATGGTCCAGGGTGAGGACGACACCACCGACTGCCCGGGCTGCAGCGCCGAGCAGGATGGCCGACTTCCCGCAGTAGCTGCCGATCTCCAGGACGGGGCCGTGCGGGAGTCGCTCCAGCGCCAGGACGTGCAGGTACTCCCCCTCGTCTGCGGGCATGAACCCCTTGGTCTCGGCGAGCACCTGCCGGTATGCCGCCAGCTCCCCCTCGTTCGGGGTATTACGCGGCGCTGGAGCGCCGCGTAATACCCCGAACGAGGGGGAGGAGGAGGGGGAGGAGGGGGGTGCGGGGGTCGAGGGGGAGGAGGGGGTCGAGGGGGGTGCGGGGGGTGCGGGGGTCGAGGGGGCCGAGGCGAACGGAGGGGACGAGAACGCGTCGCTCATTCGGCGAGGAATCCGAGGAGGTCAGCCCTGGTGAGCACCCCGACTGGCTTTCCGTCCTCGACGACGAGCACGGCATCCGCGGACTCCAGGGCGTGCCGGGCAGCGGCGATCTCCTCGCCAGCACCGACCAGTGGCAACGAGGCACCCATGAGTGTCTCGACCGCGTCGGAGAGGTGGGCCCGGCCGGTGAAGAGCGCGTCGAGCAGGTCACGCTCGGCAACCGCACCGGCCACTTCCCCGGAGGTCACCGGAGGCTCAGCCTTGACGACGGGCATCTGGGAGACCCCGTACTCGCGCAGGATGTCGATCGCCTCCCGGATTGTCTCGTTCGGGTGGGTGTGCACCAGGGCCGGCAGCTGTCCGGACTTGCCCCGCAGCACGTCCCCGACACTGGTGTGGGCATCGCCCTTGAGGAAGCCATAGGAGCGCATCCAGGCATCGTTGAAGATCTTCGACAGATAGCCGCGCCCTGAGTCGGGGAGGATGACGACGACGACATCGCCCGGCCCCAGCCCCTTCGCGACCCGCAGGGCGGCGGCGACGGCCATCCCGCACGACCCGCCGACGAGCAGCCCCTCCTCCCGGGCCAGCCGGCGAGTGATCGCGAACGACTCGGCATCGGAGACGGCCACGACCTCGTCGACGACGCGGGGGTCGTAGGCGGTGGGCCAGAAGTCCTCGCCGACCCCTTCGACGAGGTAGGGCCGGCCGGTCCCACCGGAGTAGACCGAGCCCTCCGGATCCGCGCCGACGATCCGCACCCGCCCGCCAGGCCGGTCCGCGGATACCTCGCGCAGGTAGCGTCCCGTCCCGGTAATCGTCCCCCCGGTGCCGACTCCGGCGACGAGGTGGCTGACCCGTCCGTCGGTGTCGGCCCAGATCTCCGGGCCCGTCGAGGCGTAGTGCGAGGCGGGGTTCTCCGGGTTCGAGTACTGGTCCGGTTTCCACGCGCCGTCGATCTCCGCAACGAGCCGGTCGGAGACCGAGTAGTAGGAGTCCGGATGTTCCGGCGCGACCGCGGTCGGGCACACCACGACCTGCGCCCCGTATGCCGCGAGGACGTTGCGCTTGTCCTCGCTCACCTTGTCCGGGCAGACGAACACGCACCGGTAGCCCTTGCGTTGCGCGACAAGCGCCAGGCCCACCCCGGTGTTTCCGGAGGTCGGCTCGACGATCGTCCCACCCGGCCGCAGCGCGCCGGAGGCCTCGGCCGCCTCGACCATCCGCAGGGCGATCCGGTCTTTGATCGAACCGCCGGGGTTGAGGTACTCGACCTTGGCCAGGACCGTGGCCCGGGTAACGCCCTCAGTCACCCGTGACAGGCGCACGAGCGGGGTGTGGCCGACGAGATCGGCAATGTGCTCGGCATACTTCATGCCGGCCATCCTCTCAGGTGGATCCAGGTCGGTCCCGTTCGTGAGGAACCTGGGCGCTACCGTTGAGTAATGTCCGACGCGACGGCCACCGCCAGCACAGCGACCCTGCACGGCCACGGCGGGGTTCACGCCCTTCACGTGGCACGAGCCCACGGGGTCGAGACCATGTTCACGCTCTCCGGCGCACACGTCTTCCCCATGTATGACGCCGCAGTCCACGCCGACCCTCCGATGCGGTTGCTCGACGTCCGGCACGAGCAGACCGCGACTTTCGCCGCAGAGGCGACCGGCAAGCTGACCCGCTCCCCCGGCCTGGCAGTCCTCACCGCCGGCCCCGGAGTCACCAACGGGATGAGCGCCATCGCCCAGGCCTCCTTCTCCGGCTCACCCCTGGTCGTCATCGGCGGTCGCTCCCCCGACAACCGCTGGGGACAGGGCGCGCTGCAGGAGTTCGACCACGTCGCCGTGGTGGAGTCCATGACGCGGTATGCCGCGACCGCCCACTCCGCGGCCGAGATCGGCCGGCTGACCAACGCGGCCTTCACCGCCGCCGCTTCGCCACATCGTGGACCGGCTTTCCTCGACGTCCCGCTCGATCATTTCTTCGACTCGGCGACTGCTGCCGATCCGGTGACACCGGCCCTGCGTGGGGCAGACCCCGACCCCGACGACGTGACCCGGGCGGCCACCGAGCTCTCCGCCGCCCGCCACCCAGTCCTCGTCCTCGGCAGCGACGTCTGGGCTGACCGGGCCGAAGACGCCGCCCGACGGCTGGTCGAGGACCTTGGCATCCCGACACTGACCAACGGCATGGGTCGCGGCCTGCTGCCCGGAGGCCACCGGCTGCTCGTGACCCGGGCTCGAGGCGCCGCTCTGAACCGGGCCGACCTGGTCATCGTCGTGGGGGCCCCGCTGGACTTCCGTCTCGGATACGGCCTGTTCGGCGGCAAGGAGGGCGCACCACTAGCCAAGGTCGTCCACGTCGCAGACTCCCCCGGCCAGCTGGCCAAACACCTCACTCTCGCGGGGACGGTGGCCGGCGATCTCACCAGTGCACTCGACGGCATACGGGAGGCGGTGCAGGGCAACGCGATCCAGCCCGACTGGTCCGTCTGGGCTGATGAGCTTGCCGATCAGGTGGCTGCGGCTGGGGAGCGGGACCGGCCACTGCTCACGTCAGCGGCCGACCCCATCCATCCGGCGCGGATCTACGGCGACCTGCTGTCCCGGCTGGAATCCGATGCGGTCGTCATCGGCGACGGCGGCGACTTCGTCTCCTTCGCGGGCAAGTTCGTCGAGCCGGGGCGTCCCGGCTGTTGGATCGATCCCGGGCCGTTCGGCTGCCTCGGCGCGGGGATGGGCGCTGCCATCGCAGCCCGGATCTCCCGCCCGTCGAGCCAGGTCGTCCTCCTGCTCGGAGACGGAGCCGCCGGCTTCGCTCTCGGCGACATCGACACCCTCGTCCGGCACCGGCTGCCCGTAGTCATGGTCATGGGCAACAACAGTGCCTGGGGGCTGGAGAAGGGCCCGATGCAGATGCTCTATGGCTATGACGTCGTCGCCGATCTCGCGCCGGGCACCCGCTACGACGAGGTCGCCCGGGCTCTCGGCGGCGGGGGTGAACTCGTGACCGACCCGCGAGGCATCGGCGCAGCACTCGACCGGGCCTTCGCCTCAGGGATCCCCTATCTGGTCAACGTCGTCACCGATGTCGCGGCGGCCTATCCCCGGAGCACCTTCGGGATCTGACCCGTCCTGGGAGAACACCGATCTCGTGTCCCGGGACGACAGCGATCCCGCCCGAGAACCTCCGGGCTCAGTGCGCCAACCCAGCCAGGAACCGATCGGTGTCCACGACGACCCGACCCACTGTCCCATGCGCAACGACCGTGCCGTCCTCGTGCTCTGCGGTCACCGTGAAGATCGCCGACGGCGCCACGTCCCCTAGGATCGTGGCGTTCACCCGGACCGTGGCACCAAGCGGGCTGGCCACGGTGTGTTCGATGTCGACCCGAGTGCCCACAGAGGTGCTCCCCTCGGGCAGGAGGTCCGTCACCGCGGCGCACGTGGCTGCCTCGAGCCACGCGAGCAGACGCGGCGTGGCCAGGACGGGAAGGTCACCGGATCCGAGGGCCTGGGCGGTGTCGGCGTCGGTCACCGTGAACGTGAGCTCAGCGGTACGTCCCATGGAGTCCATACCGTCGACTGTATGCCGTCCGCACGTCTCATGACCGGTCGTGCTCGGGCAAAGGGCTGGCACGATGGAGGTCATGGGACGGGCACGACGGGCCCGCCGGATCGCGGCACGGGCGGCATACGGCGGAGGGGGTCTGGCAGCGGCTACTGCAGCCGTGGGCGCACTCGGCTGGGGAGTGGTCAAGGCCGAGGCCGCCATCGCCCGGCGCATCGTCGGCACCATCCCGGAGGACCCGCCTGCCGACGACGGGATGTATGGCGCGGGGGCGGGGGTGCCGGTGCGACTCGTCATGCTGGGGGACTCCACCGCTGTGGGCCTGGGGACCGACACCCCAGCCCAAACGGTTGGAGCGATCATCGCCAGTGGAGTCGCGGCCCTCACCGGGCGACCAGTGCAGCTGGTCAATCGGGCGGTCAGCGGCGCTGAGAGCAGCGACCTGAGCGCTCAGTTCACCGCTGCCCTGGATGCGGCCAGCTCTCCGGACGTCGTCGTCGTCATGGTCGGCGCCAACGACGTAACCCACGGCGTCGACCGCGCCGCCGCGGTGCGTTCCCTCGAGGAGGTGGTCCACCGAGTCAGGGAGATCGGAGGCGCCGTCGTCGTCGGCACCTGCCCGGACCTGGGAACCATCGAGCCGTTCGCCCAGCCGCTGCGCTGGTTGGCTCGGCGGTGGAGCCGCGATCTCGCCGCCGCCCAGACGGTTGCCGTTGTCGAAGCTGGTGGCCGCACCGTCTCACTGGGCGACCTGCTGGGACCGCAGTTCGCGGCTGCGCCGCAAGAGATGTTCAGTGACGACAGGTTCCACCCCTCACCAGCCGGTTATGCCCGCGCCGCGGCGGCGTTGCTGCCCTCGGTCTGCGCCGCCCTGGGAGTGTGGGCCGGGGATACCACGGACCGAGCACCGGAGCTGCGGCGCGGTGAAGGGGTGGGGCCTGTCGCCATCGCGGCCGGGCAGGCCGTACTCGACCCTGGGTCGGAGGTCGCGCCCACCCAGGTCGGTGGCCAGAGCCGGGGTCCACGGGGCCGGTGGGCGGTGCTGCTCCACCGCCGCCAGGGTGCCGTGCCTGAGTCCGCTGCTGGGTCTGAGCCGATCTCCCCGCCACCGGGCCAGGGGATGACCCCGTCAGAGGATGACCCGGTCAGGGGATGACCAGCGCCTCGAGCTCCACCTCGACCTTCCAGCGGGGGTCGAGCAGCGCCGCGACGACGACCATCGTGGAGACCGGTCGAACCTCACCGAAGACCTCCCCGTGCACCGATGACACCGCGTCGACGAGATCTGGGTCGGCATCGGTGAGGTAGTGCCTGGTCCGGATGACGTGCTCGGTCCGCCCGCCTACCTCGGCCAGGGCCCCCAGGGCGATCTCCCAGCAGCGGCGTGCCTGGGCCCGCGGGTCCTGGCTGACGTGTCCGTCGTCCTCGATCGGTGCGGTGCCGGCGACGACGACGTGGTTGTCGACGCGCACGGCGCGAGAGAACCCGACTGTTGACTCATAAGGGCTACCGGAGGATGCGTGGCGACGCTTCTGGTCCATGGCACCATCATGCTCCGGTAGCCTCAGCGGCGCGCCGAGGGCCAGGCCGCCTGCTCATTGGCAGCAGACACGCCCGGGATCTCGGGCGTGTCTGCTGCCAATGAGCAGTGGGCGTGACCACACCCGCTGAGCCTTCGAGGAGCCCCCAGTGACCGAAGCTGTCATCGTCGCCACCGCCCGCACCCCCATCGGGCGGGCAGTCAAGGGCTCGATGAAGGAGATCCGGCCCGACGACCTCTCGGTCCAGGTCGTCCAGGGCCTGCTCGGCAAGCTCCCCGGGCTCGATCCGGCACTCATTGAGGACATCTACTGGGGGTGCGCCTACCCCGAGGGCAAGGCCGGGAACAACATCGCGCGGGTCGTCGCGGTCCTGTCCGGCTTCGACCGCCTGCCCGGCTCGACGGTCAACCGGTTCTGTGCCAGCTCCACCCAGACCATGCGGATGGCCTTCCACGCGATCAAGGCCGGTGAGGGCGATGTCTTCATCGCTGGTGGGGTCGAGTGCGTCTCGCAGTATGTCGGTGCCGGTGCCGGCGAGGTGTCTGTGCTCAACCCGCTCTTCGCCGACGCCCACGCTCGTTCCGCTCGGATGGCCGCGACGAACCAGGCCTGGATCGACCCGCGCGACGCGGGCCTGCTGCCCGACATCTATGTCGCCATGGGCCAGACCGCGGAGAATGTGGCCACCTCGCGAGGGATAAGCCGGGCCCGTCAGGACCAGTGGGGGGTGACCAGTCAGAACCGGGCCGAGGCGGCCATCGCCCAGGGGTTCTTTGCCCGGGAGATCCTACCGGTGACCATGCCAGACGGCACGGTGGTCAGCACCGACGACGGCCCTCGTCCAGGGGTCACCCTCGAAGCGGTCCAAGCCCTCAAGCCGGTGTTCCGGGAGACTGGCACCGTCACTGCGGGCAACTGCTGTCCACTCAACGACGGTGCGTCCGGAGTGGTCGTCATGAGCGACGCCCGAGCACGTGAGCTGGGGATCACCCCCCTCGCCCGGATCGTCTCCACCGCAGTGTCCGCGCTGTCCCCGGAGATCATGGGGCTGGGCCCGGTCGAGGCCTCACAGCGGGCCCTGGCCAGGGCCGGGATGACCATCAACGACATGGATCTCTGTGAAATCAACGAAGCGTTCGCAGCGCAGGTGCTCCCCTCGGCCGACGATCTCGGGATCGACGAAGACAAGCTCAACGTCCACGGCGGAGCGATCGCGCTGGGGCACCCGTTCGGCTCGACCGGGACCCGGATCATGACCACTCTGCTCAACGGCCTGCAGGAGCGCGACGGTCAGCTCGGCCTGGAGACGATGTGCGTCGGCGGCGGTCAGGGCATGGCCATCATCGTCGAGCGGCTCAGCTGATCCGGGAGTGTATGCGGCCCTGAGCGACTCAGCCGATAGATCGCCGCAGAGCCGCAAGCACGTCGACGATTCCGGCGACCCACCCCGGCGGCAGATCACCCGCAGGCCCCCGCCTCCCCGGGCTGCGTGCGTCCCCGCCCGGGCGGCATGCAGCCCCGTCCCGGCGGCATGCATCCCCGTCCCGGCGGCATGCGTCGAAGACGACTACCCGGAGTTGGTCGATGACCACTGCCGGGCCAAGATCCGGCGGCGGTGGGAACCCTGGCGGAAGCAGATCACAGATCACCGAGCGGACGAGCGGCTCGACGGCCTGTGCCCGGTCCAGCGGCAGTTCACGCCACCGGCGAACGATCCGGTCGAGTTCGGTGACGACCGCCTCCGGACGCGGCTCGGCCCCGGTCACCGGGACCGGGGCCGAGCCGGTGGCGTGCGCAGGCACGGCCGGGGACAGCATCACTCACGCAGCCGGGCCAGCAGGCGCAGCATCTCCACATAGAGCCAGACCAGGGTGACGATGAGCCCGTGCGCGAGCAGCCAGCTGTACTTGCGCGGAGCCCCGGTGCGGATGGCGACATCGATCGCGTCGAAGTCGAGCGCAAGGGTCACTGCTGCCAGACCCACGGCGAAGAGCGAGATCAGGATGCCCAGGGTGCCGGAACCACCAAACCCGAACGGGGTCGAGGTGAACATCGCGAAGAGGAAGTTGACGATGGCGAAGATGGCATAACCGAAGATCATCATCGTCACGATCCGGCGGAACTTCGCAGTGACCTTGATCAGGCCGGCCTTGTAGGCCAAGAACATCCCGGCAAAGGTCGCCAGCGTCGCGAGCACCGCCTGCGCGACAATCCCGGGCCACATCGTCTCGAAGAACTGGCTCACCGCCCCGAGGAAGAGTCCCTCGAGGGCGGCATACGCCACGATGAGCGGGACGCTGAGGGTCTTCTTGAACGCGATGACCAACCCGACGACCAGGGCGCCGATCATGCCGCCCATCCACACCATGAAGCCGATCTGCTGGTTCGCCTCGGCGACACTCCAGCCAACCGCACCCAGCCCCAGGACCAGGGCGAACAGGGCAAGCGTCTTCATGATGACGTCATCCATGCTTACGCGGTCGGTGTCCACCGGCCCCGCGGACGGCGCCTGGTACATCTCGCGGAGCTGGTCGGCGCCCACCTGCCCAGGACCGCCGTAGCCGGTCTGCGGGTATGCCGCCTGCGGCCCCGTCTGCTGGTAGCCGCCGTAGGGCTGGGGCGCGACCGGCGTGGTGCCGTCTCGGAAGCCCGCGTAGCCAGTGCGGGCGTCCTGCTCGATGCGGTTGAAGGCCGGGTTGCTGGCCATCAGTCCTCCGTCAGTTCAGGTGGGGGCGGTTCCCCGATGGGTGTCGCCTGTGTCAACCAGTGAGGATACGCGGGAGTTCCCGGGACGGCTCGGGCGCCCTCCCCGACCTGGGAGGGCGCCCGACCGACAGAGCACGTCTGGGCGCTCAGGCGCCGACGCGGATGAGCTTCTTGTTGACGAACTCGTCCGCACCCGGCCGGCCCAGCTCACGCCCGGTGCCGCTGCGCTTGACCCCACCGAACGGTAGCTCGGCGCTGTCCGCGTCCACGATGTTGACGAAGACCATGCCGGTGTCGAGTGCGTCGGCGACCCGCTCTGCCTGCGCCGGGTCGGTGGTGTAGACGTAGGAGCCGAGCCCGAACGGGATGTCGTTGGCCAGCGCGATGGCCTCACCTTCGCCGGCGACGCGGTAGACCTGCGCAATCGGACCGAAGAACTCCTCCTGGCGCACCGGGTTCGACTCGGCGATGTCGGTTAGGACGACCGGCGGGAAGAAGGTGCCGTTGCGCTCACCGGTGACGTGCGCGGTCGCGCCGCTCGCGATGGCGCGGTCGAGCTGCTCCTGGAGCCGGTCGGCAGCCAGCGCCGAGGACAACGGGCCGATGGCGGAGTCAGGGTCCATCGGGTCGCCGGGCTGGGATGCGGCCATCCTCGCGTTGAGCTTCTCGACGAAGGCGTCATAGAGCCCGTCGACGACGATGAAACGCTTGGCCGCGTTGCAGGCCTGACCGGTGTTGCCCAACCGCGCGCTGGCGGCATCGGCGACGACCGCGTCGAGGTCGTCGGTGGACAGGAGGATGAACGGGTCGGACCCGCCGAGCTCGAGAACGACCTTCTTCAGGTTGCGCCCGGCGATCTCGGCGACAGCGGCACCGGCGCGCTCCGAGCCGGTGAGGGAGACACCCTGGACCCGCGGGTCGGCGATGACCCACTCGATCTGCTCGTTCGTCGCGTAGATGTTGACGTAGGCCCCGTCCGGAGCTCCGGCGTCACGGAAGATCTGCTCGATGGCTGCCGCCGATTCTGGGCACTGCGGAGCGTGCTTGAGCAAGATGGTGTTGCCGATGACGAGGTTCGGTCCGGCAAACCGGGCGACCTGGTAGTACGGGAAGTTCCACGGCATGATCCCGAGCAGGACGCCGATGGGGCTGCGGCGCAGGATCGCGGACCCCTCACCTCCCATGAGCTCGATCTTCTCGTCCTTGAGGACCTCCGGCGAAGTATCGGCGTAGTACTCGTAGATGGCCGCGGAGAAGTCGACCTCTCCGAGGGCCTCTTCCCGAGGCTTGCCCATCTCCCGGACGATGATGTCCGCCAGCTCTTCACGCCGCTCGGTGTGCAGTGCGCCCACCCGGCGGATGAGTTCGGCCCGCTCCGCTGGGGTGGTGCTCCGACCCCAACCCCGTGTCGCCGCGTCGGCGCTCCCGATCGCGTCCGTCAGCGCGGCATCGGTGATGGTGGGGTACTCCTTGACGGTCTCGCCGGTCGCCGGGTTGACCACGGCATAGATGCTCATCGAGAGCTCCTCCTTGTTGTCCATTCCCACGGGCGACGCTGCCCGGGGTCGTCTCACTCGCGATGCCAGCCTATGCCACTGCGGCGATCTGCCATCGTCTGGGACATCACTGTTTCGCCACAGAGTCAGGGCACTTGGTCATGCGATTCGTACCAGAATAGCGCATTCGGCACGGAATCCGCACGCATGGACTGTCTTGGCTACTGACGACCGGTCACTCAGACGAACCACGATCAGGAGTCGAATCCCAGTCCCAGGGCGTCCAGGCCGCGCAGCATGAGGTTGCGCCGACCCTCATGATGATCGGCCCGGTCCATCGACCAGCGGGTCGCGTTGATGCCCAGGGCCGCGATCGGCTCGACCGGGAACGGCATCGGTCGGGTTCGAACCATCTCCAGGGCGGTGCGCTCGGTCTGCTCGCCGGCGAGCAGGTCGAGCATGACGTCGGCGCCGAATCGGGTCGCCGCGACACCGAGTCCGGTGAAGCCGGCGGCATATGCCACCCGCTTGCCCAGGGCCAAGCCATAGAAGGCACAGAATCGCGTGGACGAGTCGATGGCACCGGCCCATCGGTGGGTGAAGGAAATGCCCTCGAGCTGGGGGAACGTGGTCAGGAAGTGACTGGCGAGCTTGCGGTGGATGTCCGGGTTGTCCTCGTGTGCGGGATCCACCATCCGGCCATAGAAGTACACCGCGTCGTAGCCGCCGAAGAGGATCCGGTTGTCCGCGGACAGTCGGTAGTAGTGGAACTGGTTGGCCACATCCCCGACCCCCTGCCGGTTCCGCCAGCCGACGGCCGCCAGCTGCTCACCGGTTAGTGGTTCGGTCATCAGGGCGTAGTCATAGACCGGGACGGTCATCAAGGCGTTGCGGCGCAGCAGCGACGGGAACACGTTGGTCGCCAGGGCTACCTGCTGGGCGTGGACGCGGTGGTCCCCCACGTCGAGCACGACACCGCGACCAGAGGACTCGATGCCGCGCACCCGGGTGTACTCGTGGATCACCACCCCAAGGTCGGCCGCGACCCGGGCAAGCCCCACGGCCAGCTTGGCCGGGTGGACCAGGGCAGTGTCGTCGTGGCGCCACACCGCACCGAGGTAGGTCGGGGAGTGCACCTGGGCCCGGGTCGCGGACTCGTCGAGGAGTTCAACCCCGTCGACGCCGCGGGCCTTGGCCTGCGCGACATACTCGGCAAGCCAGGGCACCTGGTGCGGCTCCGTGGCGACGTCGAGAGCACCCACTCGCTCGAACTCGGCATCGATGCCGTATGCCGCGATCGTGGCCTCGATGCCTTCGAGGTTCTCCCTCCCCAGCCGCTCAAGGGTGTCGATCTCCTGCGGCCAGCGACTCAGCCCGTTCTCGAAGCCGTGGGTCAGACTCGCGTCGCAGAAGCCGCCGTTGCGGCCCGAGGCCGCCCAGCCGATCTGCCCTGCCTCGAGAAGGATGACCTGGCGGCTGGGATCGCGCTCCTTGGCCCGCAGCGCGGTCCACAGCCCGGTGTAGCCACCACCGACGACGACGAGGTCGGCTCGGGCGCTCGCAACCAGCGGCGGGTGGTCCGCGCGGTCGATCTCGTCGAGCCAGAACGTCGCGAGCGCGGTGTTGCGCAACGAGTGCTCAAGGGCGGACGGGGAGGGAGGAACACGCTCGAAGACGGTCGTGCCCACGGGTATCAGCCTCGCTGGATCTAGTGTCGGTGACCGCGCAACTCAGGCGTCGGCGGCGGCATACACCCGCCGGCCGCCGACGAAGGTCTGCATGGTCCGGGTAGCGCCGATCTCCTCGAGCGGGCCGGCGAACGGGTCCGAGTCGACCACGACGAGATCGGCGAGATTGCCAACTGCCACGGTACCGGCCTCATCGAGATGGTTCACCCACGCCGAGCCAGCCGTGTATGCCGCGAGCGCACTCGTCAGGTCGAGACGCTGCTCGGGCAGGAACACCTCGTAGTCCCCCTCCGCGAACGAGGAGTGCGCCTTCCGGTTCACCGCGACGTGGATCGCAGCCCACGGGTCAGGTGTGGACACCGACCAGTCACTGCCGCTGACCAGGGTGGCTCCGGCGCGGCTGAGATCGCCCCACGGGTACTGCCACGCCGAACGCGGCTCACCGAGGAACGGCAAGGTGAGCTCGACCATCTGGGGCTCCAGTGCCGCCCACAGTGACTGCATGTTGGCTGCGACACCGAGCTGGCGAAACCGCGGCACGTCATCAGGGTGGACGACCTGCAGGTGGGCGATGTGGTGCCGGCCGTGGGAAAGACCGTTGCTGCGACGAGCCAGCGCGACCCCGTCGAGGCACTCGCGCACGGCCCGGTCGCCGATGGCGTGGAAATGCAGTTGGAAGCCATCGGCATCGAGGGCGGGCACCGCCTGGGCGAGGATCTGCGGGGGTACGAAGGAGATGCCGGAGTTGTCGGTCGGATGGCCGCAACGGTCGAGGTAGGGCTCGGTCATCGACGCGGTGTAGTTCTCGGCCACCCCGTCCTGCATGATTTTCACGCTCGTGGCCCGGAAGGATCCAGGAGCCGCGCCCGGGTCGAGACCTCCGCGAGCGGCTAGCGTCGCACCGTAGGCCACCAGGCTGTGCTCACGGGCGGCGAGTAGGTCGGGGATCTGCTCGACACCTCTGCCCCGGTGCCACCACAGAGCACCCACCACCCGGCCGGTGAGCGCTCCGGATGCCTGCGCGGCGAGGTAGGCCGGGATCGGGTCACCGGCATCCCCGTAGTCCGATCCGACGATGGCGTCCTGCCACCCGGTGACTCCGAAGGAGTGCAGGTATCGCTGCCCGGTGAGGAGCGCCTCGATCATCCGCTCTGGTGGCTCGGGCGGGATGTGAATGTTGACCAGGTCCATGGCGCCCTCATGGAGGGTGCCCGACGGCCTGCCATCGGGCAGGCGCTCTATCCGCCCGTCGACCGGGTCCGCGGTGTCCATGGTGATTCCGGCCAGCTCCAGCGCCTTCGAGTTCACCCAGGCGCCGTGGCCGTCACGGTTGGCCAGGAAGGCTGGGCGGTCCGGGACGATCGCGTCGAGATCGCTGGCGAGCGGGGTCCCGCCGGGGAAGGCGGACATACTCCACCCGCCACCGAGCACCCACGGATCGTGCGGACGCCGGGTGACGTATGCCGCGATCACCTCAAGATACTGGGCACGGGTCCCACACAGGGCAAGGTCACAGCGGAGCATGTCGAGCCCGCCCCATACGGGGTGCACATGAGCGTCGGTGAAGCCCGGCAGCAGCATCCTCCCCTTGAGATCGACCACCTCGGTGCCCGGACCGATCAGATCGTGCACCTCAGCGTGGCCGACCGCGACGATGCGCCCCGACCGCACCGCTACCGCCGAGGCCCGGGTGCGCGCAGGGTCCGCGCGGAACACCGGCCCCCCGGTGAAGACCAGGTCGGCATACGTCATCAGTTCTGTCCTCGTCTCATCGGTTCTGTCTTAGCCGCCCGCCATGGTACGGGCGATTTGAGTGGCGTTGTCACCGGCACGGCGCAGGACCAGGGCCACCACGGCTAGGGCGATCAGGGTGATGACGAGCATGATGGTCGACACTGACGCGATCTCCGGTCTCAGCCCGCTGCGGAGCGCACTGAGGACGTAGACCGGCCACGGGGTCGTGCCGGACACCTGGACGAACGCCGAAACGATGGTGTTGTCCAAGCTGAACGTGAAGGACAGCAGTGCCCCGGCGAGGACGGCCGGCATCGCCAGTGGCAGGGTCACCCGGCGGAAGGTGGTCAGCGGGGTCGCGTAGAGGTCGGCAGAGGCTTCCTCGAGGTTCTCGTCGAGTCCGACGAGGCGTGCCCGGACGATGTAGGCGACGACCGCGGTGGAGAACAAGGACGTGCCGACCACGAGCCGGACGATGCCGTCGTTGAAGATGACCAGCCCCCAGTCCTGGCCCAGCATGACCAGCCAGGGGAGCAGCGAGACCGCGTCGACGATCTCGGGGGTCACCGAGACCATGAGCAGCAAGGTGACGAACCACGCCGTCCACTTGCCGGGGCGCCGGGCCAGGGCGATGCCCGCGAGGGTGCCGAGCAGGGTGGCCAGGATCGAGGCGATGAACCCCACGCGCAGGGACACCCACACCGAGGCGCGGATCTCCGGTTTGCGCAACAGCGCGGCATAACCCTCGAAGCCGAAGTGATCCCAGGCCACGAGGAGGCGGCCGTTGTTGAACGAGTAGATAACGATGACGATGATCGGCGCGAAGAGGAAGAGCAGCACGAGGACCCCCCACACCGACAGCAGGAGGTCGGATCCGCTGCGGCGCCTCACCGCGGGCGCACTTGGGTCGGTCGTCACGACGCCACCGCCACCCGGACTCGCCACCGGGCCCGCACCGCGAGGGAGACCAGCCAGAACAGAGCCCCGAAGACCACGACGGTGGCCAAGATGATGAGGATGAGCGTGACCGCCATGGCCGAGCCGAGAGCCCAGTTCTGCGCGGTCTGGAACTGGCTCGCGACCAGCTGTCCGACCATGTTGCCCTTGGCGCCGCCGAGCACCGTGGCGGTGATGTAGTCGCCCATGAGCGGGATGTAGACCAGGACGACACCCACGACGATGCCCGGTGCGGCGAGCGGCAGGGTGACCCGGGTCAGAGTGCGCAGCCGGCCCGCGCCGAGATCCTTGCTCGCCTCGCGCAACGGGGCACCGACTCGGTCGAAGGCGACGAACAGGGGCAGGATCATCAGCGGCAGGTAGTTGTAGACGACGCCGAGCAGGACCGCGCTGCGGGTGTAGAGGATCTCCAGCGGCTGTCCGCCGAGGGCCTGCAACCCGGTGGAGAGCCAACCCTGGGGGGAGACGATGACCTGCCAGCCGATGGTGCGGACCAGGAAGTTGGTCCAGAACGGGATGAGCACGAGAGCCAGCACGATGCCGCGCCCGGTCGGAGAGACCTTGGTCGCCATCCAATACGCCATCGGCAACCCGATGACCAGACAGATCGTGGTGCCGACGACACCGACCCACAAGGTGTTGAGGAAGGTGGCGAAGAAGGTCGGCGAGAGAGTCTCGGCATATCGGTCCAGGGAAAGGACGTCGTTGGCGTGGGTGCCGAAGATGCCCGGCTTGTAGCCGAAGCTGTACCAGACGACGGTGGCAACGGGCAGGACGAAGAAGATGACCAGCCACGCCCACGCCGGCAGCGCCAGCGTGGCCTTACGCACCGGCGGCTGCCTTTGCCTTGTTCCAGATCCCGACAATGCGCTCCTGGGCCGAGGTCACTTCTCCGGTGACCATCGTGGCCAGTTGCGCGTCGGTGAAGAAGACCATGTCGAGCATGGGTAGATCCGCTGCCTTGGCCTTGGCCTCGATGTCCTTGGCGCCGGTGTGGTAACCGATGTAGGCGACGTTCTTCAGCGCATTCTCCGGGGTGAGCGTGAAGTTGATGAAGGCGTGTGCGGCCTCTGGGTGCGGCGCCCCGGTGGCGAGCGCCCAGTTGTCCATCCACAGTTCTGTCGTGGGGGCACCCAGCACCCACTTCCAGCGCTCCGGCTCCTTGCTGTTCATGATGCCGATACGGGCGTCCCCGTTCCAGATCTGCATGAGGGCGTGGGTGGCCTGCGGGAGCGCCTGGCCACCGGGGAAGGAGTCGAAGGCGGCGATGTGCGGGGCGAGCTTCTTGACGACGAAGTCCTCAGCAGCATCCAGGTGGGCGGGATCGGTGGTGTTCCAGTCGATACCGTTCGCCCAGAAGTACAACGCGGTCAGCTCGGCCGGATCGTCGAGCACGCTGGTCGAGCCGCTCGCCTCGTTCATCGCGGCATCGTTGAAGTCGTTCCACGTCTTCAGTTCGCGCTTGATTTTCGTT
Organism: Phycicoccus sp.; assembly: GCA_039812375.1. Taxonomy (GTDB): domain Bacteria; phylum Actinomycetota; class Actinomycetes; order Actinomycetales; family Dermatophilaceae; genus JAGOME01. Next base: position 20,210 of record JBDIAO010000021.1, on the reverse strand, counting down.
GTGTCGTAGACGAATCCGGTCGTCCCCCAGGCCTTGCAGATCGAGTACTCGTTCTTGGGGTCCCAGTCCTCACCGAGGAAGCGCGGGTCCACGTGACTGATGTTGGGGATGAGGTCGCGGTTGAGCTTCTGGAGCAGACCGTTCTGGACCATCTGTGGGATGAAGGCCCCGGTCGGTACGACGATGTCGTAGCCGCTGGTGCCTTTGGCCGCCACCAGCTTGGCAATCAACTCCTCGTTGGAGTTGAAGCTGTCCTGGGTGATCTTGGGACCGAACTGCTTGGTGAAGGCCTGGAGCACCTCGGGGGCGTCATAGTCGCCCCAGCTGTACATCGAGAAGCTGCTCTCCAGCGGTCCGCCAGTTGCTGTGGGGGCGCCCGAGGGCCCGGACTTCCCACAGGCGGCCAGCGCGCCCACGGCCCCGGCCGCTGCTGCCAGACTCAGGAAGCGTCGGCGGTCCAGTTCTCGGGCGATCCGGCGGTTGGTCTCCGGTGTGGCAAGGATCCGGATCGGGTCGTCGGGGTGGGTCATGCTCAGGTCCTCTCGAGGTCGCGGCGTCACACAGGGAGCGTCAGGCAGGGAACATCAGGCGGGGAACATCAGGGTCAGGCGGTCGGGGGTTGGATGAAGCCACCGGCCTGGGCGGCGTCATCGGCGGGAAAGAGGCGCACATGCTCGGGGGACCAGGTGCACGTCACGAACTGGCCGACGCTGAGTGCCGGGGCGTCGGGGGCGGGTCGTCGGGCTAGCAGGCTCTGGCCCTCACTGACTCGGATGAGGAACTGGATCGTCTCGCCGAGGTGGAAGATGCTCAGCACGCTCCCGGCAGCGATGTTGTCACCCGGCGGTGCTGTGCCCGCGGCGAGTTCGACGTACTCGGGCCGCACGGCAGCCAGCGCCCGGTCTCCGGGACGTAGGGCGGGGTTCGCGACGGCCGCGCGCACCCGGAAGTGTGCGGCGTCGACGATGTGGGGGTCTGTGCCGGCCTGGGCAGCGACGAAGTTCTGCTGCCCGATGAAGGCCGCGACATAAGCGGAACTGGGGTGCGCGTAGATCGTGTCGGCGTCGGCGAGCTGCTCGATCCGGCCCGCACGCATGATGGCGATCCGGTCGCTCATGCTGAGCGCCTCACCTTGGTCGTGGGTGACGAAGATGAACGTGATGCCGAGGTTGGCCTGGAGGAGCTTGAGTTCGAGCTGCATCTCCTCGCGCAGCTGCCGGTCCAAAGCGCCGAGCGGCTCGTCGAGCAGGAGAACGCTGGGCCGGTTGATCAGGGCGCGGGCCAGGGCGACTCGTTGCTGCTGCCCGCCGGAGAGCTGGGTGGGCTTGCGGTCGGCATAGGAACGCATTCGGACCATGTCGAGCGCGCTCTCCACCCGCTCACGGATCTCGACTTTGGGGATGCGCTTCTGCTGCAACCCGTAGGCGACGTTCTCGGCGACGCTCATGTGCGGGAAGAGCGCGTAGGCCTGGAAGACGGTATTGACGTCCCGCTTGTATGGCGGCACTCCGGCGACGGACCGACCGCTGATCCGGATGTCCCCGGCGTCGGGGTGCTCGAATCCCGCGAGCATCCGCAGGGTCGTCGTCTTGCCGCACCCGCTGGGTCCAAGCAGCGACAGGAACTCCCCCGCCTGCACCCGCAGGGTCAGGTCGTCCACGGCGCGCACCTCGCCGAAGAGCTTGGTCACCGCGTCGAGCACGACGGCGCCCGACGGTTCCGGCGGGTTTGCTACCGACATACTCGCTCCACGATGAGACTTGATTACTGGCGCGTATTCAAACAGTCGGCGCGGTAGAAGGCAAGCGATTCCGTTATTCTTCCCCGCGCCCCCGACGGGATTCGAACCCGCACCGAAGGCGATTTTAAGTCGCCTGCCTCTGCCAGTTGGGCCACGGGGGCGTGGTCACTGTATGCCGCGCCGCTCACTGTATGCCGCACCGGTCGCGACGGGAGCTGGCATCCGTGGTCCTGCAGACAGAATGGGTACGACAAACGCACGGCCCAGGCGGCGGCTACCGCAAAGAAAGGGCGATCCCGTCCAGGATGTCGTGCTCGCTGGTCACGACCTGCACCCCAGGCGAACGCTGAACGACCCGCTGCAGCACCTGGCGCCACACCAGGGCACCGGCGCCAATGACGTCGACCCGGCCCGGGTGCAGGAAGGGCAAGGCCACGCGTTCGGCCCTTCTCAGTCCGAGCATCCCGCTCGCCGCGGCGCAGTGAGTGTCCACCCCAAGTTGCGCGAGATGGATCGCCGCCGGGTCGTATGCCGCCAAGGACAGTGCGTGCGCGGTGAGAGTGGTCACCGACCCGCCGAGGCCGACGACGGCACCTAGACCGGTGAAGTCAACATCGGCTTCGGCCACGTCGAGGGCGCTCTCGATGTCCCGTATCGCGGCGCCGATCTCCTGTGCAGTCGGTGGATCGGAGCGCAGGTGTCGCTCGGTGATCCGCACCGACCCGATGTTGATCGACCGAGCTGCCGCGACGGTGCTGGTCCCGCGGACGAACTCGGTGGACCCACCGCCGATGTCAACGGCGAGATAGGGCCCACCGATCCCGGCGGCAGCAACGCTGCCGGTGGCCCCGGTGAAAGACAGCTGAGCCTCGAGGTCCCCGCTGATCACCTCGGGAGTGACGTGCAGGTCTCCGAACGCGGCCCGCACCCCGGCCATGAAGTCCGCCGCGTTGCGAGCATCCCGGGAGGCCGAGGTCGCGACGAACCTGACTGCACCGACCCCGGCGTTGCGGCAGGTGGCGGCATACCGTCGGCAGACATCGAGAGTGCGCTCGAGCGCGGCCGGATCGAGCATCCCGGTGCGATCAACCCCCTGCCCGAGCCGAACGATCTCCAGCGTGCGCACGACGTCGGTCAGGCTCCCGGTCGCCGGATCGACGTCTGCGATGAGGAGCCGGATCGAATTCGTCCCGCAGTCGATCGCACCGACCCGGGTCACGACAGATCACCCCTGCGGTCCGCGCCGGGAACGGCAGCGGGTGCAGGCTCGGACATCCGGCTGCACGGGTTCTTGTTCCACCACGGTCCGATGCTGCGGACCGTCTCGTCGCCGAACGGGTTGGTGTCCGGGCCGATGGCCAGGGAGTGCGCGGCCAGGGCGTGTAGGCACTTGACCCGCTCCGGCATGCCGCCCGCGGAGACGCCGTCGATCTCGGGGACCTCGCCGAGCTCGGCACGGCGTGCGAGGTAATCCTCGTGCGCGGCCCGGTAGCGCTGCGCCAGCGTGGCCTCCGCACGCAAACGCTGCTCCATGGTCGCCATGGCACCGGTGGACTCCAGGGTGGAGATGGCCGCAGTCAGGCGAGGGCAGGTGGCGTAGAACGTCGTCGGGAACGGGGTGCCGTCCGGCAGGCGAGGCCTGGTGCGCACGACATCCGGGGCGCCGCACGGACACCGATGCGCCACCTCCACGACCCCACGTGGCTCCCGACCGAGCTGCCAAGCCACCAACGACAGGTCGGCCGGGTCAATCGGTTCCAGCTGTGGACCTGACCCCATACCGGGAACCGTGCTCATCAGGTGCTCATCCGTCCTGGGCAGATGGCTCGTCAGCTGCCCGCAACGAGGACCACAACGTGCCGTACCAGGGCACGTGCGTGGAGGTCGTGCCGTCAGCCATCCCTTTGATACCACGGGGTTTGGTGGTGTCCAGGACGATGTAGGACTTCTCGCCCGGCTTGACGAACATCAGCCGTGCCCTCGCCTGCTGTTCGACGAACGCCTCGTCCTGCCAGCGCTTCTGCTCCTCCTGCAGGCGGCTCACGTCGGCGCGCTGCGCAGCCACCTTGGACTTGAGGTCACCGATCGCGCTCCGCTGATCGAACCAGGCGTGCAGGGTTGGGGCCAGAAGGACCGCGACCAGCAGAACGGTGGCGCAAAGGGCGGCATACCGGACGATGCGCTGGTCCCGTCGAGCGGCACGGAGCCGGTGGCGCCACCCGGATCGCCCGGTCGGAGGCGAGGGGGCCCCGGTGGTCGGCGTGGCGGCCGCTGTCGAACCGGCCCGCCGAGTACGCGAAGCCCCAGGGCCCCGCGTTCCGTGGGATCCCGGACGCCGCGAACCCGGACCGGTCATACCTGCGGCTCCTCCTGCCAGTTCGGCGTCTCGCGGTCAGTTCGTCGTGGTGGGGTCAGGTCGTCGTCGCGCGGAACCGTGGGAAGGCTCCGGCACCGGCGTACTCGGCCCCGTCGTCGAGCTCCTCCTCGATCCGCAGGAGCTGGTTGTACTTGGCTACCCTCTCGGAGCGGGCTGGAGCGCCGGTCTTGATCTGGCCGCAGTTCGTCGCCACGGCCAGATCGGCGATGGTCACGTCCTCGGTCTCTCCGGAACGGTGGCTCATCATGCACCGGTAGCCGTTGCGCTGGGCGAGCTCGACGGCGTCGAGGGTCTCGGTCAGCGAGCCGATCTGGTTGACCTTGACCAGCAGGGCGTTCGCGGTGGCCGTCTCGATGCCGCGGGCCAGACGCTGCGGGTTAGTCACAAAAAGGTCGTCACCGACGAGCTGGACCTGGTCACCGAGCCGGTCGGTGAGGGTCTTCCAGCCGTCCCAGTCGTCCTCGTCGAGTGGGTCCTCGATGGACACCAGCGGGTATGCCGCGACAAGCTCGGCATAGTAGTCGGTCATCTCCGCAGCCGACCTGGCAGCGCCTTCGAAGGCGTAGCCACCGTCCTGGTAGAACTCGCTTGCGGCAACGTCGAGCGCCAGGGCGATGTCCCTACCCGGGGTGTAGCCGGCCGCGGTGATGGCCTCGAGGATGAGATCGAGCGCGGCCCGGTTGGACTCCAGGTTCGGCGCGAACCCGCCCTCGTCGCCCAGGCCGGTCGCCAAGCCTTTGTCCTGCAAGACCTTCTTCAGGGCGTGGTAGACCTCGGCGCCCCAGCGCAGGGCCTCACGGAAGGAGTCGGCACCGATCGGGGCGATCATGAACTCCTGGATATCGACGTTGGAGTCGGCGTGGCTGCCGCCGTTGAGAATATTCATCATCGGCACCGGCAGGACGTGCGCGTTCGGGCCACCCACATAGCGGAAGAGCGGCAGCCCGGCAGAGTCGGCTGCCGCCTTGGCCAGGGCCAGGGAGACCCCGAGGATGGCGTTGGCGCCAACCTTGCCCTTGTTGGGGGTGCCGTCGATGGCGAGCATCTCCTGGTCGACGAGGCGCTGCTCGGAAGCATCGAAGCCAAGGAGCTTGGGGCCGAGCTCGGAGATCACCGCCTCGACAGCATCCTCGACTCCCTTGCCGAGGTAGCGACCCTTGTCGCCGTCGCGACGCTCGACCGCCTCGAAGGCGCCGGTCGAGGCACCGCTCGGCACCGCCGCCCGGGCGAAGGTGCCGTCGTCGAGCTGCACCTCCACCTCGACGGTGGGGTTGCCGCGCGAATCGAGGATCTCGCGTGCGCCGATGGCGTCGATGCTGGCCATGGGTCTCTCCTGTCGAGGGGTCGTGTGTCACGTTTCACGGCTCAAGCGGTGCCCGGCCGGAACGACGCCGGACCCGTCGATGCCGAGCCTAACCCGGGGGTTGCGCCATGCGCGTCAGCACCCGCGGGACAGGCGCAACGAACTCAAACCAACAGGAGCACCCGATCCCGAGGGGGCCAGCATGTCGGGCGCCAAGGGCACGCTGGTGGGGACGGAGCGCCGAGCGGGTCGGTCAGCGACGGTTCCCGGGCGCGGAGCGCTGATCGCTGGCGGCATACGCGACCGCGATCGCGGTGCCGACAGTGGCGTTGTGCCGCACCAGGGCGATGTTGGTCTCCAGGCTCCGGCCCCCGGAGAGCTCGACGATCCGGCCGAGGAGGAACGGGGTGATGTCCTTGCCGCTGATCCCGCGGGCGTCACACTCGGCGACCGCCGTGTCGATGAGCGCGTCGATGTCGGCGGCCGGGATCTCGTCGGTGGCCGGCACGGGGTTGGCGACGACGAGGCCCGCGTTGAGCCCGAGGTCCCACTGGGCGTGCATCATCGCCGCGACGAGCCCCGGCTCGTCCGCCCGCAACGGCGCGCTGAAGCCGCTGCGCCGGGAGTAGAAGGCCGGGAAGTCTTCGCTGCGGTAGCCCACCACGGGCACCCCGAGCGTCTCGAGTCGCTCCAGGGTCAGGCCGATGTCGAGGATCGACTTCACGCCGGCACAGACCACGGCCACCGGGGTGCGGGCGAGCTCGGTGAGGTCGGCGGAGATGTCCATGGAGGACTCGGCGCCGCGGTGGACCCCGCCCAAGCCACCGGTGACGAAGACCCGGATCCCGGCGCGGGCGGCGAGCACCATGGTGCTCGCCACGGTCGTCGCACCATGTCGCCCGGTGGCGATCACCTGTGGCAGGTCCCGGACGCTCACCTTGGCGACGTCGTCGTGCGAACCGAGCAGCTCGAGGTCATCGTCGGACAGCCCGATGCGAGGCCTGCCGTTGAGCACTGCGATCGTCGCCGGTGTCGCGCCGCCGGTCCGGACCAGGTCCTCGACCTCGCGGGCCATCCCGACGTTGCGGGGATAGGGCATGCCGTGGCTGATAATCGTCGACTCCAGGGCGACGATCGGGCGGCCGGCTGCGAAGGCGTCGCGGACCTCGTCACTGAGCGTGAGCATGGGGTGAGGGGTCATGGTTCTCCCTGGGCGTGCGAGGTGGTGGCGCGGCCTGTGGTCGGGTCACGCGGGAGGGGTATGCCGCCGCGGGAGATCCGGTCCGCGACGAGGTCGGTGCTCAGGTCTGGCCGCACGGTGTGCGCAGACTCGACGGTGAGCGCGGCCAGCGCCTGGCCATAGGCAGCCGCACCGAAGGCGTCACCGTCGGTGAGCAGCGCGTGGACATAGCCGGCGGTCATCGAGTCCCCGGCCCCGGTGACGTCGATGACCTCGGCGTGCGGCGCGGCATACCGGGCGACCTGTTGCTCGCCCCGGACGACAGCGGACAGCAGGCTGCCGCCAGGTCCGCGGCGCACCCACACCCGGTCGACTCCGCGGGCGTGCAGGACAGCGGCCACAGCGGCGATCTCAGGAGCCTCGTCGGTGACCTCGCACCCGGTGAGCACGGCGAGCTCGGCCAGGTTCGGGGTGATCGTGTGCACCGGCCGCGACCAGCCGAGGACCCCACTGAGCATCTCGGCCTTGCGAATGCTCACCGGGTCGATGACGACCGGGATCGCGCGCAGGGCAGCAGCGTCGAGCAGGTGGGCACTGATCGCCGCGGGCAGGTTGCCGTCGAGGACGAGAAGGGCTGTGTGGCGCAGCAGAGTCGGGACAGCGGCCAGGTCAGGGATTGTCAGCGCGTCGGCGGCGGTCATGTCGCTGGCCCCGATGACGAGCTCACCGGCATCGTCGACGACCGCGACATAAGCACCGGTGGGGTGCGCGCTGGCCACGACGTGGGTGCAGTCCACTCCGGCAGCACTCGTGCGGTCGAGGAGCTCACGGCCGGCGGCGTCGGCACCGATAGGCGCGACCAGCACGACCGTATGACCGAGTCGGGCGAGGTTCTCGGCGATGTTGCGACCGACGCCACCGGCGGACTGGGTCAGGGTCGCCGGGTTGCTCGTGCGCAGGACCGCTGCCGTCTGCGTTCGCAGCGTCGAGTCGAGGTTGGCGCCACCGACGACGAGGATCACCGGCACAGGGTAGCGACCGTGGCGGCCCCAGGAAGGCTCTGTTCGCAGCGGCTCGGCGTCGCACCAGATCGGCACTCAGGGCGCTCCGCCCGGCCCGCTCCTTTCCTGTTCCTTGATCCGAGCCCAGTTCGCTTCGACCTCTTCAGGGGTCGAGGCTTCGACGTCGCCGAAGACGTGCGGATGGCGACGGACGAGTTTGTCGACAAGCAGGCCGGCGACGTCGTCAATGTCGAACGGCGCCTCCAGATCGTCCTCGGCGACCCGGGCATGAAACGCAACCTGGAGCAGGACGTCGCCGAGCTCCTCGGCCATGTGGGCACGGTCACCGGAGCGCACGGCCTCGGCATACTCCTCGCTCTCCTCAGCGAGATAGGGCAACAGCGACTCGTGGGTCTGTCGCGCATCCCAGGGGCATCCTCCCGGTGACCGGAGCCGATCCATCACCGCGACGACGTCCAGCAGCCGGGCGCCGGGGACATCCCAGGATCCGACAACGACCTCGACCTCCGGTGGGCTCTCCAGAGCAGTGACCTGGGCAGCAATGGCGTCGGTCAGTCCTGGGTCGCCGTCGGGTCCAACCAGCCAGACGACATCGGCGCCAGTGGCCGCCTCGACCAGGGCCTGAGCCCGTCTCGGCGTGGGGTCAGCAGCACCGTCACCGCCGGCATCGGCACGGTCCGAACCGAGCAACCAGACCCCGTGGCCGGTGTCCCGCACAGCCTGCGGGAGCGGGTCGTCCAGGCACGCCGCGTGGATCGCGTCAGCCTCGGCAAGTGCCCGCCAGGCAGCCCAGGTCAACAACCCGGGGGCGACCCGAGGGGAGGTCAGGAGCAGGAGTAGCGCCACCGGCGCCCGGTCACTTCGGTGTCGCGGTGAGCCAGTTCGGCTGGTCCGGGGCGACCCCGGCCCGCTCGGCACTCCAAGTCCCGAACTTCGGGTTGACGGTGACCTCCAGGGCGGTGAGCCGCTTGGTGAGTTCGGCCGAGTCCTGGTCGGTCAGGGACTCGACGGCCTTGGCGTACTGCACGATCTCCACCGTCGAGGGCGAGGGGTCGTTGAGCGGGATCAGCGTCCGGGCGATGCTCGGGGTTACCGCCCTACCCTGCTCCGCAGCGTAGGCCAAGACCTCCGGGGCCCGGACGAGATAGGTCAGAACCTGTGGGGCGGTCACCGGCGTCTGGGGTTGCATCGCCTCGTTGATCTCGACCACGGCGGAGTTCACCTCGTCCACGGTGATGGTCCGCCCACCGGCGACGGCTGCGGTGCCGGGGGAGCATCCGGCGACGAGGATGCTCGACCCGAGAGCGAGCGCCACGGCCGTGGCGCGAACGATGCGCTTCACCAGTTGGTCCTTTCCTCAGCGGGCCGGGGCCGGACCGCTCATGCCCTCAGCGGCCCTGGGACGGACCGCTCGTGGCCACCCGGGCCGCTTCGGTGACATTGTCCACGACGACGACGCTGATCACCTCGGCGGCCCACCGCAGGATGTCCTCGTCGCGCAGCATACGACCCCCGACCGGGGCCGTCATCGGAGCGGTGACCAGGATCTGGTCCAGTCCCTCCTTGACGATCGAGCCCTTGTAGATCCGTTGCAACCGCAACCGCTGGCTCTCCCGCAGGCTGACCGGGGAGAACCGGACGTACTTGCCCTGCACCGCGATATCCCCGACCCCGGCCGCCCGGGCGACCGTCCGCAACCGTGCGACCTGCAGCAGATTCGCCGCAGGCTGCGGTGGCGCGCCGTAGCGGTCGTGCAGTTCCGCGGCGATCTCGTCCAGGCCTGACTCGTCGACAACGGCCGCGAGCTTCTTGTAGATCTCCAGGCGCAGCCGCTCGGCCGGGACGTACTCGTGCGGCAGGTGCGCATCCACGGGCAGCTCGATCTTGATCTCGGTCGGAGCCTGGCTGCTCTCCCCCTTGAAACCGGCAACGGCTTCACCGACGAGCCGGACGTAGAGGTCGAACCCGACCCCCTCGATGTGCCCGGACTGTTCCCCACCGAGAAGGTTCCCGGCGCCGCGGATCTCCAGATCCTTCATCGCCACCTGCATCCCCGCCCCGAGGTCGGTATGGGAGGCGATGGTCTGCAACCGGTCGTGGGCAGTCTCGGTCAGTGGTCGCTCCGGTGGATAGAGGAAGTAGGCGTAGGCCCGCTCACGACCACGCCCGACCCGCCCCCGGAGTTGGTGCAGCTGGGAGAGTCCGAGCACGTCGGCACGCTCGACGATGAGGGTGTTCGCGTTGGAGATGTCCAGCCCGGTCTCGACGATCGTCGTGCAGACCAGGACGTCGTACTCCTTGTCCCAAAAGTCGACGACGACCTTCTCCAACCGGCTCTCCCCCATCTGCCCGTGAGCGGTGGCGATCCGGGCCTCGGGGACGAGCTCACGGATCCGGGCTGCGGCTCGTTCGATGGTCTGGACCTTGTTGTGCACCAGGAAGACCTGCCCTTCCCGGAGCAGCTCCCGCCGGATCGCGGCGACGATCTGCTTCTCGTCATAGGGACCGACATAGGTGAGCACCGGATGCCGCTCCTCCGGCGGAGTGGCCAGCGTGGACATCTCCCGGATACCGGTGATCGCCATCTCCAGGGTGCGCGGGATCGGGGTCGCGGACATCGCCAGCACGTCAACAGCGGTGCGCATCGCCTTGAGCTGCTCCTTGTGCTCCACCCCGAAGCGCTGCTCCTCGTCGACGACGACAAGTGCGAGATCCTTGAAGCGCACCTGGTCGCCGAGCAGCCGGTGGGTGCCGATGACGAGGTCGATGCTGCCGTCGGCCAGGCCGGCGCGCACGGCCGCAGCCTCCTTGTCGCTCTGGAACCGGGAGAGTGCACGCACCGTGACCGGATAGGCGGCATACCGTTCCGAGAACGTCTGCAGGTGCTGCTGGACCAACAGTGTCGTCGGGACCAGGACCGCGACCTGCTTGCCGTCCTGGATCGCCTTGAACGCTGCCCGGACGGCGATCTCGGTCTTGCCGTAGCCCACGTCACCGCAGACCAGCCGGTCCATGGGCACCTCGCGCTCCATGTCGGCCTTGACCTCGTCGATGCTGACCAGCTGGTCCGGGGTCTCCACATAGGCGAAGGCGTCCTCAAGCTCGCGCTGCCAGGGGGTGTCCGGGGAGAAGGCGTGCCCCTTGGTCGCCATCCGCGCGGAGTACAGCCGGATGAGTTCGGCGGCGATCTGCTTGACGTGTCGTCGCGCCCGGGACTTGGTCTTCTGCCAGTCGCTGCCGCCGAGCCGGTGCACGCTCGGCTGCTCCCCACCGACGTAGCGAGTCACTTGGTCGAGCTGGTCGGTGGGGACAAAAAGCCGGTCGCCGGGCTGGCCACGCTTGGAGGGCGCGTACTCGATGACCAGGTACTCCCGGGTCGCGCCCTGGACGGTGCGTTGGACCATCTCGACGAACCGGCCGACGCCATGCTGCTCGTGGACGACGTGATCACCTGGGCGCAGCTGGAGCGGATCGACCTGGTTGCGTCGACGCGAGGGCATCCGGCGCATGTCACCGGTCGATCCGGCCTGCCCGGGTGAGCCGGTGAGGTCGAGTTGGGTGAGCACGGCGAACCGGCTCGCCGGGGCCAGGACTCCGCGCCCGGTCAGTCCGTGGGTCACGTGCACGATTCCGGGCTCGAGGGAGTCGGTCAGCGCACGGCTGGGGATGTCGTGATCGGCGAGGACTTCCGCGATCCGCTTCGCGGTGCCCGCACCGTCCCCGGAGACGACGACAGTCCAGCCGCCGCGAACCCACTGCGCGATGTCACCGACCCAGACGCTGACGTCGCCCCGGTATGCCGTGGGCTCGCCGGTGCCGGTCGTCAGGGCCTCCTGGGCGGTCTCCTGGTCGACTTCGAAGGAGGTCAGGGACCACCACGGGTGTCCAGCGTCCTGGGCCTGCTCACGCAGCTGATCGAGAGTGAGGAATGATCCCTGCCCTAGGACGCGCTGCAGGTCGATCGGGACATGGTTGCCGGCGGCAGCGTTGGCCCAGCCTGCGTCGAGGAACTCCTGGCTCGTCGCGACGAGGTCATGGGCGCGGGCCCGGACGCGTTCCGGCTCGGTGATGACGACCGGCGCTCCCGCGGGCAGGGCTGCCAAGAGCGGCTCCATCCCGTCGAGCAGGGCGGGGGCGAGGGACTCCATACCCTCGACACCGATCCCGTCAGCCATGCTGTGCAGCAGGTCGGCGGCGCCCGGGAGGTGGTCGGCGAGCGCGCGGGCCCGCTCACGGACGGTGTCGGTCAGGAGCAGTTCCCGGCACGGCGGAGCCCACAGCCCGTGCTCGGCGACCTCGAGGCTGCGCTGGTCGGCGACTTTGAACCAGCGGACCTCCTCGACGACATCACCCCAGAACTCGGCCCGCAGCGGGTGCTCCTGCGTGGGCGGGAAGACGTCGAGGATGCCACCGCGCACCGCGAACTCCCCGCGGCGCTCGACGAGGTCGGTGCGGGTGTATGCCGCCGCCGCCAGGGCCTCGACGACGTCCCCGAGAGGCCACTCGTCACCAGGGCGCAAAGCCACCGGAGCGAGGTCGCCCAGTCCTTTGGCCAGCGGCTGGAGGGCGGAGCGAACCGGGGCGACGACGAAGGTGAGCGGCCCGTGTTCCTTCTCCTGCGGGTCGGGATGGGCCAAGCGGCGCAGGACGGCCAAGCGCTTGCCGACAGTGTCCGAGCGTGGGCTCAGCCGCTCGTGTGGGAGGGTCTCCCAGCTCGGGAAGAGCGCCACCGCATCCGGGTCGTGCAGCCGGGCCAAGGCTGCGACGAGGTCCTCGGCGTCCCGGGTCGTCGCGGTGACCACAAGTGCGGTGCGGTGCACGATGCTCGGAAGCCGGGTGGCCCAGCCGGCGAGTAGCGCAGCGCGGGCTCCCGGGGTTGCCGTGACGACGGCGTGGTCTGGGGCGTGCGCCAGCGCCGCGGTGACCGAACCGACCTGATCGTCGGCGAGCAACCGGTCGACGAGCAGGCGTGAGGTCTCTCCGGAGACGTCGGCGGAGGCAGGGTGGGTCGCAGTCATCACGGGGGGGAGTGGAACTGTTGCTGGGCGGCGAGAAGCCCGTCGCGCACGAGGACCTCGCAGGCGTCCGCGGCGCAGTCCAGGACGAAGGGCAACTCCTTACGCTCGCTCGGGGAGAAGTCCCGCAGCACGAAGTCGGCGGCCTCCATCCGGCCAGGCGGGCGGCCGATGCCGACCCGAACTCGCAGGTAGTCGCGGGTACCGAGTGCGGCAGAGACCGAGCGCAGGCCGTTGTGCCCGGCCTCCCCGCCACCGAGTTTGACCCGGATCTCACCGGCCGGGATGTCGAGCTCGTCGTGGACGACGACGAGCTGCTCGGGCCCGACTTTGAAGAAGCCCATGAGCGCCTTGACCGGGCCACCCGATTCGTTCATGTAGGTGTGCGGGACGGCGATGACGGCAGCCGGACCGGGTGCTCCGCCGGGCAGTGTCCCCATCCGGATCTGGGCCGCGCTGGCCCGGGCCTTGTGGACCCGCAACCTGGTGCCGGCGCGACGGGCCAGCTCGTCGATGACCATCGCCCCGACGTTGTGCCGGTTGGCGGCATACCCGGGTCCGGGGTTGCCCAGGCCGACGACCAGCCAGGGTCCGGTGCTGCTCGGGGTGCGGTTCGTGGTGGTGCTCACGATCGAGGGGCCGCTCAGGCCTCCGCGGCGCCCTCCGCGCCCGCCGCAGCGGCTTCGCCATCGCCAGCGGAGCTGGCCGCTGACTCGTCCGGCTCCTCGGCAGCCAGCGCAGTGACGTTGACCACGAGTGCCTCAGGGTCGGTGACCAGAACCGCTCCGGTCGGCAGGGTGACCTCTCCGGCGAGGATCTGGGTGCCGGCCGGCAGGCCTTCGACCGAGACGACGATCGAGTCGGGGATGGCCGTGGCCTCGACCTCAATCTCCAGGCTCGTGTAGTCGGTGGTCACGATGGTGTCCGGACCCGCCTCACCCTCGAGGTGAACCGGGACGTCGACGGTGACCTTCTCACCCCGGCGGACGATGACGAGGTCGACGTGGTCGATGACCGGCTTAATGGGGTCACGCTGAATGTCCTTGGCCAGGGCCAGGTGCTGCTCGTCGCCGAGGACGATGGTGAGCAGTGCGTTGGCGTGCTTGAGCGCCATCATCGCGTCGTGGCCGGGGAGGGTGATGTGGATCGGCGCGGCGCCGTGGCCGTACATGACGGCGGGGATCTTGTGGTCGCGCCGGATCCGGCGGGCGGCACCCTTGCCGAACTGGGTGCGCGGCTGCGCGACCAACGTGCTGTCGGACATGTGGAACTCCTGGGAGGGGGTCGGGCGGCCGGCCGAAGGAGAGACGACCGGTGCGAGGCGGTATGGCTGCCACACGGTGGGCCTCGACGCGGGACGCGGCACCGACGTGGGGCGACCCGCGGAGCGTCATGATCCGCCGGAGCACCTTCGTCGATCACGGACGGGCAGGCTCCGGGCCGGACGTCGGCCGGTGCTTCGTCCCTCGCCGAGGCAACCCCGCAAGTCTAGGCGACCGGCTGCGGCGGTGCGAAATCGCCCTGACCGGGGGACGCAGGCAGGTCCACGACCTGCGCGACACCTGACGGCAGCGCTGCTCGGGCATCCCCCACCTTGACAGCAATGACGCCGCCGAGGATGAGCAGCCCACCCACGCCCTGCATCGGCCCGGGAACCTCGTGCAACAGCAGCCAGGCGATGAGTAGGGCGAACAAGACCTCGCTGAGCCCGATGAAGGAAGCCAGGGTGGAGCCGAGTCGTCGGGCACCGATAATGCCGAAGAAATAGGGCACCGCAGCGGCGACCACGGCAAGCTCGGCGAAGGCGAGCCACGCGGGCACCTCGACGCCGCCGAGGAGGACCGGGCCGTGCCCGGCGGTGAGCGGGACCAAGCCGAGCACCCCGATGAGGGACAGGATGAGCGTGCCCGCGAGCAGGCCCAGCCCGGCGAACGCCACCGCGGGCACCGGGGTGGGGCGTGCCGCGATGATGAAGTGGCCGGCCATACCCACGGCAGCGATCAGGGCCCACAACACGCCGACCACGTTGGGGGGAGCCGCCCCGGAGAGGTCGAGGACGAGAGCCAGTCCGGCGATGGCCAGGACCACACCGAGCAGCGTGGCAGCGTGCGGGGTGCGCCGGGTGCGCGCCCAGACCCACAGCACGACAAGCACGATGCCCAAAAACTCGATGAGCAGGGCAATACCCACGTCGAGGTGGACGACCGCACCGAAGTAACCGAGTTGGGCGGCGCCGATGGCGAAGAGGCCGTAGAGTCCGACGATCGGCAGATGGCTGCGCACGTGGCGCCACCGCCCACGCAGCGCGACTGCGGTGAAGGGCAAGAAGAGCAGTGCCGCCACGCCGACTCGGATCGTCACCGTTGCCAGCGGGGACCATCCGGTGAGGATGAGAGCTTTGGCGAAGGTGCCTGAGGAGGAGAACGTGAGCGCGGAGATGAGGATGGCAACCACGCCACTGCCGAGATTCCGGCGCACGACTTGGACCACGTCCGTAACCCTTCCTCGTTGCATCACATCCACAGGGAGCCCGTCCACAGGGAGCCCGTCCATCAGGACCAAAGTATGATGTCACCAATGACGAGATATGACGGTAGGTACCCCAAGGTAAGGAGTCAAGTTGATCTTTGCCCCTGATACGGAGGTTGCTCTGAGTTATGCAGCCTCGCTGATCAACTCCAAGCCCACACCGCAGTCCCCGGAGACCCTGAACACGGTCGAGGATCTCTTGGCCCACATGGCTGCCTTTCGCTGGACTGGGGTGATGCCGACCGGTGAGGCCGACCTGGCCCAGGTCCGCAGGACCCGCGACCGCCTCCGCGAGCTTTGGAACAGCGCCCAGCAGGGCGACCTCGAGAGCCTCGTGAGCGCTGTCAATGCCCTGCTCCGTTCCGGCCGGGCGCTGCCCCAGCTCGTCATCCACGAGCCCTACGGCTGGCACATCCACGCCACTGAGCCAGACGCGCCGGTCGCGGTCCGGATGTCGGTCGAGGCGGCCATGGCCATGGTCGACGTCATCCGCACCGACTCCCTCGACCGGCTGCTCGTCTGCGCTGGGGAAGACTGCGACAACGTCCTCATCGACCTGTCGCGCAACCGGTCCCGCAAGTTCTGTGACCCTCTGTGCGCCGGTCGGACCCACTCGGCGGCCTACCGGGCCCGCAAGGCTGACGGGTGATGCGCCCAGCCCTACCGAGTCGGCGCCCCCTGGTCCTCGACGGTGGCCTGGCGACCCAGCTCGAGCGTCAGGGCGAGGACCTCTCCTCGGCCCTGTGGTCAGCTGCGGTGCTGCGCAGCCATCCTGAGGCGATCACCCAGGCGCACACGGCCTTCTTCGCCGCCGGAGCCGAGGTCGCCACGACCGCGACCTATCAGCTCACCGAGCTGTCCCTGGCCCGCAGCGGCCTCGACGTCGCCGAGTTCCTCCCCCTGGTGCGCACCGCAGTGCATGCCGCCCGCGTCGCCCGAGAGGACGCCGGTGCCGGCTGGGTCGTCGGGTCGGTCGGGCCGTATGGCGCCTCGTTGGCCAACGGCGCCGAATACACCGGCGACTACGGCCTTGGCCACGGCGAGGCTGCCGTCCGAGCGCTGCGGGAGCACCACCGCCCTCGCCTTCAGGCCCTGCTTGAGGCCGGTGTCGATGCATTGGCCTGCGAGACGATCCCGACGATGAGCGAGGTCGAGGCCCTCGTCGACGAACTCCGCGATATGCACCTGGATCTCCCGGTCTGGGTGAGTCTGACCCCGGCTCCAGGTGGGCGCAGCACCCGCACTGGAGAGGACTTGGCGCAGGCGAGCAGCCTCGTCGCGGACCTGCCCACGGCATACGCGGTCGGGGTGAACTGCTGCCCACCCGAGGATGTCCCAGCAGCACTGGCTGCCCTCGCCCCCTGCGATTACGGTCTTCGCGCTATCGCCTATCCCAACAGTGGGGAGGTCTGGGATGCCACGGCACGAACCTGGACCGGGCAGGCCGCCTGGGACGCTGACGCTCTCCAACAATGGCAAGCCCTCGGGGCCAGTGCGATCGGTGGGTGCTGCCGGGTCTTCTCAGAACAGATCGCGGCCATCAGTGCGGCGATGCTCAGGCACGCTCCCCGAACAACGAGGTGACCGACCCGTCGAGGAAGACCTCGCGGACTGCGGCGCTGATCAGTGGCGCAATGGACAGCACAGTCAGACCCTCGAACTCGTGTTCCGGCGGGATCGGCAACGTGTTGGTGACGATGATCTCCCGAGCCGAGCATGCCCGCAGCCGTTCCGGCGCCGGATCGGAGAGGATCGCGTGAGTGGCAGCGATGATGACGTCCTTGGCACCGTCCGCTTTGAGCGCGTCGGCCGCCTTCGCGATCGTGCCGCCGGTGTCGATCATGTCGTCGACGAGGACACACACCTTGTCGCGCACCTCACCGACGACCCGATTGGCGATCGTCTGGTTGGGGCGGTTGATGTCCCGGGTCTTATGGATGAACGCCAGCGGAGCCCCACCTAGGCGTTTGCTCCACTGTTCGGCGACCTTGATCCGGCCGGCATCGGGCGAGACCACGGCGAGGTCCTCGTCGCCGTACCTCGCCGCCACGTAGTCGCTGAGCACCGGGATCGACATGAGGTGGTCCACCGGGCCGTCGAAGAACCCCTGGATCTGGGATGTGTGCAAGTCCACGGCGATGAGGCGGTCTGCACCGGCGGTCTTGAACAGATCCGCGATGAGCCGTGCGCTGATCGGCTCACGACCCCGGTGCTTCTTGTCCTGGCGGGCATAGCCATAGAAGGGTAGGACCACGGTGATCCGCTTGGCGCTGGCGCGTTTCAACGCGTCGACCATGATGAGGTGCTCCATGATCGCGTCGTTGATCGGATGGGTGTGGCTCTGGATGACGAAGGCATCGGACCCGCGGACCGACTCCTCGTAGCGCACGTAGGTCTCGCCGTTGGCGAAGTCGTAGGCGCTGGTGGGTACGAGCTCGGTGCCGAGCAGCGCGGCCACCTCCTGGGCCAGGCCGGGATGGGCCCGTCCGGAGAACACCATGAGCTGCTTCTTCGGGCGCTTACGGATGTTCCCTGATGCCGGCAGCGGCCGCCTCACTCCGGGTCTCCCGCCTCGGCCTTGACGTCCACCGGCGGACCTGCGGAGAGCGGTTGACCGGCCGCAGTGCTGTCCGGACGCTCGGCGTGCGCAGCGGCCAGCGCTTGCTCGGCGGCATACGCGGTCCTGGTTCCCATCCGGGCACGCGAGACCCAACCCTGGACGTTGCGCTGCCTGCCTCTGGCGACGGCGATCTCCCCGGGACCGACGTCGACGGTGATCGCCGAGCCCGCGGCAACGTAGCTGCCGTCGCTGATGTGCACCGGGGCGATCAGGACGCTGTTGGACCCGACGAAGCTGTGCTGTCCGACGACGGTGCGGTGCTTGCCGACCCCGTCGTAGTTCGCGAAGATCGTCCCGGCACCGATATTGGCTCCCTCGCCGACGGTGGCGTCCCCGCAGTAGCTCAGGTGCGGCACCTTGGCCCCCTCGCCGATGACGGCGTTCTTGGTCTCGACGAACCCGCCGATCTTGCCTCTGGCCCCGAGCTCGGTGCCGGGGCGAAGGTAGGAGAACGGCCCGACGGTGGCCCGTGACCCGATGACCGACAGCAATGCCTCGGTGCGCTTGACGTGGGCCCCGTCGCCGACCTCGGTGTCGGTCAGCGTCGTGTCCGGCCCGACGGTGGCCCCGGCCCCGATGCTGGTGGCGCCGTATAGCTGGGTGCCCGGGAGGATCACCGTGTCCTGGCCGATGGTGACCTCGACGTCGATCCACGTCGTCGCGGGGTCGACGATGGTCACTCCCGCCCGCATGTGCCGCTCGCAGGTGCGCTGGTTGAGCACGGCCCCCAGGGTCGCGAGCTGGACGCGGTCGTTGACGCCCTCGGTCTGCCACACATCGTCGATGACATGCGCTTCGACGCTCGCACCGGAGCCTCGGGCGATCCGCACCACGTCGGTGAGGTACTTCTCCCGCTGTGCGTTGTCGGTGCCCACCTCGCGCAGTGCGGCCCGCAAGGTGGACAGGTCGAAGGCGTAGATCCCCGAGTTGATCTCGGTGATCTCCCGCTGCTGCGAGGTCGCGTCCTTATGCTCGACGATGGCCACGACGTGACCTCCCTCGTCCCGGACGATACGGCCATATCCCGTCGGGTCGGCCACGTGGGCGGTGACGACGGTGACCGCGTGACCGCCGGCACCGTGATGACGGGCAAGCTCGCACAGGGTGTCCCCGGTGAGTAGCGGGACGTCGCCGTAGGTCACCAGCACAGTGCCGGTGAGGTCTTGGGGCAGCGCCTCAAGTCCGCACTCCACGGCCCGGCCAGTTCCCTTGACCTCGTCCTGCTCGGCGATGACCAACTGGTCGTCGAAGCCACTCAAGAACTCCACGACCTGATCTCGCCCGTGGCGCACGACCACCTCGACGCACTCCGCTCCGGTGGCCCGTGCGGCTCGCACCGCATGACCGACCAGAGCGGTGCCACCGATCGGGTGGAGCACCTTGGGCACCTGGGACTTCATCCGGGTTCCCTCGCCAGCGGCAAGGATGACGACAGCGGCCGGTCGGTCGACGTTCACGCAGGATCTCCCGTGGGATTGTGGAGGGTCGCGTACCCAGGCACTCTACCGAGGGGATGCAGGGTCCCGTGTCGAGCACCGGGCGTCTGGCGCGACCCCGTATCTCGTCGCAACCCGCCGCACGGCGCGGGACCTGGAGACTCGGCCGGGAATCCGGAAGGGTGGGCCCATGGACGCGCCAGTGCGGAGGCCGGCATCACGCGCCCCGGTGTGGCCGGCCGCGGAGGGGCTCCTCGACGCCGTCGAGGGGAGCGCAGTCGGCAGCGTGGGCGAGCGCGCCGAAGGCTCGGGGACTGTGGCCACCGCCGGTGGCGCGCGTAGCGCCGGCCGGCTGCGGATCATCGCCCTCGCCCGGACCGTCGGGGGCCAGGGGGCCCCAGCCGAGGCCGACCGGGCGGTAGCTATCGCGCTCAACACCGCCGAGGCGCTCATCGAGGCCTCGGACGGCAGCCTCGACACCACCCAGCGTGGGCTCGCGCGCAGAATCCTCGCCCGCTGGCGCTCTGGGTTGACGGCCGACCGCCCAGACCGCGCGCCGGGCGGCACCGACCTCGTCATCGCCCTCGCCGGGCGGCGCGGGGTCCGGGTCATCGCCTTCGGCGCGAGCGCCGCAGCCGTGCTGGCCGGGGACCACGTAGTGCTCCTGCCGCCTGCCCCGATCCTGGCGGACCCTGCCGGACCCATGGCGACCCGCGGCCTGGACCATCCGGAAGCGGCCGCCGCAGTGCGAACCTTGGCCGTCACACCGGGAGCGGGCCCCTCGCTTGTCTGGCTGTCCTCCGAGCCACGTGCCGAGTGGGCTCGGGAATCGGACTGGACGGAGGCGCTGCTGGAGGTCGCCGACCGGTTGCACCGAGAAGAAGTCCGTGACGAGCCAGGGGCAGACACCCCCGAACCAGGTGCAGACACCCGCGAGCCAGGCGCGAAAGGCGCCAACGCGGTTGCGGGTGCCGCCGACGCGGTTGC
>JBDIAO010000020.1:0-42457 GCA_039812375.1 Phycicoccus sp. | reverse complement strand
TGCCGGACGGCCGGCTCGTCCGGCACAAACTCAGTGAGGGTGCCCGGCGTGGCCGGGGAGGCTTTCTCGTCTGGGACGCTGGGTCGCCGCCGGCCACTGCTGGAGATGGCCACAGAAGGAGTTGATCACTGCGAGAGATGATCCCGGGGCCGAACTGATCACGGCGTGGCCGAACTGATCACGGCGTGGCGGCATACGGGCTGACGTAGTCCCCGACGGTGGTCCGGAAGGCGACGTTGAGGCGGTTCCATCCGTTGATCGCGATGATCGCCAGGGTGAGGTCGGTCAACTGCTTCTCGTCGAAGTGCTTGCGCGCCTGCTCGTAGACCTCGTCGGGCACGTCCCGGGTCAGCGTGACCTGCGTGAGCGCCTCGGTCCAGGCCAGAGCTGCCCGCTCGGCGTCGCTGAAACACGGTGCCTCCCGCCAGACCGGCACGAGCAGCAACCGCTGGGTCGTCTCGCCGCGAGCAAGAGCGTCCTTGGTGTGCATGTCGAGGCACCACGCGCAGCCGTTGAGCTGCGAGGCGCGGGTTTTCACCAGTTCCAGGAGTGACTCATCGAGGCCGCTGGCGTGGATGACGTTCTCCAGGTGAAGCATCGCCTTCATCACCGCTGGTGAGGCGTTGGCATAGTCGAGTCGCTGGTCCATGACATGTCCTTTCATGTCGTATCGGCTTTTGTGGGCTGTGTGGGTGTGCGTGCGAGTCTGGCTCAGGCACCGGCGGTTGCGTGGGTCAGTGCCCGAAGAGTCGCTCGGCGTCCTCATGGGTGAACGTCGTGGCGAGGGTGTCGAATGCCCCGCTGACCAAGATCGTGGCTGCCGTCTCACGGGCCGCGCCGAGCGCGATGCTTGCCAGCCGGGTGCCGACGCTGACCCGGGCCACACCGAGCCGGCGCAGCTCGGGCACGGGTGGCAAGCCGACGCGAGCCCCGATGTTGACTGGCGCGTCGAGTCGTGCGCAGACCTCGGCGATCGCCTCGGGCGCGGCTAGGGCGATGGGATAGATGCAGTCGGCGCCGGCCTCGAGATAGGCCCGGCCCCGGCGCACAGTCTCCTCGATGCGCTGCTGCGGCGTGGCTGCGCCGCCGATGATCCAGGCGTCGACGCGGGCGTTGACGACGATGGGGATGCCGCTGGCCTCGGCGGCGGCTCGGGCTGCGGCCACCCGGGTTGCGGCATCCGCGGTGTCCCGCAGCCTGGTGTGCGCGATGCCGTCCTCGAGGTTGATGCCGACGGCGCCGCAGTCGATGAGCGCGGCGACGTTGGCGCCGACCTGCGCAGAGGTGGTGCCGTAGCCTCCTTCGAAGTCGACGCTGACGGGTAGATGGGTGACCCGGACGATCCGGCGCACGGCATCAAGGACTGCACTCAGTGGTGCTACCTCACCGTCGGGGTAGCCGAGGGACCAGGCGATCCCACCGCTCGTCGTAGCGACCGCGACGAAGCCAACCTCGGTGAAGAGGCGGGCACTGCCGGCATCCCACGCGTTGGGCAGCAGGAGCAGGTTGTCGCCGTGGTGCAGCGCTCGGAAGTGCTCGGCCAACTCGATCTGTGCCTGACGATCCACCCCGACGCTCCTTGCTGTTGAGTGGTCCCGTGCTGGCGCGCAGCAACGCCCTAGGACCCTCTCGCCACGTTACGCCTCGCCAACGGGCCACTCGGCAGGTACCTCACCCGGTCAGCGCGCGAGCAGGCCCCGCACGTATTCAGCGCTGGTGTTGACGTCTGCGGCCGGCCCGACACCGGTGGGCTCGTGCGTGAGGATGGTGTCCTGCTCGAGGGTGTACCAGCCGGTGTAGCCATGGGCTTCGAGGTGCCCGACGATCGCGGCGATGTCGACGTCACCGGCGCCGAGGGGGCGGTACATGCCCTCCCGGACGGCGTCGGTGTAGCTGACCAGGCCGCTCTGGACCTTGCGGGCGTATGCCGCGTCGACGTCCTTGAGGTGGGTGTGCGCGATCCGCTCCGGCACCTGCCGGGTCAACTCGGCCGGGTCGGTGCCGCCGATGAGCAGGTGGCCGGTGTCCAGGCAGAGCGAGATGGTCGATCCCTCGAGGACCCGGCGGACGTCGTCGGTGTTTTCCACCATGGTCCCGACGTGTGGGTGCAGGACGGTGTTGATGCCGTGTTCAGCCGCCTCGGCGGAGACGCGGTCAAGGTTGCGCAGCAGCACCGCCCAGTCCTGCTCGGACAGGGCAGGCCGGGAGTCGTAGCCGACGAGCCCGGTGTCCGCCGAGAGCACCATGATCCCGGCCCGAGCGGCGACGAATCCGGGCAGCAGGCGCCGCAGCTCGACGAGGGGGTCGACGTCGCGGCGGTGCAGGACGAACGGGGTGAACCCGCCGACGGCGGTCAGGTGGTGGTCGGCGAGGGTCTTGGCCAGCTCGGCCGGGTCGGCGGGCAGGAAGCCGTCCGGCCCGAGTTCGGTGGCGGCCAGACCGAGCTGCTCCATCTCAGACAAGACGCGCTCTGGAGAGAGCTGATAGCCCCAGCCGGGCACCTCACACACGCCCCAACTGATCGGGGCGCCGGCGATGCGGTTACCAATGGTCATGGAAGGCTCCTTGCAGAGGTCGAGGTTTGGCGAGTTCGGCGGGTTAGGAAGGGGACGGGTGGATCAACGTGTGGGCCGGTGCTGGATCCAGTCGGGGTTGGCGACCGCGACCGGTTCGCCGCCCTCGAGCACGGCGGTCACTCCCTGCGCGGCAGCGGCGAAGGTCAGCGCGGTGGCCCGGCGAGTCAGCCCCATGAGGTGCGGGGTGAGCACGACGTCGGGATGCTCGAAGAGTGGATGGTGCGCCGGCGGCTCGGGATCGAAGACGTCGAGCCCGACCCCGGCGAGCCTCCCGGACTGGAGCGCGGCGTGGACCGCGTCGAGGTCGATCAGACCGCCACGGCCGCAGTTGACCAAGACGGCGCCAGGTTTGGTGGCAGCCAGCCGGGCCGCATCGACGAGGTGGTGGGTGTTCGGCGTCAGCGGGAGGTGCAGGCTGATCACGTCGCTGCTGGCGAAGACCTCGTCGAGGGTGGCTGGGGTGGCGGGGTCGTCGATGATGGCGATCGGGTCGTGGGCGAGCACCCGCATCCCGAAGGCCGCCGCCAGGTGCGCGGTCGCCCGCCCGATCCGGCCGTAGCCGAGGATGCCCATCGTCGCGCCAGCAAGATCCCCGAGGTCCAGGGTGCCGCGCTGCGCCCAGCGGCCCTCCCGCACCAGGTCAGTTGCGGCCCGCAGCTTCTTGACCAGGGCCAGGGTCAGTGCGATGGCGCCCTCGGCGACCGCCCCGCTGCCCGAGCCCGGGGTGACCACGACCGGTATGCCGCGGGCGCTCGCCGCCTCGAGGTCGACCCGCTCCGTGCCCACCCCGGTGCGGGCCAGGACGCGCAGGGCGGGCATCGCGGCCAGCAGGTCGGCGTCGATGAGGGGGTCGGCGCGGACGATGGCACCGGCAGCTGCGGCGAGGTCGGCGGCATCCGGGTTGGGGACGAACCGGGCATCCGCGGGCAGGTGCGGGATGACGAGCGCTGGGTCGACGTCGCCGAGGCCGACGACGAGCGCACTCACGAGGCCTCCGATGCGCTGGTGTGAGCGGCACCGAGCTCCCGGCGCAGCGCAGAGGCCAACACGGTCGTGTCCGAGCCGATGGCGATGAACTGCCAGCCGGCCTCCGCCCATCGGGCTGCGGCCCCGCCGTCGCCAACGAGGAAGCCGACGGCCTTGCCGTGTCGACGCCCGGCTGCCAGGACGGCATCGGTGGCCTCCCGGAAGATCGGGGCATCGATCTGGCCGGGGACACCGAGGGCGTGGCTGAGGTCGCGCGGCCCGACGAAGAGGACGTCGACTCCGTCGAGCGCGGCAATCTGCTCGACCTGTGCGAGCGCACCGAGGCTCTCGATCTGGATGACGCACAGGCCCTCGTCGTCGGCCCGCTCGAGTGCCCCTGGGTCAAGCCCGAACCGGCAGGCCCGGTTGTAGGTCGCGACCCCGCGCACCCCCGCCGGCGGGTAGCGCATGGCCCGCACGGCCTGGGCGGCCATCTCGGCAGAGTCGACCCGGGGGAACATCACCCCGGCTGCGCCCTGGTCGAGGATCCGGCCGGCTCGGATCCGCTCGGTGGTCTCGGCTCGCACGATAGTCGGCACGGAGTATGCCGCGCCGGCCGGAATGGTCGTGCGGAGCTGCTCCTCGCCGCCGCCGCCGTGCTCGAGGTCGAGCAGCAACCAGTCGACCCCGGATGCCGCACACGCCTCGGCGACGAGCGAGGAGGCACCGCCGACGAAGATGCCGAAGGTGGCCTCGCCGGCGGCCAGGCGGGCCTTGAGCCGGCCGTGGTCGAGTGGACCGGGCGCCAGCGCGCCGGAAGGCAGCGCGCCGGGAGCCAGCGAACCGCCAGGCGTGGTGCTCATCCGTACCACCGCTGGGTGGCCAGGCCTTTCTCGTACCCGGCCCGGGCGGCCTCGACGGTGTCGACCTGGCTCACCTCGGCCGGGGCGACGTCCCACCAGCAGCCGGCCGGCGGCAGGTCGGCGTGCGGGATGACCGGGACGACGATGACGACCGGACAGCAGTGGTCCCGGGTTTGCTCCAGCGCGGCCCGCACCTCGGCGGTCGTCGTCGCCCGAATGGCCAGGGCGCCGAGCCCGGAGGCCACCTTGACCAGGTCGAGATCGAGGTAGTCACCGGAGAGTCGGGTCGCGCTGTCCTCGCTCAGGTCGAGCGCGTCCGGACGGTAGCGGAACTCGTTGCCGAACTCGCGTCCTACGGTGCCCATCTGCAGGCGGTGGATGACTTGGTAGCCGCGGTTCTCCGGGATGACGACGGTGACTGCGAGGCCCTCGGCGGCGGCGGTGGCGATCTCGGTGGGGGCCATGAGGAAGGTGCCGTCGCCGATGAGGACGGTGACCCGGTGCTCGGGGTCGGGGTCGGCGAGCCGGACTCCGATGCCGGCCGGGATCTCGTAACCCATGCAGGAGAAGCCGAATTCGAGATGGCAGGTGCGACCGTCGGTGGCATCCCACACCTTGAGCAAGTCTCCGGGGGGCCCGCCGGCGGCGGCGATGACCGTGTCCCCGGGCTGCGCGTGCTCCTGGAGCAGGCCGATGAGCTGGCCCTGGGTGAGGATGGCGTCGGTGTCCGGGATGACGTCGGTGGTGTTCCGGCGCAGCTCGGCCAGGTCGGCAGGCTGGTCGGCGTCCAGGGCGGCGGCGCGCACCGGGGCCCATCGGGCCGTGGCCGCGGCCACGTGCTCCTGCCAGGCCGCGGGGACCTCGTGGCCTGCCAAGGCCTGCCCGAGAGCCTCGAGCGCGAGCTTGGCGTCACCCTGGATGCTGCTTGCCCCGAGCCGGTCCCCGTCCCGGGGGTCGATGTTGATGCTCGCGAAGCGCACGTCCGGGTTGGCGAACAGGGAGTGGGAACCGGTGGCGAAGTCGGTCAGCCGGGAGCCGACGGTCAGGACGAGGTCGGCCTCGCGGGCGATGTCATTGGTGGCCGGGTTGCCCTCAAGACCGATCCCGCCGAGCTGCCATGCGGCGGCCTGCTGGATCGCGCCCTTGCCGGCGAAGGTCTCGGCGACCGGCAGCCCGCTCGCCTCGGCGAGGGCTTCGAGCGCCGCGGTGGCGCCGGAGTAGATGACCCCGCCGCCGGCGATGACTATCGGCTGGCGGGCCGCCCGGACCAGGTCGGCGACGGCAGCGATCTCGGTGGGTTCGGGCAGGTGGCGCCGGATCGTCCAGTCCCGCTCCTCGAAGAAGGCCGCCGGGTAGTCGTGGGCATGGGACTGGACGTCCTGGGGGAGGGAGATGACGACGGCTCCGGTGTTGACCGGGTCGACGAGCGCTCGCATTGCGGCTGGCAGGGCGGTGAGCAGCTGCTCGGGGCGGGTAATCCGGTCGAAGAATCTGGAGACCGGCCGGAAGGCGTCGTTGACCGAGGCATCGGCCTCGATCGGGTGCTGGAGCTGCTGCAGGACTGGGCCCTGGCGGCGGGTCGCATAGGTGTCCCCGGGCAGCAGGAGCACTGGGAGCCGGTTGACTGTCGCGAGCCCGGCGCCGGTGATCATGTTGAGCGCGCCCGGACCGATGGATGCCGTGACAGCCAGGGTGGCGTGCCGCCGGCTCGCCTTCGCGTAGCCGACCGCGGCATGGACGAGGTTCTGCTCGTTGCGTCCCTGGATGAAGGGCATGTCGTCACTGAGCTCGTCCAGGGCCTGGCCCAGGCCGGCGACGTTGCCGTGGCCGAAGATGCCCAGGGTGGCCGGGACGAGCCGGCGGCGGACCCCGTCGGCGACGCTGAACTGCCGGGACAGGTAGCGGACGAGGGCCTGGGCGGTGGTGAGCCGGATCGTGGCCGAGGATGTCGTGGTCGGGGATGTCGTGGTCATGGATGTTCTCCCTTGGGGTCTCGCACGGGCGAAGTACTGCGTGGTCACCAGGGCTTGCCGTGCAGGATGACCGTCTTGACCTCGGTCATTTCCTCCACGGCGGAGCGGAAGCCCTCCTTGCCGATCCCGGAGGCCTTGAGCCCGCCGTATGGCATGAGGTCGGCCCGCCACAGCGGGGTCCAGTTGATGTGGATGATCCCGGCGTCGATCTGCCGGATGGCGCGCACCGCGCCGGAGACGTCGGCGGTGAAGACCCCGGCGCCCAGTCCGTAGCCGGTGCCGTTGGCCTGGGCGATCGCCGCGGTCCAGTCGTCCGCAGTGGACACGGCGACTGCGGGGCCGAAGAGCTCGTCCTGGGCGATCGAGGAGGTGGGGTCGACGCCGGCGACGACAGCGGGGGAGACGCAGGCGCCGTGGAGCTCGCCACCGGTGAGGACGGACGCCCCCTGGCCGGCAGCGGCCTGGATCGCGGCATACACCCGGTCGGCCTCGCGGCTGGTGATGAGGGTGCCCATCCGGCTGCTGTCACTGGCCGGGTCACCGACCGGGATGGCCGCCACCTTGGGGACCAGGGCGTCGAGGAAGTCGGCGTTGATGCTCGGGTGGGTGATGACCCGTTGGACCGAGATGCACACCTGGCCGGCGTTGACGTAGCCACCGAGGGCGATCGCCGCAGCTGCTGCCTCGAGGTCGGCATCCGGGAGGATCACCACCGG
Organism: Phycicoccus sp.; assembly: GCA_039812375.1. Classification (GTDB taxonomy): domain Bacteria; phylum Actinomycetota; class Actinomycetes; order Actinomycetales; family Dermatophilaceae; genus JAGOME01. The sequence continues at coordinate 35,363 of JBDIAO010000020.1, read as the reverse complement.
GCAGGAGGCGCCGAGCTCGAGGGAGAGCTTCTTCACCCCGGCCATGGTCGTGATCCGTTGACCGGTCGCTGTCGAGCCGGTGAAGGAGATCTTGCGCACTCGCGGGTCCGAGACGAGCATGTCCCCGAGGTCGGCGCCGGAGCCGGTGAGCACGGACAGGACCCCGGCGGGCAGCCCGGCATCCATGAACGCCTGGGCGAGCATGAGCGCGGTCAACGGTGTGGTCCGGGCCGGTTTGAGGACGACGGCGTTGCCGGCCGCGAGCGCCGGGGCGACCTTGTGCAGGACGAGCAGCGACGGGTAGTTGAACGGGGTGATCGCGACGACGATCCCGCACGGTTGACGGAGGGTGAAGCCCAGCTTGTCCTGGCCGGTGCCCCGGTTCGCGTCGAGGGGGAGGGTGTCCCCATAGAGCTGGGTGCCCTCGTAGCCGGCGAGGCGGATCATGTCTCCGGCCCGGCCGACCTCGCCGCGGGCCTCGGTGATCGTCTTGCCGTTCTCGGCGCTGAGCACTGCAGCGATCTCCTCGGAGCGGGCCTCGACGAGAGCGGCGGCGGCATTCATGACGTCCATCCGGGCGTATGCCGGGGTCTCGCGCCATACGTTCGCGCCGTGCTCGGCGGCGGCCAGGGCGGCCTCGACGTCGACAGCCCCGGCGACCGGGACCTCACCGACGACGCGGCCATCCCAGGGGGAGGTCACCGACTCGCTCGCCCGCGATGCGGCGGGTACCCAATCCCCGCCGATGAGCAACTCGTTCGGGATCGCAACGCTCACAGCGACACCCACTCTCCGGAGGCGACCGAGGCCTCGGCGGCCTCCGCAACCTGCGCTGCCCGCAGGGCGTCGGTGATCGTCGCACCCACCGGGTTCCCGGTGACGATGGACTCCATAAGGCGTTTGGCCTCGATGACCTTGAGGTCGTCGTAGCTCATCGCGATGCCGGCGTCGGGCTGGAAGGCGCCGAACTCGGCGATCCCGGGACGGACCAGGACGGTCGACCAGGACGCGGACTGGAAGTCCTGGTCGAGGCAGACCCGTAGCTCACCCATGCGACGGAAGTCCCACTCGAGGGCGCCGGTGCGGCCGTGGATCGTGAACCCGTAGGTGTTCTGCTCCCCGACCGAGGCCCGGCTGGCCTCGAGCATCCCGCGCGCACCGGAGGCGAAGGTGAGCAGCATGGACACGTAGTCCTCGTTCTCGACCTCCTTGAGCTCCCCGCCTCCCCCGCGGGAGAAGTGCGATGCCGCACCGGTGCTCACCGGACGGTGGGTGATGAAGGTGGAGTCCTGGGCGACGAGCCGGGCGATCGGGCCGACGACGTACTCGGCGAGGTCGATCCCGTGTGAGCCGAGATCCCCGGTGACCCCGTTGCCGGACAGCTCACGGGTGAACCGCCAGGTGTGCGCACCGTCCGGGTGGGCGGCATAGTCGCCGAGCATCTGGACCCGGGCGTGGGTGACCTCACCGATCCGCCCCGAGGTGACGAGGTCGCGGGCGTACTCCACTGCTGGGGCGTTGCGGTAGTTGAAGCCCACCGCGGTGTGCACCCCGGCCGCTGCCGCGGCGTCAGCGATGGCCTTGGTCTCGGCGGAGCCGCGGCCCGCTGGTTTCTCCACCCACAGGTGTTTGCCGGCCGCGGCGGCAGCGATCGCGACCTGCGCGTGGATGAAGTTCGGGCCGGTGACGCTGACGACGTCGACCTCGTCGCTGGCCACGAGCTCACGCCAGTCGGTGGTAGTCGCGGCGAAGCCGTAGACGTCCCGGGCAACCTCGAGCCGGCCATCGGGCGCGTTGTCGGCGACCATGGCGAGCTGAGGAGCGACGGGCAGGTCGGGGTAGTGCTGCGGGGCGCGAGTCAGGGCCCGGGCATGGGCCTGACCCATCCATCCGAAGCCGACCACACCGAGACGGATGCGCTGAGGCACGTGGGATCCTTTCGGGAACAAGCTTTCGGGACACAAGCTTTCGGGACACAAGCTTTCAGGACACCGGGAAGGTGACACTCGAGGCCGTGGTGGCGATGTCGGCTCAGGAAGAGCCGCCATACGCGGCGGCGACTCCTTCGACGGTAGGCCGAGGCGCGGACGTGTGGGTCGTCCGAATATCCTCAAAAACCCCTCAGAAGCTGACGCCTGTCGCCGCGTGAGGTCGGGTCAGACGTTGTCGGTGAGGCGAAGCGTCGTCATGCAGGTGGGGCTGCCCGCTGTCGTGGCGAAGGGGGCGCTGCCCTTGCGGCCGGCGTGGGTCACCGTCACGGTCCCTTTGGTGTCCCGAGGCAGCCAGAAGCCAGTGAAGCCGTTCGCATAGGTCTTGGTCGTCTCGTCGACGAGAACCTTGCCGGCCTCGTCGACGATGGTCACGGTGACGTCCTCGTTGGCCAGTTCGCCCTGGCAGGTGGCGAGGCTGTGGAAGAAGCACTCGTGCGTCTGACTCTGGTAGGGCGCGATGGACAGATAGAACACGTCCGCGGGCAGCGGCAGAGAGGTCTCGGCGCCGTCCTTGGTCAGCACGAGCTCGGTGTCTCGGACCGAGGCGCCGAAGTTCAGCGGCCGAGCCTTGGGCGAGGAGTCGATGGTGTCGACGATCTGTTGGGCCGTCTTGCCCTCGAAGCCGAGTTGCTGGACCACGGCGGTCCCTCGGGCTGGCGCCTCTGCGGAGGGGGTGCTGGTGCTCGCGCATCCCGTCAGCGCGAGGAGGGCAGCGGTGCTGAGTGCGACGAGGGACTTGCGCATGGATGACTCCTTCACAACGTTCCCTCCACAGGGTAGGAGACGCGCGCCGGAGCACGAAATCCGCGACACGCGGGGGCAGGACCATTGGACGGGGGCAGGATCCATGAACACCATCGGGCGGTTCTCGTGGCCATTGACGCCAGTGGTGTATCAGCGTGAGCGGTGGAGACTCCTTAGCTGCAAGAAGGCATCAGGAGGCGGCATGAGTGACGTTGAGGGCACCCGCACGTTCCAGGCCTCGGCCGAGGCCTACGACCGGTTCATGGGGCGCTACTCGCGCGAGCTTGCCGAGCCCTTCGCCGCGCTCTGCCTGCCGAGCGATGGCGGGCGTTTCCTCGACGTCGGCTGTGGGCCGGGAGCGTTGACGGCGGTCGCGATTGCCCGGCTGGGGGCAGATGCAGTCGTGGCTCTGGACCCCGCGCCGGGTTTCGTCGAGGCCTGCCGGACACGGCATCCGGGCATCGAGGTGCGCCAGGGGCCGATGGAAGCGTTGCCTTTCGAGGACGGTGAGTTTGCCACCGCGGCGGCCCAGTTGGTCTTCCACTTCGTGTCCGACCCAGATCGGGGGGTGGCCGAGATGCGGCGGGTGGTACGCCCCGGTGGTGTCGTTTCGGCATCGGTATGGGACTTCGCCGACGAGATGGAGATGCTACGGGCCTTCTGGGACGCGGCCCTCTCACTCGACCCTGACGTGCCCGACGAGGCACATGCGCTGCGCTTCGGGCGCGCCGGCGAACTTACCGGCCTGTTCAGCGGTGCGGGGCTGCGCGACGTCGCGGAGTCGACCCTGGCGGTGAGCACGGCATACGAGGGTTTCGACGAGCTGTGGTCGAGCTTCCTCGCTGGCATCGGTCCGGCCGGCTCGTATGCCGTCGGCCTGCCTCCCGAACGCCAGCGGGCGCTGCGAGCGGCCCTCTACGACCGGCTCGACCGGCCTGTCGGCGGCTTCGAACTCGCCGCGCTCGCGCGTGTGGCGCGCGGGGTGGTGCCGGGGTGACTGCGGCGACCCCCTTGGGTGCCCCCTTTGGGCGACCCCCTAGAGGGACGTGTTTGACGTGGAGGTGTAGGTAAGGCTTACCTTATCCGCATGCTCGTCAGCAATGCCCTTATCGGCCTGCGCGAAGGCCTCGAGGCGGCGCTCGTCGTCGTCATCCTCGTGGCCTTCCTCGTCAAGACCGATCGCCGCTGGGCCCTGAAGTATGTCTGGCTCGGTGTCGGCGCCGCCGTCGCGCTCTCCGCCGCCCTGGGCGCCGTCCTCACCTTCGGCACCCGGCAGCTCAGCTTTGAGCAGCAGGAACTCATCGGGGGCCTCACGAGCATCCTGGCCGTCGCGTTCGTCACGGTCATGGTCTTCTGGATGAAGGCGGCTGCCCGCAGCATCAGCGGCGAACTCAAAGGCCGACTCGAGCGCGCCCTGGACCTGGGCCCGATGGCGATCGCCTTCGTCGGCTTCCTCGGCGTCGGCCGCGAGGGGCTGGAGACGGCGATCTTCTTCTACGCCACGACCCAGGCGGCCGGTGCCGGAAACGTCCTGCCCATGCTCGGCTGGGCCATCGGCCTGGGCGGCGCCGCCGTGCTCGGGTGGTTGATCTACCGGGGGGCCCTGCAGATCAACCTGGCGAAGTTCTTCCGCTGGACCGGTGCCTTCCTGGTGATCGTCGCGGCCGGCATCCTCGCCTACGGCATCCACGACCTCCAGGAGGCCGGCTTCCTGCCCGGGCTGGACTCGCTCGCCTTCGACGTCAGCCACATCATCGACCCTGGCAGTTGGTATGCGGCCTTGCTCAAGGGCTTCTTCAACTTCACGCCGGCGACCACCTGGCTCCAGCTCATCGCCTGGGTCGGCTACGTCGGGATCGTCATGCCCGCGTTCCTGCACACTCCCAAGCGGCCCGGCCCGACAGTGCCGGCCTCGGCGGCATCCCACACACCTGGTGTCGACGAATCGGCCACAAGGCCGATTCGTCGACACCCCTCCGAGCGAAGGACCTCCATGCTGCGCCAGCGACTCGCCCTCACGACAGCCCTGCTCGCCCTGCCGGCATTGACCGCCTGTACGGGAGCCGCCTCCCCGAAGACCGGCGACGACGGCCCGATCGCTGTGGCCATGACGGACACCGAGTGCTCGGTCGGCCGCACCCAGGCCCCGGCGGGAACGGTGACCTTCACCGTGACCAACCAGGGCAGCAAGATCAACGAGTTCTACGTGTATGCCGCCGGTGACCGAATCGTCGGTGAGGTGGAGAACATCGGTCCCGGGCTGACCCGCACCTTCCACGTCGAGGTGAGCGAGCCCGGCAGCTACGAGACCGCCTGCAAGCCGGGCATGGTCGGCTCCGGCATCCGCGGCCCGTTCACGATCACCGGGTCCAACGCTGCACCCAAGGCCGCCGATGCCAAGATGGCCGAGGCGAGTGCAGCATACGGGCGCTACGTCGGGCAGCAGGCCGACCTCCTCCTCGAACGCACCACCGAGTTCGTGGCGGCCGTCAAGGCGCGCGACGTCGAGAAGGCCAAGGCGCTCTATCCGCTCGCGCGCACCCCCTGGGAGCGGATCGAACCGGTGGCCGAGAGCTTTGGTGACCTCGACCCGAAGATCGACGGTCGGGAGGACGTCGTACAGGACGGTATGACGTTCACCGGATACCACCGACTCGAGAAAGACCTGTGGGTCGACGGCCTGCAGGCCGACAGTTCCGCCGTCGCGGACCAGCTACTCACCGACGTGACGACGATCGTCACGCAGGCCAAGAAACTCAGCTTCAACGGCCTGCAGCTGGCCAATGGCGCCCTCGCCCTGCTCGACGAGATGGCCACCGGCAAGATCACCGGTGAGGAGGAGCGATACAGCCACACCGACATGTGGGACTTCGCGGCCAACTGGGAGGGCAGCAAGCAGGCCATCGCGGCACTCCGACCCGTTCTGCAGGAGCGGGATGCTGCGCTGCTGGCCGACTACGACGCCCGCGCAGCCGAACTCGACAGACTGCTCGACGCCGAGGTTGTGGGCGATGGCTACCGGTTGTACAACGACATCCCGCAGGAGCGGATCCGGGCGCTGTCCTCCGCGTTGGATGCCGTGAGCGAGCAGGTCGCCAAGTTCGCTGGCGTCGTGGCGGGAAAGTGACTGCGGCGACGCGTCGAACGGTCCTGGCCAGCGGGGCCGGCGCTGCGCTCGCAGGAGCGGCGGCCGGATGGATCCGTCTCGCGGCCGAGCCGCCGTCGCCGGGCCAGGTGGATGCCGCGGGCGGGCCCGGCGGTGGGCCCGCCGGAGCGACCGAGCCGGTGCCCTTCCGCGGGATCCACCAGGCCGGTATCACCACCGCGGCTCAGGACCGGATGCACTTCGTCGCGCTCGACGTGACGACGAAGGACCCGGCCCGGCTGCGCGAGATGCTCACTGCCTGGACCCGGGCCGCCGAGCGGATGACCCGCGGCGCCGAGGCCGCCCCCGGCGGTGTCGTCGGCTTGGGACCCAACGCCGTCCCGACCGACACCGGCGAGGCGCTCGACCTGCCGGCGGCCAACCTAACCATCACCATCGGATACGGCCCTTCGCTCTTCGACGACCGCTTCGGCCTGGCCGGGCGCCGGCCCGCTGCCCTGGTCGACCTGCCGGCCTTCCGCGGCGATGCCCTCGAGGAGGAGCGCACCGGCGGAGATCTGTGCATCCAGGCCTGCGCCGACGACCCGCAGGTCGCGGTGCACGCGGTGCGCAACCTCGTCCGCCTCGGGTTCGGCACCGTCTCGGTGCGCTGGAGCCAGCTCGGCTTCGGCCGCACCTCGTCGACCTCGTCGGCCCAGCTGACCCCGCGCAACCTGTTCGGCTTCAAGGACGGAACGGCCAACATCATGGCCGAGGAGAGTGACGCCCTCGACGAGCACGTGTGGGTCGACGCGCAGGACGTCCCCGGGGATGCCGCCTGGCTGGCCGGTGGCTCCTACCTCGTCGCGCGCCGCATCCGGATGCACATCGAGGTCTGGGACCGACAGACCCTGCTCGACCAGGAGGACACCTTCGGGCGGGCCAAGGCCACCGGCGCCCCGCTGGGTCAGAGCCAGGAGTTCGAACCGGTCGACTTCACCCGCACCGACCCCGACGGCGAACCGGCGATCCCGGTGCGCTCGCATGTCTTCCTCGCCCACCCTGACAACCTGGGCGGGGTGCGGATCCTGCGCCGCGGCTACAACTTCACCGACGGCTCGGACGGTCTGGGCCATCTCGACGCCGGGCTCTTCTTCGTCGCGTTCATGCGGGACCCGGGACGCCAGTTTGTGCCTCTGCAGCGCGCCCTGGCCAGCAAGGACCTGCTCAACGAGTACATCGTGCACACCGGGTCGGCCCTGTTCGTCTGCCCGCCCGGCCTGCGCGAGGGTGCCGACTGGGGTGGTCAGCTCTTCGGCTGATCCCGGGCCTGGGCGCCGCTGACCCGGTCGCCCGGCGCCGTGTGCAGAGACGCGAGATAACCTCACGGGCGTGCCCAGGGTCGACCTCACCGTGCTCGCCATCCCGGCGTTCGTCGGGTCGATGGGGGCCGAGTACTGGTGGTACCGGCGGCATCCGGTCGACCCGGACACCTGGCGCCCCGGGGACTACTCGCTGGCGGACACCCTCGCCAGCCTGACCATGGGCCTGGGCAGTCTGTTCGCGCCATACGTGGCCAAGCGGGTGCTCGACCCGATCACCCCGGGCCGAGGCCGGTATGCGCGCGTATTGGCCGGGGCAGGTCTTGCCGCTGCGGCGGCGACGGCGGTCGGGGACGTGCTGCGTATGCGTCGTCGAGCCGGGGGGTCCCTTCCGGATGCCGGGACGCTTCCGGCCGCCTTCGTCGGGCCGGACCCCACCCCGATGGACCGGCTCACCGGCGCCTGTGCGGTCGCCGCGGTGGCGGCGGTCGCGGTGACGGCACCCACGACCTGGGCGGCGCGCACGAGCGGGGCGCGACTGTTCGAGCGCAGCCGCCTCGACCTGGGCGGGGGTGCGTTGGCGACCCTCGTCGCGGTCTTCGGGTGGGACCTCATCTACTACTGGAACCACCGTCTCTCGCATGAGAGCAGGTGGTTGTGGGCCGTGCACGTGGCCCACCACAGCAGCGAGCACTACAACCTCTCGACCGCGCTGCGCCAGCCGGTCGCCGACGGGGTGACCCTGTCGGTGCCCTACGGTCTGCTCGCCCTGCTCGGGGTGCGTCCGGCTGCGATCGAGCGGGCCCGCCAGCTCAACCTCATCTACCAGTTCTGGATCCACACCGAGGTGGTGCGCTCCATCGGGTGGTTGGAGAAGGTGCTCAACACGCCCTCACACCACCGCGTGCACCACGGCTCGAACCGGCAGTACCTCGACCGCAACCACGGCTCGATCCTCATCGTCTGGGACAAGCTCTTCGGCACCTTCGAACCGGAGGTCGAGGTGCCGGTCTACGGACTGACGAAGAACATCCATACGTTCAACCCGGCGCGAATCGCCACCCACGAGTGGCTCGACATCGCCCGGGACATCGCGGCGTCGGACACGTGGCGCGACCGGTTTGGTTTCCTGCTGCGTGGCCCGGGGTGGGCGGGCCGTCAACGGGAACGCCTGGCTCTGCGTTGACCGACGACGAACCAGACTCAGGGCTCCGAGCTGTGCGTATGCCGTGCGGCGCGCGGCGCGCGGCGTGGTGCCGAGGCAGTCGCGGGCGATTCGGCGGTGGCGTACGGATCGGTGAGCTCGCGGAGGGCAAGGAGGGACTCCCGCAGCAGCGTGGTTTGCCGAGGGCCCAGCCGTTGAGCCCATTGAGCTTCGATGGCGGCCTGGACCGGAGCGGCCACGGCGATGACGCTGTGACCCTTGGCCGTGATCCGCACCAGTTTGGCTCGGGCGTCGGCCGGGTCGGGGGTGCGTTCGAGGTAGCCCTGCTCCTCGAGTTGGTCGACGAGGTAGCCCGCTGTCTGTTTGGTGACCTGCGCCGCTCGGGCCAGGGCCGTCAATCGGGAGCCGTTTGCGTCGACGCGCTCAAAGACGCGCGCCTGGGCCAAGGTGATCGGATGCCCTGCGGCCTGCACCGCAGCCAGCACGCGGTCCTCCAGGTGCCGGTAGGGCAGGAAGAGCAGGACACCCAAGCTGGGCTCGTCCGGCATTGCCAACCCCCTTGCCAATCGGGCCTCGTCGGAAACAGAATAGTCAGAAGTTCGTATTATACTGAGAGGGGCCGTCATGGACGAGGCACGCTGGCGGGACGTCGAGCGCGAGCGCCTGACCTTGGCCGACCTGCTCGATTCGCTGACGCCACAGCAGTGGGAGAGCCCGTCGTTGTGTGCGCGGTGGCGAGTGCGGGACGTGGCCGCCCACGTGGCCATGAGCCCAGTGCCCGAACCGAGCATGCCCACGTTGATCGCCGCCCTCGTCCACGCTCGCGGACACCTATGGGACGCCGCAGCCCAGATCGCCATGGACTACGCACACCGACCCACCGCCGAGATCGCCGACACCCTGCGCCGCGTCGCCAACTCGCGGGGCATGCCCCGGATCACCAATGCCGACAACCTCCTCATGGACATCCTCATCCACGGCCAGGACATCGCACTCCCCCTGGGCATCGAGCGACCCATGCCCATTGACGCCGCCGTCGCAGGGTTCGAGCGAGTATGGAGCATGGGCTGGCCATTCCGCGCACAACGGCGGATGCGCGGCATGCGGCTGATCGCGACCGACGCGCCGGTGGATGTCGGCGTGCGCGACGGCCAACCCATTCACGGCAAGCTGGCTGACCTTCTACTCCTTGTCACCGGGCGCACCGACGCGGCGTTGGCCCGGCTCGCCGGCGAGGGCGTCGACGCGCTCCGCTCCGGGCGAACCACACCGTGAGGGATCCGATGAGGCGCGAGGTCTCGCGGCGAGACCCGGGGGACCTAGGGGATTCGGCGGCGTTGCGACGTGCCGCGGGGAGCCTCCGGGACGCAGAGACCCACGAGTGGGACGCCGATCCCGGTGCGTGGGTGAGGGCCACACGCCAGGCCGACTCCCGACCGGTTGGCTGAGTCCTCCAGGTCCTCGACGCTGACGCCGTTGACATCGAGCGAGCGACATCAGGTTTGCTCGAGGAGGTACTTCCCGAAGTGCGGGACCGTGAATGCGATGAGTCCTCGCTCGCTCGAATAGACCAGCCCCTTCTTGAGCAGGGCGTCCCGAGCAGGTGAGAGTGACTGCGGCCGCTTGCCGAGCAGCGCCGCGATCTCGGCAGTAGGCACCGCCTCCGCCCAGCCGCGCTCGTGGCCGTCCGGCGCAGCATGCGACGCGTCGGCCATCGCGCGCAGATAGTCCCGCTCGGCCGGCGTGGCCCGCTCGTAGCGGGACCCGAAGAACCCCACCGCAAGCTCGGCCTCGGCCTCAGGGGCAGCGACACGCACGTCCTCCACACTGATCGGTGAGGCGGTTGCCTTGTCCCACACTGCCTTTCCGTAGGCCTGGAGGAAGTACGGGTATCCGCCGGTGACCGCATACAACTCGTCCAGGGCAGCCTCGTCGTATGCCGCACCCTCCTCCTGGGCGGGCAACTCCAGGGCTGAGTCAGCGGCGGACCTGTCGAGCCGGTCGATCCGCACATAACGGAAGAGCCGCTCCGAGTAGGACTTGGACGCGGACAGCACCGCTGGCAGGTGCGGCAGCCCGGCGCCCACGACGACCAGTGGCAGACCGGCCTGGGAGATCTCGTGGCAGGCAGCGCACAGGGCGGAGACGTCGGCGGTGCCGAGGTCTTGCATTTCGTCGATGAAGATCCCGATGCCCCGGCCGGTGTCGGAGGCCATTCCGCCGATATCGCCGAGCAGCTCGACGAGGTCGATTTCGATGTCGCCGGAGTCGGCGCGCCCGGGCACCGCAGGGACGTCGATGCCTGGGTGCCAGCGCTCCCGCAGCTTCGCGCCCGGGCCGGCGTCCCGTTGTGCGAAGGACTTGACCACACCCAGGGCGTGCTCCCCGACGCCGCCGGCCGGCCCGAGCTCGCGGACTGCCTGGTGCAAGGCGCTGGCCAGTGGCCGGCGCAGCGACACCTCAGGCCGGGCTTCGAGCTTGCCGGTGCCCCACCCCGAGCGCACTGCCTGCGAGCGCAAAGCGTTGAGCAGCACTGTCTTGCCGACCCCACGCAGTCCGGTGAGGACGATGGAGCGCTCCGGGCGTCCCCGCCGGACTCGCTCAAGGACGACGTCGAAAGCGGCGAGCTCCTCGTCCCGGCCAGCGAGCTCGGGCGGACGCTGCCCGGCGCCGGGAGCATAGGGGTTGCGGATCGGGTCCATGGATCGGAGGATATGTGGCTCTCTAGTGTCCGCGGCATACATCGGGAGATTTCGGTATGCCGTGTCGCCGCCGGGCTGCCGGGCCCCCGGGCCGCCGTCGCCATCGGGCGTCGAACTATCGGCCAATTGGGCAAAAGGTCGACGTGAGCGTGACGTCGGGTACCTGTGAGTGCGCTGATCCGCGGGGTGGGCCAGACTGTGGCCATGACGTACCGTAAAGGGCTCGCCGGCACCCCTCCTGGCTACACCTCGTGGGAGGCGGCCGGGCTCACCTGGCTCGCGGAAGCGCAATCGAGCGGGACCGGAGCGCGGGTGGTCCCGGTCATCGACGTCACCGACGAGGCACTGATCCTCGAGCATCTCGATCAGACGCTGCCGACCGAGGCTCTGGCCGAGGACTTCGGCCGCCGGCTGGCAGCGACCCATGACGCTGGTGCGTCGGCATTTGGCTGCCCCCCGCCGTCCTGGGAGCGCGACCACGGCTGGCTCGGCCCCGCGGAGGGGCCGTTGCCGCTGCCAACCCGGCCGGTCGGAACGTGGGGCGCCTTCTATGCCGAACAGCGCATCCGGCACACCCTGCGCCTGGGGATGGCGCGGGGGATGTGGCAAGAGAAGCGGCGGCGGACGCCATACGAGAAGGTCGCCATCCGGCTCGAGAACGGCGAGTTCGACGATGCCGACACCCCTGCACGAATCCACGGTGACCTGTGGTCCGGCAACATCCTGTGGACCACCGAGGGTGGCACCCTCATCGACCCCGCGGCGCACGGCGGTCACCGGGAGACCGATCTCGCCTCGCTCGCGCTCTTCGGCACCCCGCATGTGGAGACGATCTTCGCCGCCTACGACGAGGCCCACCCACTGACCCCCGGCTGGCGGGAGCGGCAGGGCCTGCACCACCTGCACCTGGTCATGCTGCACGCCGTCCTCTTCGGCGGCGGCTACGTCCACCAAGCCGCCTCGATCGCCCGCCGTTACGCGTGAGCGCCAGCCGTTACGCGTGAGCGCGAGTTGCCGGTGTCCGGGTCGGTGAGCGCGACTACTTGAGGAACCGGCTCGTGCGCCGGTCCGCCAGCGGCTTCCCTCCGGTCTGGCATCGCGGGCAGTACTGCAGCGAGGAGTCCGCGAAGGACACCTCACGCACGATATCCCCGCACACCGGGCACGCCTGCCCGGTCCTGCCGTGCACCCGCATCCCAGCCCGCTTGGCGTCCTTGAGCTCGGCGGCGGGTCGTCCCGACGCCGCGGCGACCGCAGCGCTCAGCGTGTCGCGCAGGGCGGCATACAGCCGCTCGACGGTGCTCTCCTCGAGCGAGGAGGCCAGAGCGAACGGCGAGAGCTTCGCGACGTGCAAGATCTCGTCGGAGTAGGCGTTGCCGATCCCCGCGATGATGCCCTGGTTGCGCAGTAGCCCCTTGAGCTGCACCCGATTCCCGGCGAGGATCCCGGCGAACACTCCCAGGGTGAAGGTGTCATCGAGCGGCTCGGGCCCGAGCGAGGCAACCCCCGGGACGTCGGCAACGTCATGGACGAGGTATGCCGCGAGCCGTTTGTGGGTGCCCGCCTCGGTGAGGTCGAAGCCAGACCCGTCGTCGAAACGCATCCGCAGCTCGATGGGGGAGCGGCCCGGGCGCAGCCGGGTCGCAGGTGCCTTCTCGGACCAGCGCAGCCAACCCGCTCGGGCCAGATGAGTGACGAAATGGGTTCCCCCACAGTCAATGTCGATGAACTTGCCGCGTCTGGCCACTCCGGTGACAGGCGCCCCGACGAGCGCCGACGGCGGCGGATCGAAGGTCTTGAGCACGGAGATCGAGCCCAACTCGACGCCGGTGATTGCCCGACCAGCGAGCCGGGTGGCGAGGAAGTCGGTCAGCGCCTGGACCTCCGGCAGTTCAGGCACGGGGGTCCCCGATCCGCTCAGACATCACCGCTGCCTGTCGCCCCGGTCGCCCCGGTCACCTCGGTCACCGCGTTGGGGCTGCGGCGCTTGGACACCGTGTCAAGGAGAGCGCGGAGCTGACGGGCCAGGGAGTAGCCGTCGGGTGCGCGCACGAGCGGCACGGTGAGTTCCTCGGTCGGGGGTGGGACGAGCTGGTCGTTGGCGACGGGCAGGCCGTGGGCGAGGACCTGCTCTCCGGCGGTGAGCTCACGGATGGCGATCGCGGCCACCGACGAGGGCTTGGCCCGGGCGAAATCGGCATACAGTCTCGGGTCGTGCTGCCCGTCGTCACCGACGAGCAGCCAGGTGATCTGCGGGTAATCCCGAGCAAGCCGGTGCAGACTGCCCTGCTTGTGCTGCTGCCCCGAGCGGAACCAACTGGTGGTCGTCGGCCCCCAGTCAGTGAGCAGCATCGGTCCGGTGGGGAAACCGTGGCGGCGCATGAACCGGGCCAGCTGCGGCATCGTGTTCCAGGCCCCGGTCGAGAGATAGAAGAAGGGGGCCTGCGGGTTGGCTGCCCGTATCTCTCGGTAAAACGTGGCCATACCCGGTACGGCCCGTCGGGCGTCCTCGGTGCGCACGAACGTGTTCCACGCCGCCACGCTCGGGCGTGGTAGCCAGGTGGCCAGAACGGTGTCGTCGATGTCGCTGACGACGCCGAAGGTGACGGTCGAGCCGATGACGAGCACGTCCGCCTGCGCTGGTTGCGCCCGCGGAGACTCGATCCGCAGGGCGTGCCAGCCAGGGGCCAGACCGTGTCCGCGGACGGTGACATCCAGCAGGCCCGACCGGTCGGTGCGCACGCGAACCCGCTGGTCGCCGACGTGGACGGTCACCGGGACGTCCACAACCGGAGCGGTGATGAACGATCGCCACCCGCGGTTGTCCCGCTCGGCGTCGAACAGTGGGGTGGCCACCGGCTCGTCAATACTCTGCCCCGGGCTCTCCCGCGGGTCATCTCCGCTCGGGGTGTCCCGGGTCAACACCACCCGCGCCAGGACCCGGACGAACATCGGGCTGCCATAGCCGATGAAGGGTTGGATCCGGTGGGCCCAGCCGCGGCGGTCGAGCAGGCTCGCGAGGCGGCGGTTCAGCGCGTCCTCGACGAGCGCTGCGGCATGCGGTCGAGGCATGACCGAAGCGTAGACGAGGGCACCTCTGGGCGGCTGGTTCGGGCGACGGCACTAGCGTGGGGCCGTGCGCGGATTCGCTGTCGAGGCTTTCGGGTCCTCCTGGTGGTTCGACACGACCCGCATCGACGAGAACGTCGCCGCTGAGCTGGCTCGACTGTGGTCGCGGGCGGCAGCTCGGGCCGGCACGGCGGAGGCGGCCAGTGGCGAGACCGGCACGGCGGAGGCGGCCAGGGGCGAGACCGACCGGATCGTCTTCACCGTGCATCCTTGGGGTTCCAGCCCGGTTCAGGAGCCCGACAGAGATGTCGCGGACTACGCAATCCTGCCCCAGGATGCCGATCAGGCGCCGTATGCCGTCTCTCGGGCGTTCACTGTGGCCGCCATCCGTCGCCATGCCGGTCGAGCACTGATGTTCCATGCCGTCGGTATGGCCGGCAGCACCGGTGCGGTCGTTGCTCTCGTTGGCCGGTCCGGCACCGGCAAGACGACGGCAGCGACCCGACTCGGGCGCCATCTAGGCTACGTCACCGACGAGACCGTCGTCGCCGAGCCGGCTGGTCTCGTCGTGCAGCCCTACCCCAAGCCGCTGTCCATCATCACCGATCCTCAGCGGCCTGCCGAGAAGTCCGAGCACTCACCGGACGAACTCGAGCTGCGAGAGGCTCCCGGACCGCTGCGGCTGCGCACCGTCGTCGTCCTGGTCCGGGACCCGGCCGCCCCAGCGCCAACCCTGGAGCCCATCGGCGTCATCGAGGCCACCCTCGCAGTCCTGCCAGAGACTTCGTCCCTGCCCCTGCTCCCCGGGGCGCTCGGAGTTCTCGCGCGGGCGCTGACCGGCCACGGCGGACCCTATCGGCTGACCTACGCCGAGATCGACGACTGTCTCGACATCATCGCCGGGCTCAGCGAACCACACCCGGACCGGGACGGAACCGCGCCCGAGTGGCTGCACGTGCGCGGGACCCCTGCTGAGCCGGGCCCCGACGCGGTGCCCGACCGCCTTCTGCCCGCCCAGGACGTGACCGGCGGCGAGGTGCGGCCGTCCGTGGACTGGGAGAGCCGGCTGGTGCGGGGAGCTTTCGACGACGGCCTGATCAGTGACGGGGAGGCAGTGCTCCTGCGCGGCTACGAGCCGATCCACCTCTCCGGCCTCGGCGCGCTCCTGTGGATGCACGCGCAGACCCCGATCACCGTCGGGCAGCTGCACAAGCTGGCCGTCGACACCCTCGGAGACTATCCAGACTCGCAACTGCTCGTCCGCGAGGCGGCCCAGAGCCTGCTCGCGCTGTCCGTCCTCGTCCTGGCGCCGGAGGATGGATGAGTCTGCCGCTCGCCTCGGTGATGGCGGTGGCTGCTGGTGTGCAGGCGACCCGATCCCGCTCGGCGAAGCGGGACGCCCTCGCTGCGCTCCTGCGCGACGCCGGTCCGCACGAGGCCGAGATCCTCGTCGGCCTCCTGCTGGGTTCGCCGCGTCAGGGCCGGGTGGGAGTCGGCTGGCGGACGGTGCGCGCGGTCGATGAGAACGCGGGTACCACCGGGGCACCGACTCTGACCCTGGGTGACGTCGACGCGGCATACGACAAGCTCGCCGACACGCACGGACCGGGGTCGGCTCGTTCGCGCGAGGAGATCCTGACCACGCTGTGGACGCGAGCCAGCACCGCGGAACGCACCTTCTTGCGCGGCACCCTCCTCGGGGACCTGCGCACCGGAGCGCTGGCCGGTGTCCTCACCGACGCGCTCGCCGTCGCCATCGACAAGCCGTCTGCTGCCGTGCGGCGCGCGGTCATGCTCGGCGGGTCGCTCGGCGCGAGCGCGGCGAGGCTCCTCGCCGACCCAGATGCGGTGGACCAGGTCACTCTCACCGTGGGAACCCCGGTGCAGCCCATGCTCGCCGCGACCGCCGCCGCGACCGCCGACGGCACCGCCGACGACTCCGCCGACGCTCTCCGTCCCCGGACGGGCGGCGGGCTGCTCCGGGTGGAGTACAAGCTCGATGGTGCCCGGATTCAGGTGCACAAGCGCCAGGACGCGATCGCGGTGTTCACCCGAACCCACGCGGATATCACCGCCCGAGTGCCGGAGATCGTCGCTCTGGTGGAGACGTTCCCCGCGGACAGCCTCATCCTCGACGGAGAGACGCTCACACTGGACCCCTCCGGAGCGCCGCGCCCGTTCCAGGAGACGATGAGCCGGTTCGGCTCGGGCCGATCCCATGACGCGATGCTCGCTGCGTGGTTCTTCGACATCCTCCATCTGGACGGACGCGACCTCATCGACGAGCCGCTGACGCAGCGGCTCGACGTGCTGGCGGGTGTCGTCGGGGAGCATCAGGTGCCTGGAGTGTTCACCACGGATGTCGCGCGTGCTGACCAGGTGCTCGCCGAAGTGCTTGCCGAGGCGCTCGCCGCCGGCCACGAAGGCGTCATGGTCAAGGACGGGTCCTCCCGCTACGCCGCGGGCCGACGGGGGACGGCATGGCGCAAGGTCAAGCCGGTGCACACCCTGGACCTCGTCGTTCTTGCTGTCGAGTGGGGCTACGGCCGGCGCACCGGGTGGCTCTCCAACCTCCATCTCGGTGCCCGTGATCCGAACCCGATGGCGCCGAACCCGATGGCGCCGAACCCGATGGCGTCGGACACGCCAGGCACGCCGGGTGGGCAGGCGCCGGGTGGGCAGGCGGTAGGTGGGCAGGCGGCATACGTCATGGTGGGCAAGACCTACAAGGGGCTCACCGATGAGTTGTTGCGCTGGCAAACCGCCACCTTCCCCCGGTATGCCGTGCGCGAAACCGCGGGAGTGCTGTGGCTGCGCCCCGAACTCGTCGTCGAGGTGGCCATCGACGGGGTGCAGCGCTCGCCGCGGTATCCCGGTGGAGTGGCGCTGCGGTTCGCCCGAGTGCGTGGGTACCGGCCGGACAAGGCTGCTGCGCAGGCCGACACGATCGACGCGGTCCGTGCCCTGCTGCGCTGATCGTGGAGGGCCGCTGCGTGAGACCCCGAAAGCCTGGCCAAACTGGACAAACCGTCCGGGGTGTCGTCCCAGTTGCCGGGTCACCCCGAAATCGTGTGGTCTGTGGGGTGGAGCCCGGGGGGATGGGGGCGGGGGGATCAGGGGCAGGGGATCAGGGGCAGGGGATCAGGGGCAGGGGGGATCAGGGGCAGGGGGGATCAGGGGCAGGCGCAGGGTGTCTGGTTGCAGCGGGGGCAGCCTGCGGCATACCGGAGCACGGCGGCGGAGAGGTCGATCTCCATCTGATTGGCGAGTGAGGCGACCCAGGCCAGCACGTCGGCAAACTCGTGCACCTGCGCCTCCCGGCTGCCCTTACGGACCGCCTGAGCGAGCTCGCCGACCTCCTCAGCGATCCACGCCACGGTCGCGGGAACACCCCGGGCGCGGTCGCGGGCTCCATAGGTGGCGTCGATGATCGCCTGGAGCCCCGCCAGCGTCGTCACGTCCGAGGGATCCGCCACGGACTCGAAGCTACCGTGCCCGTGCCCGTGCCCGTGCCCGTGCCCGTGCCGGTGCCCGTGCCCGTGCCGGTGCCGAACCGCTGATGCTGTCGGTGACAATGGTCCCCATGGATGCCGCGACCTTCACCCTCACCGTCCCGGACGGGACCGCACTGTTCGTGCGCCGCTGGCTCCCCTCCGGGGGCACGTCTGCGCGTGCGGTCGTTCAGATCGCCCACGGGATGGCAGAGCACTCTGAGCGCTACTCCCGGTTTGCCGGGGCCTTGACCGATGCCGGGTTCGCCGTCTACGCCAACGACCACCGCGGCCACAAGGGCACGGCGGTCACTCATGAGGACAGTGGCTACTTGGCCGACTCCGATGGTTTCGGCACTATCGTCGAAGACCTCACCTCGGTCACCGCTCGAGCCCGCGAGGAGCATCCGGGGCTGCCGGTCGTCCTGTTCGGCCACTCCATGGGGAGCTTCCTTGCTCGCTCCTATGCTGCCGAGCACGGCCGTGACCTCGCCGGCCTCATCCTCTCCGGAACCGCCGGCGACCCCGGTCTGCTCGGCTCGCTGGGTGCCCGGGTCGCATCGCTGCAGGCTCTGACCCGCGGCCGCCGACACCGCAGCGCCCTGATGGACACTCTCTCGTTTGGGCAGTACAACTCGGCGTTCAAACCCAACCGGACGAAGTTCGACTGGCTCTCCCGCGACGAGGCTGAGGTCGACAAGTACGTCGACGACGAGTGGTGCGGCGAGCTCTTCACTGCCGGCTTTTGGACTGATCTGCTCCCCGGGCTGGCCAAGGTGAACCGGGACGGCTACGTCGCGCGGACCCCGAAGTCGCTGCCGATCCTCATCTTCTCCGGTGATCAAGACCCGGTCGGTGCCGCTGGCAAGGGTCCCACCGAGGTGGCGGAGCGCTACCGACGCCTCGGTTTCGCTGACGTCACGCTCACTTTGTATCCACAGGGTCGGCACGAGATGCTCAATGAGACCAACCGGGACGAGGTCACCGCCGACGTCATCGAGTGGCTGGACGCCCACCTCCCCCACTGACCATCCGTGTTCGAGATCGACTCCGGTATGCCGCCCGCAGAGCGCGGCGAACGCCTCACCCGCCGCGTTCGCCGGGCGGCCACTGTTCGTGTCGAGCGGGCTGCCGCCGCGACCCTGCCGGCACCGCTGCGGCGGCGCGGCCGAGTGGATGTCAGCGGGTGGAGCATCCCCGAGCTCGTCGCCTTCCTCGCCGCCCCCCGCTCGGTGACCCCGCCGCTGCGGGCCGGGCACTTCGCGGTGCGGCTGGCCAACTCCCTCGACGGAGCGCTGCCCGTGGAAGCCATGCTGCTCGCCCGCGCGATCGCCGACGCAGCTCCACCCGTGGGGCAGGAGATCGGGCCGACCCTGCTCGACATCGTCGATCGCTACCTCCCGGACACGCTGGAGGCATTCCGGCACAGCCGGGCGAACAGCCGCGGTGGCGCTTCCCCCGAAGGTGAGCGCCTCGTCGTCGAGCAGCTACGGCTGCTCCACCAGGTCACTCACGACGTGCAGCGGGCACAAGTTGAGCACGATGATCATGAGTTGCGCCTGCAGGACGCGTTCCTCAAGGAGCGGTTCTCCGCGCAACACTCCCGCAACGGCCTCGACCTCAGTCCACCGCCCGCCACCGAAGTGCAGGGCGTGCGCTCACACCGAGCGACCCCGGTCCCCGGGCAGGACTCCTCGGCCACGCCGAGCGGACTCGCGGCATCCCAGACCAGCCCTCATCACCGACTGCGGGTCGAGGCGATGCCGACGGCGGTGTTCCATCCTGAGCCGGGTAGCGAGGGGGTGCTGGCGGTGCGTCTTGCACTCCCCAAAGGGTTGACGGTGACCCTCACCGCGGGCTATGAGACCCGTTCAGGTGCGACCGGGTTCACTACCGCCCGCACCAGGCGGCTGTCTGCGCGCCGCAAGCAGGTCGGCTTCGGTGCGCCGCAGGCCGATGTGGCGATGGTCCTGCCGTTGCGCGAACTACGCAGGTTCGTCGTCCTGGCCACCTGCCGGTCCGTGCCCGACCCCACCGACGCAGTGCTCTTCCTCAACGAAGGAGTCGCCAATGCCGCGGAGTTGCCGACGGTTCTCTTCGGACGCTCCGCCGCGGTGACCACATTGATCGCCTCCGGGCACGACACCAGCGACGGCTTGTTCCTGCGCAACGAATCGACGGTGTTCCACACAGTCCAGGACGCCTGCACCGCACACGGGTTCACCGGGGTCACCTGGTTGTCCCCGGATACCCCGGCTGTATGAGGTGCATCCACCTGTCGGTCTGACCCGAGAACCACCGAGCCACAGCGGCGGTGCGGCGGTGTCGAACTATCGGCCAATAGGCCGTTTTGTCGACGGACCTGGTGCCGAACGGTCGGCCTGGCGGTCGCCGCGAGGGGCACATATGTCGCGCCAAGTCCGTTGCTGTGCACAGGGCGCGGGCTCGGTCTGAGTCCACGGCTGGTTCGGTCAACCTTCGTGGGTGCCACCGATGTGTACTCCGCGCTCGGCACGGGCATTGGCCAGGAGCGTGGCGAGGGACTTCTCCGGGACGTCGTACCACAGGTACGGAATCATCCCGAGAAGCGAACTGGCTGCCGGGACGATGGTGACGCTGAGCCAGATGCCGTCCCGCATCGCATCGGTGACCGGCGCACTGGCCCGGTAGCCCACCCACGCCACGACCGCACCGAAGACCATGGTCGCCAGGGCTGAGGAGAACTTGCTCGTGAAGGTCAGCCCGGCGAAGCTCGCCCCGTCCATCCGCTCCCCGGAACGGATCTCGATGAAGTCCACGGTGTCGCCGATGATCATCGTCAAGGTGACCAGATGCGCTCCCTGGAACAGCCCACCCAGGGCCAGACACGCGAGGACCAGTGGCAGCGACCGGTAGCCCACGGCATACAGCAGCAGGGACGCGACGGCGATACCGAGCAGGCAGGTGACGATGAGTCGTTTGCGGGTGGTGTGTCGCAGCACCATCGGGGTGAGCAGCGCGGAGATGGTCATCGACGCGATGAGGGTCCCCCCCAGGGCCGTGAACACGGTGACGTCGCCGAAGACGACGCTGGAGACGACGGCGCCGCCGACCTGGATGACGAACTGACCGAAGCACAGCACCCCGGAGAGCAGCACGAGGAAGAGCGGCCGGTCACTGACGAAGACCTTCACCGCCTGCCGGAACGGCAGCGGGTCACGCCGGTGCGGCACCTTCTCCGAGGTGGCGAAGAAGGCAAGGGTGAACAGGGCCATCCCGGCTGCAGCGACGAGCATGCTCGCCCGGGACCAGCCCTGGGCGCTCGCGTGTCCTGGTGTCGTCGTGGGGCCGGACAGGGCCAAGGCGAGCGGGGCGCCACCGAGGACCACGCTGGCTAGGGCGAGCATCGCGCCGGTACGTGCCCAGCTGACCAGGCGGGAGCGTGCGGCGTCGTCCGTGGTGATGACGGTGGTCAGGGACCAGTAGGGGACGTCACTGCAGGTGTATGCCGCGGACCACAGGACATAGGTGATGCCGATGGTGAGGAGGGTGCGGGTCTCACTGCCTGCCGGTGCCGAGAACAGCCAGGCGGTGAGCACCATGATCGGCACAGCGGTGATGATCGGGTAGATCCGGAAGGTGCCCCAGCGGGTGCGAGTGCGGTCGATGAGCACCCCGATGAGCAGGTCGGTGACGGCATCCCAGGCCTTGGCCGCGACGAGGACGGCCGTGAGCGTGACAATCCCGCGAGGCGAGAGCCCGGTCGCGTCGTAGAGAAACGCCAGCAGATAGAGGGACACCCAGTTGTAGACCAGGTTCTGTCCGTAGCCGGCGGCCGCGAACCCGAGGCGCTCACCGTGGTCCATGCCGGGCGAGCCTACTTGCGCAGCGCCTACGCTGGGTCCATGGCTGACCCTGTCGTCGTGTGCCCCTCGTGCGGCACCAAGAACCGTCTCCCCATTGCTGCGCAAGGGCATCCGCGATGTGCCCAGTGCAAGACCGATCTGCCGTGGATCGTCGACGTCGGCGATGACACCTTCGACGAGGCGATCGACACCAAGCCGCTCGTCGTCGTGGACCTGTGGGCTCCGTGGTGTGGGCCGTGCCGGCTGATCGCACCGGTCCTGCAAACCCTGGCAGCCGAGATGGCCGGGCAGCTCAAGATCGTCAAGGTCAACGTCGACAACTCGCCGCGCACAGCGATGCGCTACCGGGCACAGAGCATCCCGATGCTGCTGGTCATGCGAGGCGGCGAGGTCATCGACACGATGATCGGCGCCCAGCCGGCACCGATCCTGCGCTCCCGGATCCAGGGCGCCCTGCAGCGAGCGTCCTGACCCGCACCGGCGCCTGACCCGCACCTGCGCCTGGCGGACGATCCGGGTTCATTGGGGTGTATCAGACTCTCTAGTGGCGACGGCATACAGCCTCAGACAACAGACGACGGTTGTCCCCATGCCCAGGGACAGGGGACGATGAGGCAGTCCTGCGTGGGCGGAAGGAGTGCGGTGATGCGCAGCTGGGTCGTCGACCGATGTGGACCGATCGACGAAGGACCGCTCGTCCTCGTCGACAAGGCAGAACCGGTGCCCGGACCGGGCCAGATCCGGGTCAGGGTCTCCTGTTGCGGGGTGTGCCGAACCGATCTCCACCTCGCGGAGGGGGACCTGCCGCCGCGCAGATCCAGGGTGACTCCCGGGCACGAGATCGTCGGGATCGTCGACGGACTCGGGCCGGGGGCGACCCGTTTCGCACTCGGTGACCGGGTTGGGATCCCCTGGCTCGCGTCGACCGACGGGACCTGCGGCCCCTGCCGCCGGGGCGCGGAGAATCTCTGCGAGCACCCGCAGTTCACGGGCTGGGACGTCGACGGCGGCTATGCACCGTCCTGCTTGGCCCACGAGGGCTTCGCCTACCCGCTGTCACCCGAGATCAGCGACGAGCAGGCAGCGCCGCTACTGTGCGCGGGCATCATCGGTTACCGGTCGCTGCGGGCGGCGAAAGTTCCCCCGGGCGGACGGCTGGGAATCTACGGGTTCGGAGGCAGCGCCCACCTCACCGCCCAGCTCGCCCTGGCCGAAGGAATGCGGGTCCACGTGCTCACTCGGGGGGAGCACAATCGGGCGCTGGCTACCCGACTCGGGGTCGACTCCGTCGGCGGGGCCACCGACATCCCACCCGAGCCCCTGGACGGCGCAATCTTGTTCGCTCCGGCTGGCACCCTCGTCCCACTCGCCTTGGCTGCCCTCGACCGTGGTGGCATCCTGGCCGTCGCCGGGATCTGGCTCTCCCAGATCCCTCCACTCGACTACGACGAGCACGTGTTCCGGGAGCGGAGCCTGCGCAGCGTCACAGCGAACACCCGCCAGGACGGCGAGGAGTTCCTCCGGCTCGCCGCTCGGCACCGGATCAAGGCAACGACAACGGCATACCCCATGGATCAGGCACCCCGGGCTCTGAGCGACCTGGCCCACGGCCGGTTCGGTGGCGCGGCCGTGCTGCACACCTGACCGGTGGCGCTCCCCGGAACACGGCTGACGGCACCGGCGGAAGGCCACCGGCGGGATGCCAGCGGTCAAGGTTGCCAGCGGTCAAGCCCGGGCGAGGAGCAGCTCAGCCGCGGCCGCCGAGCCGCTCCTCGAGCAGGGTGACCTTCCGGGTCAGCTCAAGCACGGCCCGCATGACGTCATCGATGCGCGGCCCTTCCTGCATACTCGAAGGACCCGGAGGCGGTGGTGGGGTCGGCACGCCACCGGGAGGCAGTCCGCCATCGGGGTCGTCGGCGCCGAACCGGCGGATGATGTCAATGAGGTGCTCAGGGGCCTGGTCGATGTTGATGACCGGGCCATAGCGTGCCCGCACCGCCCGGATGATCTCGCTCTCACTGGTCATGGGTGTCCTTCCATCGAGGTGTCGGGGCAGGCGACCGCCGGCCCCGGTGGGGGAGTGGGCCCCCTCGTCCGGCGAGGGGGTGAGCCTCCTGGTCCGGCGAGGGAAGGGGCCCTTTGGTCGGGTGCTCCCGCTCCCATGTAGTCAGGATGGTTTTCGTGCCGGCGCGTACCGGTAGGGCGCGGTGCCGCACTCGGGGATCGGGGCTGCCGTCGACCGTGAGGTTGTCCCAGGTGACGAGGCGGCCGGCGCGGGCTGCGACGACTCGCTCCAGTTCAGGGAAGTGGGTGCCACCCCCTGCTTCCGGGGTGTTCAGATAGAGCAGGATCGTCGTGTTGCGCTCGCCTGCTGGTTCGGCGGCGAACACCCCGCCGTCGTGGTGCAGGTCGAACCGTCCCCCCACCCGGTAGCGAACCGCCTGCCACGGTTCGAGGTTCCTGGGCTCGACCCCCCGGAGGTGGTGCAGCCGTTCCTCGATCCGGTCAAGGAGTGTGGCGAGGACGTGGGGGAACCAGGCCTGCTGCGCCGACTCACTGACCCGGCAGCCACTCTCGACGGACACCAGCGCGCGCCCGTCGTCGCGCTCCACGACCGTACTCGGCTGCCACCACGCGAAGCGCAACTCGTCGAGGAGCGCCTCGCACTGCTCAGTCTCGAGGAAAGCGTCGGTCACCACGGGACCACCGGCCTGGTCGCGGATACTCGAGTCGGTCGCCGCGCTCATGCCGCTGCACTCCTGACGATCCGGGTCATGATGTGCTGCTCGTAGTCCGAGATCGTGCGGACCTCGTTGGGCAGTGGATGACGCCCTGCCGCCAACTCACGCATCCAGCGCAGCGCCGCCCGGTGTCGCTCCCCCCAGTCCGGATGATCATCCCAGTGCGGTACTCGGGCCGTGCGGCTGTAGGCGTGCCATCCGACCACCCGATGCGGGTGGAAAAAGTCGTACCCCAACTGGTAGGCCCGCAGCGACAGCACGATCTCGTCGCCGAAGAAGTAGGGCTCGGGGTCGATGGGGACCTGGACGTTGAAGGTGCCGGCAGCGAACAGGAAGTGATACGAGAGGAAGTCGGCCGGCACTGGGATGTTCAGCTGCTCCCACCAGGGGATCGGCCGGCTGGTCAGCTTCGTGAGCACCCCCTCCTCTCGACCCAAGGGATACATACGGTACGGCACCTCCCGGCGACCCCACGGCTCGGACGCGGGATCGTAGGCCGGCAGGTATGCCGTCAACAGCGGCTTGGCGTGGCCCGCGGCTTCGAGCGCGGCATACATCTCGAGGACCAGGTCGTCCCATCCGTCGACGAACCGGTGGTGGCTGTCGAGGAGAAGCGTGTAGGGCTCCCCTGCCCACCCGGCGCGGGCGCGGCGTCTGGCCCAGCCGCAACCGTGGCTCTGCTCCGCAGGGAGATCCTCGATCTCCACCCCGGGCAGACGCCGGACTCGCTCTGGCAACTGCTCGCCACGAGCGTGCTGCCAGATGACCCGGGTGCGCAACCGCGTCGGCCGGTTCGCCTGGGCGTACAGGTCAAGCAGGGTCGAGGCGAGTTCACCGTCCCGGTATGCGGGAATCTGGACGTAGATCTCAGGGGTGGCCATCGACGCCTCCTTGAACGCGTGCCTTGTCCGGGTGGGTCAGGCGATCGGTGCGAAGGCCGCGGTGAAGTGCCGCAACGCCGGTGGTTCCTGGACGATGCGGTAGCCGCGCAGCTCCTCGGCGCGCTGGGCTACCCGTTCGCACACCTCGATGACGTAGTCGATGTGGCTCTGGGTGTATGTCCGGCGCGGGATAGCGAGCCGGACGAGTTCCATCGCGGCGGGGGACTGGCTGCCGTCGGGGTGTCGGCCGAACATGACCGACCCGATCTCGCAGGCGCGCACACCACCAGCCTCGTAGAGCGCGACCGCGAGCGCCTGCCCCGGGAACTCCAGGGGTGGGATGTGCGGGAGCAGTGCCTTGGCGTCGAGGTACACCGCGTGCCCGCCGGCCGGCTTCAGACACGGAATCCCGAGCTGGTCGAGCGCATCGGCGAGGTAGGCCGTGGAGCGGATCCGGTAGCGCAGGTAGTCGTGGTCGACGCACTCTTTGAGCCCTTGCGCGACGGCCTCGAGGTCCCGCCCGGTGAGCCCGCCGTAGGTGGGGAAGCCTTCGGTGAGGATGAGCAGTGAGCGACACCGCTGGGCCAGGTCGTCGTCGTTGATCGCGAGCCAGCCGCCGATGTTGCCCATCGGGTCCTTCTTCGCCGACATCGTCATGCCGTCAGCGCAGGCAGCGAGGTCGCGGACGATGTCGGGCACGTCCCGGCCGGCCTGCCCTTCTTCGCGTTCCCGGATGAACCAGGCGTTCTCGCCGAACCGGCACGCATCGAGGAAGAGGGGCTTACCGTGGGCTCGGCACACCTCTTTGACGGCGCGCAGGTTCGCCAGCGAGACCGGCTGCCCGCCGCCGGAGTTGTTCGTGATCGTCATCATGACGCAGGGCACGTCGGAGCCACGCTCGGCGAGCAGGGCCTCGAGCCGGTCGAGGTCCATGTTCCCCTTGAACGGGTGCAGTGACTGCGGGTCGCTTCCCTCGGCGATGACGAGGTCCACGGCTTCGGCTCCGGTGTACTCGATGTTTGCGCGGGTGGTGTCGAAGTGGGTGTTGCTCGGGACCACCTTCCCAGGCCCACCGAGGACGGTGAAGAGAATCTTCTCCGCGGCCCGGCCCTGATGGGTGGGGATGACATGGGTGTACGGGAACAGCGCCTGGACGGCATCACGGAAGACGAAGTAGCTCGGCGAGCCGGCATACGACTCATCGCCGTGCTGGATCGCTGCCCACTGGTCCCGACTCATCGCGCCGGTGCCCGAGTCGGTGAGCAGGTCGATGAGGACGTGCTCGGAGCGGATCTGGAAGAGGTTGTATGCCGCTCGCCGAGCCACCTCGCGCCGGTGGGCGGCCGTGGTCATCCGCAACGGTTCGACCGAGTGGATCCGGAATGGCTCGATGACCGTGCGGAAGGTGTCCTCGCTCATGGTTGGCCACGGTATCGGTCCCTCCTGCATGGACGGTGCCGTAGTTTCACCGGTATGCCGCGCCGCATCCTCGTCGTCGACGACGCCCCGGACATCCGGCGGGTTCTGCGGGCCTACCTGGAAGCCGAGGGTCACGTCGTCGACGAGGCCGGCACCGGTGCCGAGGCGCTGCGCCGGGCGCTGGCGCGACCACCCGATGCCCCCGACGTCGTCCTCCTCGACATCGGGCTGCCCGACCTCGACGGCCTCGACGTGCTCGCGACGATCCGGCGCTCCTCCGACGTCTTCGTCATCCTGATCACCGCCCGCGCTGAGGAGTCCGACACCCTCATCGGGCTGAGTACCGGCGCCGACGACTACGTCACGAAGCCGTTCAGCCCCCGCGAGGTCGTCGCACGGGTGCGCACCGTGCTGCGCCGCACTTCGGACCGGTCCCGGGCCGAGAAGGTCGGCAGCCACATCGAGGACGGTGTGCTGCGTTTCACCGGGTTCGCCCTGGATCCACGCCGGCGTGAGGCTGAGGTGGACGGCGCACCGGTGCACCTCTCCGCCCTTGAGTTCGACCTGCTCCGTGAGCTCGCCCTGCAACCGGGGCGGGTGTTCTCCCGGTCCCAACTCCTCGAGAAGGTCTGGGGGTACGACTTCTTCGGTGACGAGCGTGTCGTCGACGTCCACATCCGAGGACTGCGTCGCGCGCTCGGCGACGACGCGGCGGCCCCTCGCTTCATCGGCACCGTGCGCGGTGTGGGCTACAAGTTCCTCCCCGAGCCAAGCGAACCCGAGCTGACATGAACCGCCTCGTCGTCCGGCTCGTCCTCTCGCATGCCCTCGTCGCCGCCCTGGGCGGGGCGGCCACCTTTGTCGTCGTCCGGCTGCTCGCCCCAGTCCTTTTCGACCAGTCCCTGCGGATGGGTATGCACCTGGGCCGGGGGCCAGGACCGGGGGATCATGCGCTGCGAGGGCAGGTCGCCGATGTGGTCACCCGGGCCCTTGTCGTCGGCACCGGCGTCGGGTTCGTCGCAGCCGTCCTTTTCGGGGCGTTCGCGGCATACCGGTTGGTGAAGCCGCTGCGCGCTCTGGGCGAGACGACGCGCCAGATCGCCCAAGGTCGGTATGCCGTTGAGCTCGCCCGCCCGCAGGAGCGTGAGCTCGCCGACCTCGCTGACGACATTGCGACCCTGGCGATCACCCTCGAGGAGACCGAAACCCGTCGCGTGCGGTTGGTTGCAGACGTCGCCCACGAACTGCGCACCCCGCTCACCGTCGCCGAGGGATATGTCGAGGGGATGATCGACGGGGTTGTGGCGACCAGCACGGCCGAGCTCGACCGGGTCGGAGAGGAACTGCGGCGGCTGCGCCGCCTCGCCGACGATCTGTCCGCTCTGTCCCGCACTCAGGAGGGCCGTCTCTTCGTGCGGACCCAGCGGGTGGATCTGCGTGAGACCGTCGCAGGTTCGGCGGAACGGCTGCGGGTCCAGGTCGAGGACGCCGGCCTCGAGTTGCGCGTCGACACGGGCCAAGCGGCGCTGTGGGCCGATGCCGACCCGGACCGGATCGCTCAGGTGATCACCAACCTCGTCGGGAACGCCGTGCGGGCCACGCCGGCACCTGGGGTGGTGTCGGTGCGGGCCGAACCGGCTGGCGAGTGGGCGCTCATCACGGTCTCCGACACCGGGAAGGGTGTCGCCGCAGAAGACCTCGAGCGGATCTTCGAACGCTTCTATCGCATTCGGGACGTGGATGCCCCGATCTCCGATCGGGGCTCGGGAGTGGGGCTGACCATCGCCCGCGGGATCGTGCGCGCCCACGGGGGTGACCTCAAGGCGCAGTCACCGGGGCGTGGTCACGGAGCGACGTTCACAGCCGGACTCCCGCTAGCTGGCGGCGCTCAGGGGGCAGAGTCCCGGTAGGGGCAATCGAGACCAGCGCCCTGACCGAGACCAGCGCCCTGGCCGAGACCAGCGCCCTGACCGAGACCAGCGCCCTGACCGAGACCAGCGCCCTGGCCGCCGCATGCTCCGGGACCGTTGCCCTGGCACGCTCCGGCGCCGCCTCCGGTGCCGAGCGTGCCGGAGGCAGCCCGCTGGTATGCCGCAAGGTGGTTGTGTGACCCCTTGAGCAGGTTCTGGAGGACCCGGGTGACATCAGCCGGAGGGCTCGCCGCGATCGTCTTCTCGAGATCGGCGATGTCACGCTGCTCGAGTTCGACCCCGACACGGTAGGCCGCGTTGACCGAGGTCTTCGCGGTGGCCAGCCAGTCGTCGTACAGCTGCTGCAGAGTCGGGTCGGCGTAGCTGCCTGCCGGTTTGCCAGCAGACGGGTCGGGCACGGCATACCGCTCGAGCAGTGTCCCGACGGCGTCGAAGTGCCGCTGCTCGCTCGTGGTGATCATGCTGAAGGGCCGGGCCCCGTCATAGAGGTCGGCGATGGTGGCGTAGAGGTCACGCGCCATCCGCTCCTCCTCGCGGTTGAACGACAGTCGTGTCGCGAGCGCCTGGTCCGCTTGCGCCATAGGTCTGGTGGCCGTGGAACTGGCACCAGTCGCCTGGGCGGCGGCGAGTCCGGTGGCAAGCAAGGCACCGGCACCGATGGTGATGAACGTCATTCGGGTCGTGGTCTTCATCGCGGGCTCTCTTCCTAGGTGGTCTTCGTCGGTGCACTTGAGTCGGTGCACTTGAGTCGATGCACTTGAGTCAACGGGACTGTGATGAAGGCTCAACGGATCGCTCGGTGAAGCCTTGATGAAGGTCGTGTCCGCCCTCGCGCCGCCGCCCTCGTGCCGCCGCCCTCGCGCAGCCCCCTGGAGGCGGCGTGAGGGCGGGTGCCCCTTAGGTCCCGTAGACTGGTGGGGCGCGCCCCGCCTTCTGCCTCGAGTCGCGCACTCTTTGATGTCAATGCCTGCGCGTCGGGACACCACTTCCGGCACAGCGCTGCGGCCCAGAGCCCCGCCCGGCAGAGCATCACCGCCGTCGCTGACCGCACCGGCCGCGACGAGCCAGGAACAACGAAGGACCTCATGTCCACCCAGACCTTTCGCATGCTCGGCGTGCCCACACCGCTCGTTGAGGCCCTTGCCTCGCAGCAGATCACGACCCCCACTCCCATCCAGGCGAGCACTCTGCCCGACTCCCTCTCGGGTCGAGACGTCCTCGGGCGCGGACGCACCGGGTCGGGAAAGACGATCGCATTCGTGCTGCCGGTTCTCGCCCGGCTGGCAGGCAGTGCGACGCCTCGCCGGCCCCGTCGTCCCCGTGCGCTCATCCTTGCCCCCACACGTGAGCTCGCCACGCAGATCGATGACGTCATGACCCCCCTGGCACGGCGTCTTGGGCTCACCTCGCGCACAGTGTTCGGCGGTGTCGGCCAGAACCCCCAGGTCACTGCTCTGCGCGGGGGTGTCGACGTCGTCGTTGCCTGCCCAGGCCGACTTGAGGACCTCATCGGCCAGGGCCATGTCTCGCTCGATGCCGTCGAGGTCACCGTTATCGACGAAGCTGACCACATGGCGGACCTCGGGTTCCTCCCAGCCGTCCGGCGCCTGCTCGACGCAACGCCAGCACGAGGGCAGCGGATGCTCTTTTCCGCGACGCTCGATGCCGGCGTGGGAGTCATTGCCACGCGCTACCTGCACGACCCAGTGACCCACGAGGCCGACTCGGCGCACTCGCCGAACTCGGCGATGGCTCACCACGTGCTGCATGTCAGCGCGGATGCCCACCTGCCCGTTCTGCTCGACCTTGTCGCAGCCCCTGGGCGCAGTGTCGTGTTCACCCGCACGAAACACCGGGCCAGGAAGCTCGCACGGCAGCTCAACGCATCCGGGGTGCCTGCCGTCGAACTGCACGGCAACCTGAGTCAGAACGCGCGGACAGCCACGATGAAGGCCTTCCACTCGGGGGCTGCGCGGACTCTCGTCGCCACGGACATCGCGGCACGCGGCATTCACGTCGACGACGTTGCCCTTGTCATCCACGCCGACCCGCCGGTCGAGCACAAGGCATATACCCACCGTTCCGGACGGACTGCCCGAGCCGGCGCCTCCGGCACCGTCGTGACCTTGATGACCGACGACCAGGTCCGCGACGTGCGTGACCTCACCCGCAAGGCGGGCGTGCGCGCCACGACCACCCGGGTCCATGCGACGCACCCGTTGCTGCGCGAGTTGGCCCCCGGGAACCGCTCGTTCGAGGGCGGGTATGCCGCCCCTGCTCCGGCGGTGCCGCCGCGCCTCGGCTCTGGGCGATCCAGCACCCCACCACGCCGGTCGACTGCTCAGTCGACTCCCCGGTCGACTCCTCGCTCGCCTGCCCGGTCGGGGCGCTCGGCGGCATCATTCTCCGAGGGTGCAGGGCGGCGTCGCTCCCGCTGACCAGCTGTCCCGGTCGTGACGCCCCTGACGGGAAGGGCTGTGGCCCTGACTGGATAGGGCCGGCTTCCCCTCCAAGGTGTGGCGGTCGGTGATCGGGTCAGCTGTGTTCGTGGCCCTCGTCACGCTGCGGCGGCGCAGTGAGGCCGGGTGTCTCCGAACCTTCGTGGCCTGGCGGCAGGGTGCCCTGTGGGTGGCCCGACCCGCTGGCGTCGATGGAGCGACCCGGGGGCACCCAGACTCGGACGATGCCGGGCACGAGGAACACGATCCAAGCCCAGGCCCACGCGTCGAGTAGGTAGCCGAGCGCGAAGTAGGCGATCACCGCGACCATGCCACTGGCCACCATGACTTTGCTCATCGTCGAACTCGGTGCGCTCACCGCCCCAGTGTGCGCCAGCACCCGCAGTCCTCGAAGGACCACCCCGCCGAGTCGCCTTTTCGCCAGCGCGGATGGCGAAAATCTCCCGCTCAGGGATGTCGTGGTGTAGGCGCGAGCCGACGGTGCCTGCGAGCCGACGGTGCCTGCGGGCGCGTCAGTCTGGCCGGACGGTGACACTGCTCAGCCGGAACCGGATGAACACCGGCACGGCCAGGCTCACCGCCACGGTGAGCAGGACGACCAGGAGCCCGCCCCCGGCCGCGGCGATGGCAGTGCCGAGCATCGCACCGGCCGCTCCGTGCACGACGTCGGCGACCCTGGGACCGCCGGCAACGATGACGATGAAGACCCCCTGCAACCGGCCACGCACCTCGTCCGAAGCCGCGGACTGAAGCATGCTCGTGCGGAACGCCGCGGAAGCCATGTCGGCCGCACCGCCGACGACGAGCATCGCCACCGCCACCCCCAGCATGACCCCTGGTGCCACCCCGAAGTGCCCGGCCAACCCAACGGCCACCCCGAACCCGGCCATGGCAGCCCCCCACACGAGGATGCACGCGACGACGGCCAGGCCCTGTCGGTCCACCCTGGAGACCCATCCCGAGAAGATCCCGCCGAGGACCGCACCAGCCGGAATTCCGGCGAAGAGCAGGGCGAACGCGACCCCGCCGGCCTCCGGGCCGTGAAACGACAGGTGCGCGATCTCCGGAAACAGTGCCCGCGGCATACCGAAGACCATGGCGATGAGGTCGACGACGAACGACATGAGCAGCACCGGGTGCCCGCGCAGGTAGGCCAGCCCGTCGATGACCGAACGCAGTCCGGGCCGCTGGGTGACCCCCTCGATCGGCAGCCGCGGCAGCGTGATGACCGCCCACAACGTGGGGATCAGGAAGAGAGTGTCGATGAGATAGAGCAGCGAGTAGCCGAAGACCGGGATGAGCACGCCACCGACCAAGGGTCCGGCGATCGCGCCCGCCGAGACAACGGTCATGGTCAGCGCGTTGGCGGCCGGCAGCTGCTCCAGCGGCAGAATCCGTGGCAGAACGGCCTGCCGGGTCGGCTGGTTGACCGCGAAGAACGCCTGTTGCACCGCGAACAGGCTCAGCAGCAACCACACGTTGGTGTTGTCCTGCGCGGCCTGGAGCCAGAACCCGGCGCTGGTCGCGATGAGCCCGACAGTGGTGGCCACGAGCAGGGACCGTCGGTCCATCGCGTCCGCGAGAGCACCGCCCCAGAGCCCGAAGACGACGAGCGGGACCAGTCCGAACACGCCGGTGAGGCCGACGTAGGCCGATGAGCCGGTGATCTGGTAGACCTGCGCCGGCACGGCCACGATGGTCAGCTGCGCACCGATGACTGTGACGATGTTGGCTGTCCACAGTCGGTGGAACGCGGGCGTGCGCAGTGGCCTGGTGTCGACGAGGTGGTGCCGCAGGCGCACGGTGGTCAACCGTAGTACCCGAGTCGTCGGCACTCGACCCGAGGCGGCGGCACTCGAGGGGACAGTGCCGTCAGCCGAATCCCGAGAGCGCGACCGGGCGAGCGTCCGTGATGTCCCGTGTCTGACAGCGCGGTAGCGTGAAGCCATCGCGAGGGCCCATCACGTGTCGTGACGACTGGGAGGCGTCGATGACGAGGAGTGTTCCACCCGTCATTCGTCCTCGCCCGGTGACGATGGCCGATGTAGCCGCACGCGCAGGGGTGTCTGTGGCCACGGTCTCTCGGGTCATCAGCGGGTCTCGACCAGTGTCCGAGCCCCATCGGGAGGCGGTGCTGCGTGCGGCTGCCGACCTTGGTTATCAGGTCAACCTTGTGGGCCGGGCTCTGCGCAAGGGGCGCACCGCGACCGTCGGCCTCCTCGTGCCCGACGTCGACAACCCCTTCTTCGCCGCTGTCGCCAGTCGGATGGCCATGGCGTCCGAGCACTCGGACGTCGACGTACTCATCTTCTGCGCCTGTGGGGATACCGACATCGAGCGGCGAGGGGTGGAGTCCTTCCTGGGCCGGCTCGTCGACGCCATCGTCATCATCCCGTGTCACGAAGTCGACAGCGCCGATGCGGTGTCACGGGCTGCCACCGCCGTCCCGACGATTCAGCTCGACCGCAGGGTGGTCGGGGCGGACGTCCACTTCGTTGGCTGCGACAACGAGTACGGCATCGACCTCGTCGTCGAGCACATCCGTAGGCACGTTGACATCGACGAACAACCGGTCCTTTATGTCGGTGACGCCCATGAAACCTCGTCCGGTCACGAGCGCCTCGGGCGCTTCAGGCGTCACTTCCCCGGCCGGCCGACCTATCTCGGTGGGCTGGACTTCCAGTGGGGCCGGGAGGCTGTGGACCGGATTGTCGACGACGGCCACCATCAAGGGGTCATTGTGACCACGGCGGACATCGTGGCGATGGGCATCATCGTCCAGATGCGCCGGCGAGGGTTCTCGGTCCCCGGGGACTTCCGAGTCATCGGCTTCGACGGCATCAGTGTGGCCCATCTGATCCACCCCACGCTGACCACGGTCCGTCAGCCGGTGGAGAAGATCGGCCAGACCGTCCTCGACCTCATCTCCGAGCCGGGCAGTGACGCAGCCGCGATGTGTATCAAGATCGCCCCGAGCCTGGTGGTCGGGGAGTCGAGCCCGGCGTGACTCGTCCGTGGCGCCTTCACGGTGAGGTACGGTCAGCGCCGTGCCCTCGCCCTCTCCTGGTGCCGGCGCGGGCGCCGGTGCCGGTGCGGGCGCAGGTGCCGGCGCCGGTGCCGGCGCTCCATTGTGGCGGTCGCCCGAGGCCGTGCTGCTGACTCGCTATGCGGTCACCAGCTTCACGAGCTTCTTCGTCACACTCTCCGCTCTGCCGGCCCAGCTCGTGCGCGAGGGGGTCCCGCAGAGTGCGGCTGGGACGGTGACGGCGGTGTTCCTCATCGCAACGGTCGCGGCCCAGTCTCTCGTCCCGCGCCTGCGCGCCGCGATAGGGATGACGCCGATCCTCGCGGGCTCTCTGGTACTGCTCGGCGCGCCGTCACTCCTCCTTGTCGTCGACGGCAATCTCGTGTGGGTCATGGCCATCAGCGTTCTGCGCGGTATGGGGTTCGGGGGAGTGACGGTGCTCGGGTCGAGTCTGACCGCCAACCTCTTCCCGGTGGAGCAGCGAGGCGAGGCCATCGGTATCTACGGACTGGCGATCGCTGTGCCGAGCCTCGTCGCTCTGCCCGCTGGGGTAGCCCTCGTCGCCACCGATCACTTCACTGTCGTCGCACTGCTCGGAGCGTCCGCCCTGCTCGGGCTGCCCGGGGTGCGTGCGCTCGGGCGGGCCGCAGCGAGCCATGCTCCCTCCGAGGGAGTCTCGAACGAAGGGACGGGTATTCCAGGGAGCCGTCGACGGGCGCTGCTGGCGGCGATCCCGCCCTCGGTCGTACTGCTTGTCGTCACGGTGGCCGGGGGCGGGTTCCTCACCTTTCTCCCCATCGTTCGTCCCGTTGGTGCCCTGGCGACCTCGGCTCTCCTGGTGTGGGGGCTCACCGGAGCAGTGGCGCGGTGGGGGGCCGGACGGATGGCCGACCGCTCGGGGCTGCGCCATCTGCTCCCTGGCGCCTCGGTCATCTCTGCTGGCGGCATTGCCATTGTTGTTCTGGGCCTCGTGCTCGGCCATGGCGTCCCCAGCTGGACGCTGGTCCTGCTCGGATCTGCCGTCCTGGGGATTGGGTATGGCGCGATCCAGAACCTGACTCTCGTTGCCGCGTTCTCCCGGGCGCGGCAGCGGGAGCCGACGACGGTCAGCGCGGTGTGGAACGCGGCCTTCGACGCGGGCACCGCCTTGGGTGCCGGTTTGGTCGGAGCGCTGACGGTGGTCCTGTCGGTGCCTGCAGCCCTGGCCGCTACGGCTGTGCTCATCGTGGCCAGCCTGCCCCTGGCTGTCCGCAGCAGCGCCAGCCCCTCGCCGTCGTAGCCCGCCGAACGGAGCTGAGGGTGCGAGGGCCTGAGCGTGCTGCGCTCTGAGCGTGTCGGGGGACGGTTTATCCGCGTCTGTGGAAGGTGACACTCTTGCGTCCGTGTCCGTCGTGGGTGGTGTGGTGGGTGTAGGTGGGGTCGTGGATGGTGCGGTGGTGGTGTCCGCATAGGGGGATGGCGTCGCGCAGGTCTGTGCGACCGCCTCGGGACCA
>JBDIAO010000019.1:0-43382 GCA_039812375.1 Phycicoccus sp. | reverse complement strand
TCTTCAACGTGCCCGTTCTGGCGCCGAAGTCCTTCTACTCCGAGGTCACGCCGAAGGCTGAGCCCTCCCCGACGTCCTTGCCGGCCGAGCCCTCCCCGACACCGACCAGTTGAGTCCGTCTCCTTGAGTCCGTCTGCGACCAATTGAGTCCAGGGCCTTGGCCCCAACGTCCAGGGTCTTCACCCCAGGTCCCCGAGGTGTCAGCGGCCCTGGTTGGCCACGGCCGCGGCAGCCTCGGCAGCCGCCTCGGGATCGAGGTAGCGGCCTGGCTCGGTCGGCATGAAGTCCTCGCCCAGCGTGTAGACCAAAGGCATGCCGGTCGGGATGTTCAAGCCGGCGATGTCGGCGTCGGAGATCCCGTCGAGGTGCTTGACGAGAGCCCGCAGGGAGTTCCCGTGGGCAGTGACCAGGACGACCATCCCTTGTACTAGGTCGGGTTTGATGTCCGACTCCCAGCACGGCATCATCCGCGGGATGACATCGGCGAGGCACTCCGTGAGCGGCACCTCGATCCCGGCGTAGCGCGGGTCCGAACTCTGGTCGAACTCGCTGCCCAGTTCGAGCGGAGGCGGCGGGGTGTCGAACGAGCGCCGCCAGAGCATGAACTGCTCGTCGCCGTAGCGCTCCCGGGTGGCTGCCTTATCCAGGCCCTGGAGTGCGCCGTAGTGCCGCTCGTTGAGTCGCCAGCTGCGCCGGACCGGGATCCAGTGCCGGTCGCAAGCGTCGAGAGCCAGATTCGCCGTGGTGATGGCCCGTCGGAGCACTGAGGTGTGCACGACGTCGGGGAGCAGCCCGGCGTCCTGCATCAGCTCTCCGCCGCGCACCGCCTCAGCACGTCCCTGGTCGGTCAGGTCGACGTCGACCCATCCGGTGAAGAGGTTCTTCTCGTTCCAGTCGGACTGGCCGTGCCGCAACAGGATCAGGGTGTGTGCCATACGGCCAGCCTAGCCAAGCCGCTGCGGCGGGCGGGGGCAGCAGTCCCGGCACTGCGCCTCAAGCCTCGGGACCGGGGTCACCTGGGCGGGCGAGGATATCCCGGAAGGCCTCAAGGTTGCGCAGCGACTCCCCCCTCGACACTCGCCAGGCCCATTCCTTGTGCATCGAGGTGAGGAAGCCGCGCACGAGCAGCTCATTGAACATCCCGTCGGCCTCCTCAAGGATCTCCCCGAGCACCTCGTCGAGGATCTGGCCCAGGTGCCCTCCGGTCAGCGCCGCGAGAGGCACGCGACCCAGGAGGAAGACATCGTCGGAGTTATCGAGGGCATAGCCGACTCTGCGCAACCGCAAGTTACGGCGCAGCAGGTAGCGGTGCACACCAGCGTGGTTCTCGTCGGGGTTGCGGATGACGAAGGCCGACACGGCGAGGTCGCGGTCCCCGGCGACGAGGGAGACGACGGTCTTGAGCTTGCGCTCGCCGGGCAAGGTGACGACCAACTCCCCGGGCCGGGTCCCGGGCTCCCACTCGATCCCCTGCTCGGTGAGCCAGGCCGCGATCGCGTCAGCGGGTCTCACGGGATCACCGCCGTCGGTATGCCGCTCAACCGCCGAGAGCTGTCGATGGAGACATCGCGGGAGGTTGTCAACGCATCGTCGTAGACCTCACGCAGCCGCCGTGCACTATCGGACCAGGTGAACTGGCGCGCATGCTCAACCGCGAGTCGGGACAGCTCTGCTGCCAGGGATGGGTCGGATACCACCGCGTCGATTGATGCAGCCCAGGTCCGCGGGTCGTGGTCCGGCACGAGAATGCCGCCGTTCCCGACAGCCGTGGGCAGCCCGCCAACGTCAGCTGCGACGACCACGGCACCGCAGGCGGCCGCCTCAACGGCGACCAGGCCGAAGGACTCGTTGTGCGAGGGGACCGTGACGACCGACGCCGCACGGTACCAGTGGGCGAGGGTCTCCCGGT
The DNA here is from genome assembly GCA_039812375.1 of Phycicoccus sp. Taxonomy (GTDB): domain Bacteria; phylum Actinomycetota; class Actinomycetes; order Actinomycetales; family Dermatophilaceae; genus JAGOME01. The sequence continues at coordinate 41,473 of JBDIAO010000019.1, read as the reverse complement.
CGGTGGGCGCGACGAAGCGCACGACCGGGGCGATGCCGAGGTCGACCGCGAGCTCGGCCAAGCCCATCGGCGAGCGAACCGCGTGCCCGCTCGCACCGCCGAGGATGGCGACCACGAGGCGCTCACGCAGACTCGGCTCATCAGCGAGGAGCCGGGCTGCTGCCCGCAGCAGGAGGTCAGGGGCCTTGAGCCGTTGAATCCGCCCGACGAAGAGCAGCACGACGGCATCGGGTCGTAGCCCGAGCAGTGCCCGGGACACCGCCTGGTCACCCGGACGGAACACGCCCGGGTCGACCCCGGGATAGACCACCGAGACCCGGTGCGGGTCAGCGCCATAGAGCCGGGTGAGCTCGGCTGCCTCGGTGTCGGTGTTGGCCACGAGCCGGTCTGCGGCGTCGACGACCTGGGCCTCGCCAATCTCCCGGCCTGCCGGCTCGCGAAGGTCCCCAGGGGCCAGGTGCTCGTTCTTCACTCGTGCCATGGTGTGCATCGTGTGCACCAGCGGGATACGCCATCGGTCTGCGGCGAGCCAGCCGACCTGCCCGCTGAGCCAGTAGTGCGAGTGCACGAGGTCGTAATGGCCCTCGGGGGCGTGCGCGGCGACCCGCATCATCCCGGCAGCGAAGGCGCAGAGTTGGCCGGGCAGGTCCTCTTTGTCCAAGCCTTCGTAGGGGCCGGCCACGACGTGCCGGACGACCAGCCCCGGTTCGAGGAGCTCGATCGACTGCTGGGCGGCACTCGTGCGGCGGGTGAAGATGTCGACCGCGATTCCTCGACGAGCGAGTTGGCGGGACACTTCCAGGACGTAGACGTTCATCCCGCCGGCATCGCCAGTACCGGGCTGGGACAGGGGGGAGGTGTGCACGCTGACCATGGCCACCCGCCGCAGGGTCCCGGAGGTTGCCGCGGTGGGCGCCCCGTTCGCCACCTCGTCGTGGTGGCCAATGCCGACGTCCATGACATCCCAGTGTGGCAGTCGATCGCCGTGTCAGTCGATCGACGGTCGCCGCACCACGCGGGTGAGGGAGAGAGTCGCGGTGTCCGCCCAGACGTGCAGATCGATCCGGCCGTCGACGGAGGCGTCCAGTGCCCGGGGGACAGTGTCCGGACCTGTGCCCACCACCGTGGGCAGCGACCAGGTGAACGCCGACTCGGCCGGAGCATTCGCGGCATACCACCACGAGTGCAACCTCAGGTTGCGCTCCGGCAGGGTGGGTGGCACCCCGATAACGTTGGGGCGCTTGAGGAGCGAGATGACCAAGGCGTCGGCGCCGGGGACAGCGACCGTCGTGTGCAGCAGGTCCCCACTGAGGGCCACCTGCCAGCGCAGCGGCAGGGTGCGCCTGACGCCATCGACAATCCCGCTGACGGTCCCGGTGTAGGTCGCCAGCCCCGGCCGCAGGTCGAGGTGCGTGACGTGCACATCGGGCAAGGTGGCCGTGACGTGTTCCCGCGGCTCGGCCCCGTCGGTGACCGAGCCGAGGATGGCCACGACCGGTGCGCCACCGGTCACCGTGTCAGCGAGCGCGTAATCGCCGTGGGCGTAGCGGAAGCCAGAGGCCCCCAACGCGACGGTGTATCCGCTGCCAAGAGTGGCGATCCCGCGCGTGCCCTTGTCCACTGTGAGAAGGCTGGGCTCTATCGAGACGATGCCGTTGTCCACGGCAAGCCAGCGCGGGAGGTACTCCATCGCGCCGAGAATCACCAGTGCGGCCAGGCAGGCGACAAGGGCGAGCATGCTGCGGCTCGTCTCGCCTTCATGGCCACCAATCCGCCACCAGCTCACCGGGCCAGAGTAGGTCGAGGATCCCGAGTGCCGGACCCGGGTCGACTCAAGGTCGGCTGGCCGGCGCTGGCCCGGACGCGCTGACCCAGGCGTGCCGATGGTGTTCGTGGGTCACCACGGCCCGTAGGGGCCCTGTCGTCCCTGAGACCCCCGCCCCATGACCCGGTCCAGGGCGGGCTTGACGTCAGCGAGGTACACCCCGGCGATGACGATGGCGATGAGCCCGAAGATGCTGAGCGCCCCGGACAGCGAAACGAACCCGACGAGCAGAGCGACGACGAGCAAGGCGAGCCAGAAGCCCTTGGTCCGCTTGTCCGCAGCAACGAATGCGTCCGGCCGGCGGCGGACCGCATCGAGGACGGCATAACCCTCGAGCAGCAGCGCCCCGACCCCGAGGACGAGGAGGACGACCGCCTGAGCGTTGGCGACGAAGGACATGACCCCAGCGTATGGCGTCGAGCGAGCAGGCCGGCGCGGTATCCGTCTCGTGCGAGTGTCAGGCCTGGCCCTGGGGGGTCTCGAGCAGGATCGTCACCGGCCCGTCACCGATGATCTCGACAGTCATCTCCGCTCCGAACACGCCAGTGGCCACCTGGATTCCGAGCTCCCGCAACACATCTCCCACCGCGTCGATCAGCGGCTCGGCGATGCCTGCCGGGGCCGCGACGCTCCACGAGGGTCGCCGCCCCTTGCCCAGGTCGGCGTAGAGGGTGAACTGGCTGACGAGCAGCACCGGCGCGCCGACGTCACGCACCGACCGCTCCTGACGCAAGATGCGCAGGTCGGCGATCTTGCGAGCCAGCCAGCTGGCCTGGTCCATGCCGTCGGTGTGGGTCACCCCCACCAGGGCGACCAGCCCTGGCTCGGTGATCTCGCCGACGACAGCACCGCCGACCCGGACGCTGGCCCGGTGCACTCGCTGCAGAACCGCGCGCATCAGAGCCCGTGCGCGACGACGGCCCCGACGACGTCGCCGTGCCCGAGGACGGGGGCCCGCTCCAGGACCTCGTAGGCACTCGAGATGACGCCGAGGTGGCGCAGGACTGCCGCGAGGACCACGGGGCGGGCCCGGTCCCCGCCGTCGGCGATCTTCACCGCGATCCCCCGGCCGTCGGCCAAGCCCACGGCATACACCGCCTCGGCGCCGTCCTTGGCGATGAGGCCGGGCGTGCCCTCCATGAGGGCGGTGACGTCGCGGCCGGTGCCGCCGACATAGGCCGGAGCGGTGCGCATCGCGTGGGCGATCCGCCCTTGTGCGGTCTCCGGGTCCGCGGCGGCAATCGTCCCGAAGGCCCGGGCGAGACCAGCCAGACTGATCGCCATGACAGGGGCACCACAACCGTCGACGGCCACGGCGGCCACTGGCTCCCCGGCGGACTCTTCCAGAGTGTCCACGATGGCCCGCTGCAGCGGGTGCCTGATGTCCCGGTAGGTCGCGTGATCCCACCCAGCGACAACACAGGTGGCGAGCATCCCGGCATGCTTACCCGAGCAGTTCTGTGCCAGCGACGTCGGGCCCCATCCCTTCCGGATCCACCGCTGTCGCTCGGTCTCGTCGAGGGGCAGTGCGGGGGTGTTCTGCAGATCCCCTTCTCCGATGCCCGCGCGGGCCAGGATGGTGCGCACCCCTTGAAGGTGGTACGACTCCCCGGAGTGGCTCGCACACACCAGCGCGAGCAGCTCATCGGGCAGGTCGAGCCCAGCTCGGACCATGGCCAACGCCTGCACCGGCTTCATGGACGAGCGGGGGAAGACCGGGGTGTGCACGTCGCCCCGCCCCAGGAGTACCCCGCCCCTGCCATCGGTCACCGCGACGGAGGCGCGATGTACCGACTCGACGAAGCCTCCGCGCACGACGTGAGCGAGTACAGGTGCCTCGGTGAGGACAGCTGGGGCAGCGGGACTGGTGAGATCGGTGGGCACGCCAGTGACGATAGCGAGAACCGGGCGGACCCGGTGGGGTCCGCCCGGTTCGTTGGGGCCGGCAGCGAGGAGGAGGAGGGTGCCGACCCCTACCTCCGGGGGTCGCCCTCAGGGCGTTCCCCGGAGGATGGGGTGAGGGCTCAGGCGCTGGCCTCGGTGGCGGGGGCGTCCACGCCCTCAACGGGCATCTCGTGGCCGAGTTCGGCAGCCGCGGCCTCGACGGCCTTGGCGGAGGCCTCGGCGGTCTTGCGGGCCGAGGTGCGAACCGACTTGGCGGACGTCGTGGTCCGCTTCGCGGCGTTGCGCGCCGTGGTGTTCGCGCGCTTGGCCGCGGTCTGAGTCTTGCGCGCCGAGGCCTTGACCTCGTCCTCGACGACCTTGGCCTCGTCGGTGATCGAGTGGGTGAGAACCTCTGCGAGGTGCTCGGCCTCCTTGCGGGTGGTGGTTACCGCGGCCTTGGCAGAGCGCTCGACGGCTTCGGCACCCTTGCGTGCGGTGGTCACCGCACCCTTGGCCTGGGCAACGGCAACCTCGGCCTGCGCGACGAGGTCCTGAGTGGCCTTCTGCTCCCGGATCCGCTCGAGGAGTTTCTCCCCGCGCTCGGCGAGCTCCTCGTAGCCCTTGCCGATCTTCTCGAAGGCGACCATGCCCTCGTTGTAGACCCGGGTGGGCATCCCCTTGGCGTCGGCGAAGGCCTTCTCCGCCTTGGCCTGGATCGTGGCCGGCGCGAGGTCCTCACGGGCCTTCTCGACCCGTGCGGTGTAGTCGGCGCGCAGCTTCTCGACCCGTGCGGTGTAGTCGGCTCCGGCCTTTTCGGCCTGGACACGAACCTCGCGAGCCTTCTCGACGGCGAGGTCGGTCACACCGACAGCCGCGTAGAGGGGGGTGCGGTCGGCGCTCTTGACGTTGTTGGTGAGATCGGTGATGGCAGACATGGCGATCCTCCTTGGATCAGTGGGTGGTTGTGGGGGTTGTGGGGGTTGTGGGGGTTGGCGCCGATGGCGTCACGTCCTTGGCGGCCGGAGCAGCCACGGACGGCGCTTCCTCTTCGACGAAGGACTCGTAGACCTCGATGAGGGTGGCTTTCTGGCGCGCGGTGAGGTGGTGGTCAGCAGCGATAGCTACCCGCACACTCGGTGCCTGCGCGTCATTGAGAGCGTCCTCGTCGAGGATCCCGGCCTGAACGTAGAGGGACTCGGCTGAGATCTGCAGACCCTTGGCGATCTGGTTGAGGATCTCTGCGCTCGGGCGCTTGAGCCCTCGCTCGAGCTGGCTGAGGTATGGGTTAGAGACGCCGGCTCGTTCGCTGAGCTGCCGCAGAGTCAGTCGTGCGGACTGTCGCTGCTCGCGCAGGTAGCCGCCCAGCTTCTCCAAGTCGGCCAGTGGATTCGGTGTCATGCCTCAATTATGCTTGCTCTAGCTAGCAAATGCAAACCAGAGCAAGCGTGAAGCGAGTCACACGGTTCGCGGCCTCGGAGTGCGGGCCCTGCCCTCCTCCGCCCGGTCCGGCGGCCGAGCGCTCAGCTGGTCGCGGGTTCGGCACCCACGGACAGGTCAGCGCACGCCGCACATGCCTGCTCACCGACGACCCCCGCTCGGACGAGCCGCCCGAAGAGGAAGCATCCGGCACAGAAGCCGACGAACGCCTCCAGGCTCGCGAAGACCAGCAGCAGCGCCACCAGCGCCAGAGCGCTTCTCGTGAAACCGGCAACTCCCAGGACCGCAGCACTGCCGCTGACCACGAGCCCCACCGACTGAGCGAACCGCTTCGGCGCCCCGGGAACGAGTCGCGGCTCCCCCAGCCGGGACGCGGCCATCACCGCGACCCGCGCGAGGGGGCTGAACCGAGGTCCGGAGGCCACCCGGAGCGCAAATCCCACGGCGATGACCAGCAAGACCCATGAGGATCGGGTGAGCAGGCTGGCTGCACACAAGGCCACGACCCCGGTTGCCACGAGCCGAGCCGCCCGCTCGTCGACGTGGCGGGGGAAGGACAGGACGGCGCGCCAAGAAGTCATAACGTCGAATTATGGGTCGCCAAATTTGACGTTCACCATGCGTGTCCACGATCCGGTCGGCCAGGGTCGCGCCGGCCTGGTCACGGGCCGACGATGACGGTTTGCGCAGCGGCGACCCCGTCGACGACACAGTCGGCGTCCACCGGGATGTTGCGCTTGACCACGGCGAGGCCAATGGCGCCGTCCACGTGATGCCGGGCGACGGAGGTGAGACGGCCCACACTCCGGCCGGCGACGACGACCGGCGACCCCTGTGCTGGCAAGACATGGCCGGAACCGTCCAGATGCAGGAAGACCAGGCGCCGGGGAGGTCGGCCAAGGTTGTGCACCCGGGCAATCGTCTCCTGGCCTCGGTAGCACCCCTTGTGCAGGTGCACGGCGCTGCGCAGCCAGTCGAGCTCGTGGGCGATGGTGCGGTGGTCGGTCTCGAAGCCCAACCGGGGTCGCCAGGCCGCCACCCGCAGCGCCTCGGCCGCCCACATCCCGGCCAGCGGCCGGTCGCCGACGACCACGTCGACCTCGTCGCGGGGCACGATGAGCTCCCGCCACGCCCGGCTCTCCCCAGGATGTGGGCTGATCGGTCCGTATGCCGCGTGTGGCGCATTCCCGCGCGCCGGCGCCGGCACCGCCAACGGCGGCTCGCCGTTGGGCCATCGGTCCACCCAGGCCAGCGGCTCACCCGGCGCCGATGCCACACCCACCGGCTCACCTAGCACCGCCCACTGCCCAGAGACATCGGCGACGCTGACGTCGAGCATGAACCGCATCGAGTCCAGCCAGGCGACAAGCGACGGGGCGGTCCCCGGCTCGACGCTTAGCCATGTCGTCGACCCGTCATCGACGACATGCAGGGCATGCTCGATGTGGCCCTTTGGCGAGAGCACGAGGGACTCCGTGCCCCGCCGTGGCGGCAGGTCCAGCAACTGCTGGGTGGTCATCGAGTGCAGCCAGCGCAGTCGGTCCGGCCCGCTCACTGTGATGACCCCGCGGTGGGTCAGGTCGACCACGGCCAGGCCTTCGACAAGCAGGCGCTGCTCCCGCATCGGGTCGCCGTAGTGGGCGGCGACACCAGCATCGATACCGTCACCACCGACCGCGCCGGGGCGAGCAAGCAGCCGCGACCTCATGGTGTCTCTGGCCCGGACGTGGCGCAGGAGGCGCACCGGCCGTGGACCGCGGCATGGGTCAGCTCGACCACGAACCCGGTCTCGGCTCGGACCGATCGGGCGAAACTGTCCCCGAGTGCGAGCGGCACTTCCGTGACCCGGCCGCAGGCGCGGCATACGAGGTGGATGTGCGTGGCGTGCTCGGCGAGGTGGTAGCTGGGAACCCGGTGGTCGACGTGGGTGTGGGCCACCAGCCCGGCCTCTTGCAGCGCCTCGAGACTGCGATAGACCGTCGAAGCCGGCACCGCGCCACCGCCGTCGGCGGCCACAGCCGTGACGATCTCCTCCGGGGTGGCATGGCCGCGCGACTCGAGGACGGCAATGACCCGGGCCCGCTGCGAGGTCACCCGCATGCCCCGGGCACGCAATCGATTTCGCAACTCCTCCACCCGACCACTGTATGTCGCCGGGCTGGCGCCTCGGCCCGTTCACCTACACTGACGCTGTGAGTGAACAACCCGGGGGCGGGGGAATCGATCTTCTCGAGTTCGAGGACGCCCCAGCCCCGAGCCGACACCGGCCCGAACCCCGCTGGGGTCGACGGGTTGTCGCTGTCATCCTCGGGCTACTTCTCCTCTTTGCCGCCGCAGTCGGCGCGTACCTGCTCTATCTGAACCACACAGCGAGCAGGAACATCAAGCACGAGAACCTGCTCCCGACGCCGGATGCGGCCCTGGGCACTCAGCAGGAGGCGCTGCGCTCGGCCGGTCAGAACTACCTGCTCATCGGATCCGACGCCCGCCCCGGTGACACGGTCAGCCGCTCCGACGTCATCATCATCGCGCACGTCCCGGACGACAAGAAGAAGATCTACCTCGTCCACTTCCCCCGAGACCTCTACGTCGACGTCCCGGGCCATGGCAAGGACAAGATCAATGCGGCATACGCCTATGGCGGTGCCCCACTGCTGGTGCAGACCCTGCAGGACCTGCTGCAAATCCGGATCGACCACGTCGCCAAGACCGACTTCGACGGCTTCAAGAACATGACCGACGTGATGGGTGGGGTTCGGGTCTGGGCGGACGAGCCAAGCGGCGCGAAAGGCAAGGGTGAGGTTGCGATCCAGCAGGGGTGGAACGACCTCGACGGCACCCAGGCCCTGGGCTTCGTCCGGGAGCGCTATCAGCTCAGCGAGGGGGACATCTCCCGTGGCCGTCGCCAGATGGCCTTCCTCAAGGCGCTCATCCTCAAGGCCGTCACCCCCGAGGTGATCCTCAACCCGGTGAAGGTGGCGCAGCTCCTCGATGCGTCGACCAAGAATCTCGTCGTCGACCAGGACTTCACCATGGATCTCATGCGCAGCGAGGCGTTCTCCCTGCGTGACATCCGTTCCGCAGATGTCGTCTTCATCACAGCGCCGTTCAACGGGTTCGGCACCGCGCCCAACGGTGGCTCCATCGACATCCTCGACGAGCCTGGCATGCAGACGCTGGGCGACGCGCTGCGCAAGGGGACGATGGACAGCTACACCAGGGTCACCACGAGCCCCTGAGCAGTGTGCTCAGCCCACCCGCCGGAGTTCTGCGGACACGTGCGGCTGCAGCGGCTGCCCGACGGCCGCCATGTCCATGACCCACATGAGGTTGGAGCCGACGAGCCCGTAAAGGCGGGTCGCCGCGTTGTACTCCTTCGCTGCTGGACTGCGCATGACCCCGTCGGTGCGGATCTCGATCTTCGCCGGCTGAGCCGTACCGGCATACATTTCGACGATGCCCGTCGGGTGGGTGAGGAGGAGCTCGACGGTGGTGCCGTCACCGGGATCGACCACCGGTCGCCAGATGCCGAGCTCGGTGGCCAGGGGCCGCAGCGGGTTGCCTTCGCCGTCGAGGAGCCAGGTGTGACTGTGCCATTCCAGGAAGGGGCGACCGTCGTGCGAGCAGACGATCTCCTGGCCGAAGTGCACCGAGTCGATTGTCGGGTAGCCAACCACCCCGGCACCTTCCCACCGGCCGATGAGCCAGGCCAGCGGGGCCAGGGCAGGGGGCAGGTCGGGGTCGAGGTCGAAGGCCATGACCGGCATCGTATGCCGCGAGCCCGCACCCTCCGACGACACACGGCATACCGTGGATCCATGCCCGACCGCCGACTCGTCGTGAAGATCACCTGCGGCCCCGAGGCCTTGGAGCGCCTCAACCAGGGCGTGACCGTGGCCACCCTGGCTTTGGCCGCGGGGGCACAGGTCAGCGTGTGGCTCTCCGGGGAGGCAACGTGGTTCGCGGTCCCCGGCCGCGCCGAGGGCTGGGTCCTGCCACGCGCCGCGGCTCTGGCTGACCTGCGGGACATCCTGCTCGCCGAGAACGCTGTCACCGTCTGCTCCCAATGCGCCGCCCGGCGTGGTCTCGACACTGTCGACCTGCCTCCCGGGGCTCGGATCGCCGGCTCAGCGAGCTTCGTCGAGGAGATTCTCGAGGACGGCACCCAGGCACTCGTCTACTGACAGCGCCGCCCACCTCGCGGTCATTGGCTGCCGACACGCCCGGGATCTCGGGCGTGTCGGCAGCCAATGACCGGCGCGACGGCCGATTCAACCCAGACGGCCGATTCAACCCAGGAAGAGCAGCCCGATGACGTAGGTAACCACCCCAGGGGCCAGCACCGATGCAGCGGCGGCACTGCCCTGGGCACGCAGCCCCCCCACCGTCGGCAGGCTGGTGGCGAGCCGCCGGACCAGGTATGCGGTGGCTGCCGCCATCATCCCCAGGAGCAACCCGAGCGTGGACCGGGGTGCGCCGGCGACCACCGCGACCAGGGCACCGGCACAGCCGCCCAGGACCATGCTGAGGGGAAGCAGCCAGGGCCGCACTCGCTGACGACCGACGAACAGATCGGCAAGCGCCGAGACTGCCACGCCGGCGAGCGCGGCCGTCACTAGGTCGGCCCCATCCCGCAGCCTCGCCACCGGAACGTAGGCGATCCCCATCGCGATGAGCGCCAGCCCTGCTCCTGCGACCGAGAGCGAGAGGACGAGACCTTCCCGGCCATCGCGACGGAGAATCTGCAGCAGGCAGCTCAGAACCGTGCCTGCGGCGAGCGCAATGGGTACGAGGCGCAGGTGCGGTGCAGTGTCGACGACACCGGCCGCGACTGCTGTGCCGATCCCGGCGATCCCGATGGGAGTGGCGACCGGCCAGTCCGGGCTGATGCCGTATAGGTGAGGCAGCCCGCCGGCGAGGATCAGCGCACACCAGGCCAGAGCCGCAGCGAGGATCGCCGGTTCGGCTCGCACCGCGAGCACGAGGAGGCCGCAGGTGACGACCGTGACGAGCAGGAGCGGTAGGTGCACCGTGTTGGCGGAGTCGGGTACGGCCGAGCGCTGCTCTGCCTCCCGGCGGCGGCGCACGTCGGCACGAGTCTCGGCCGGGGCCTGGGCCGATGTCGCCACGGGTGCCTCTGGCGAAGCTTCAGGGCCGTCCACGCCCGGCATCATCGCATCATCCGCCTGCGAACGGCGGGAGCACCTCGACGACAGCCCGGGGAGGCACGATACGGGCACGCTCGGCAGCCTCGCAGGCCACGCCGTCGACGAGGATGGAACTGATCTCCACGATGGGCTCCAGTGACGGATGACGCAGGAGCACGGCGTCGAGGATCTCCCCGATGGTCCCGGCGACGACGTCCTCGGAGGGCACGCCCGCAGCATGGCGAGCACCGGCCCAGAAACGCACGACGACGGTGTCCTGCGTCGTCGGCCCGGTCGCTGCCGTCGGGCCAGTTGCCGCCCCGGAGTCGGTCATGGATAGTGCACCTATTCTTGAGATCGATGGCTTCCGTGCTCATGCTGACGAACTCGCTGGCACCTAGCGCCGACGTCCTGCCGGCACTCGGGCTGCTCGGTCACCATGTTCGCATTGTCCCAGCAGAGGTGCCTGCTCTGGTCGAGGCGCCAGCCTGCGACGTGGTCCTGCTCGACGCCCGTCGTGAGCTCGCAGCCGCTCGGTCCCTGTGCCGGCTGCTCACAACGGCAGGGCGGACCCAGCCGCTGCTCATCATCGTCACCGAGGGCGGCCTGGCCGGGGTCACCGCGCAATGGGGCGCCGACGACGTCATTCTCGACACCGCCGGCCCGGCCGAGGTCGAGGCTCGGCTCCGGCTGGCGATCGGGCGCCATCACGCCGACGACGACCCCCCCGATCCGACAATCCGTAGCGGCAGTCTCGTCATCGATGAGGCGACGTACTCGGTGCGCCTGCGAGGCCGACTGCTCGACCTGACCTACAAGGAGTTCGAGCTTCTCCGACACCTCGCCCAGCACCCCGGACGGGTCTTCACCCGGGCCCAACTGCTGCAGGAGGTGTGGGGCTACGAGTATTTCGGCGGCACCCGGACCGTCGACGTCCACGTCCGGCGCCTTCGGGCCAAACTGGGCACCGACCACGAAGTCCTCATCGGGACCGTCCGCAATGTCGGCTACCGCTTCGTCCCGGAGGAGACCCTGGAGAGGGAGGCACCTGCCCGTGGCTGAGCCGCACACCATTGTCACCGCGAGCCTGGACCCCGACACGGTCGCCGAGGTTGCGGCACTGGCCGCCGCTGCTGAAGTCAGCGACGGTGTCCGGGCCCTCTCCGAGGGCTTCCTGCTCGCTCTGGGACCATCCCGCCCGGGGGTCACCCATCTGCTCCGGTATGCCGCTGCCGGCACTCTCGTCGGCTATGCCCAGGTCGCCGACCGGTCGGCCGAGCTCGTCGTCGCCCCGGACGTCCGCCGACGCGGCCACGGACGAGCTCTGCTGGGCGCGGCGCGAGTGGCCGGGGCGGTTGGCATCTGGTCACACGGTGACTTGCCGCCGGCCCGGGCACTAGCCCGCACCTCAGGCCTGGTGCCGGTGCGGACGCTGCTCAAGATGGCCCGTGCGCTGGGTCCGCAGGATCAGGCCGGGATCCCCCTGCCGGCCGGATGGTCAGCGACCACGTTCGTGAGCCGTCCGGATCTCGCGGCCCTGACCCGAGTCAACGCGGCGGCCTTCGCTCACCACCGCGAGCAGGGACTGCTGACGCAGGCGGACCTCGCCGAGCGGATGGCGCAGCCGTGGTTCGACCCCCAAGGGCTCTACTGGCTCGTGGATCTCGACGCGCCGACGTCAGCGGACCCCGCCGGGTTCCACTGGACGAAGATCGAGCCTGGCTCGAGGACCGGGGAGGTATACGTGGTCGGCCTCCATCCCGACTATCAGGGCCGGGGACTGGCCGGGCCGTTGACCCACCTCGGTCTGCACCACCTGGCGAGCAGTGGCTGCACGCAGGTCGAGCTCTACGTCGACGGTGACAACGCCGCCGCCCTGGCTACCTACCGCCGGGCTGGGTTCTCGGTCGTACAGACCCACGTCGTCCACGGCATTCCGGATGCCGGCAGAGTCGGTCCGGTCACGTGATGGCGCACGAGCGCGCCCGGACCTGACACGATGGACCGCATGACGAGTGGACCAGCCGAGGGAGCGGCACTGGGCACGGCATACCTGAGCACGACATATCCGGGCGCTGCCCCTGACGTCCTGGAGGCCGACGACGCGCTCGACCCGAGCGATCACGACGGTGCCATCGTCGGCGACGTGTCGACGATCAGCGCCTCGGTGCCCTCGCGCACCCAGCCACGTGCCGCCAACGGCCGGTTCATCCGGGTCGTCGGGGAGGCCGCGATTTCCCTCGACGAGGCGACGCTGCCGGCCGACCGGTTCCTCGACCGCGAGATCTCGTGGCTTCAGTTCAACGAGCGGGTGCTACAGCTCGCCGCCGACCCAGACGTGCCCCTGCTCGAGCGGGCGCGATACCTGGCGATCTTCACGAGCAACCTCGACGAGTTCTTCATGGTCCGGGTCGCCGGCTTGAAGCGGCGGATCGCCACTGGGATGGCCGTGCGCTCGGCCTCCGGGCTCGAGCCGCGTGAGGTCCTCGAGCAAATCTCACTCGTCGCACACGAACTGATGACGGCCCAGGCTCGGGTGTGGAGCGAGGAGGTCCGGCCCGCGCTGGAGCGAGAAGGCATCGGCGTGGTGCGCTGGGACGAGCTCTCCGAGCAGGAGCGGTCCAGGATCACCGGGCTCTACGGGGAACGGGTGTTCCCCGTGCTCACCCCGCTCGCGGTAGACCCGGCGCACCCCTTCCCCTATATTTCGGGGCTCTCGCTCAACCTCGCCGTCGTGCTGCGCAACCCCAAGACCGGCAAGGAGCACTTCGCCCGAGTCAAGGTCCCGCCGCTCTTGCCACGTCTCATCCAGGTGGACGCCCGGGACGGGGAGCCCGCGCTCACTGGCCTCTATCACGCCCGTTTCGTGCCCCTCGAGGATGTCATCGCCGCCAACCTCGACAGCCTGTTCCCCGGGATGGAGGTGCATGAGCACTACACCTTCCGGGTCACCCGCAACGAGGACCTCGAGGTTGAGGAGGACGACGCCGAGAACCTCCTCACCGCGCTGGAGCGAGAGTTGACCCGGCGCCGGTTCGGACCACCGGTGCGACTCGAGGTCGACGAGACGATGGACGACCACGTCATGGACCTGCTCGTGCGTGAGCTCGGCGTGTCCCCCGACGAGGTCTATCGTCTGCGAGCCCCGCTGGACCTGCGGGCCATGGACCTCATCGCCGACCTCGAGCACAGCGATCTGCACTTTGCACCCTTCCTGCCCAGCACCCACCGCGATCTCGCGCCGACCGAGAGCGCCAAGGCGCGAGATATCTTCGCCGCAGTCCGCAAGCAGGACGTCCTGCTCCAGCACCCCTACGACTCGTTCTCGACGTCGGTGCAGGCATTTATCGAGCAGGCCGCCGCAGATCCCAGAGTGCTCGCGATCAAGCAGACCCTCTATCGGACCAGCGGCGACTCCCCCATCATCGACGCCCTCATCGACGCCGCCGACAGCGGCAAGCAGGTGCTCGCCGTAGTGGAGATCAAGGCCCGCTTCGACGAGCAGAACAACATCAGCTGGGCCCGCAAGCTGGAACGCTCCGGGGTCCACGTCGTCTATGGCATCGTCGGCCTGAAGACCCACTGCAAGCTCAGTCTCGTCGTTCGCCAGGAGGACGAGGGGCTGCGCCGCTACTGCCACGTCGGCACCGGGAACTACAACCCGAAGACGGCGCGACTCTATGAGGACTTCGGCCTGCTCACCGACGACGAGGAGGTCGCCGAGGACCTGACCCACCTGTTCAACCAGCTCTCCGGCGTGGCCCTGCGCAGCCGCTTCCGCCGCCTCATTACCGCCCCCCGTTCACTGCGGACCGGACTGCTCGAACGGATCGAGGCCGAGATCGGGCACGAGCTCGACGAGCCGGGCAACGGCTATATCGCCTTCAAGCTCAACTCGATCGTCGACGAGGAACTCATCGACGCGCTCTATCGGGCCTCCCAGGCAGGGGTACGGGTGGACCTGTGGGTGCGCGGCATCTGCGCGCTGCGCCCGGGTATCGAGGGCCTTTCGGAGCGGATCCGGGTCTATTCGGTCCTCGGCCGGTTCCTCGAGCACTCCCGGATCTTCTGGTTCGGCGGTGCCGGAGCCCCGCAGGCGTGGATCGGATCGGCCGACCTCATGCACCGCAACCTCGACCGACGGGTGGAAACCCTGGTCCGGATCACCGAGGAACGACACCTGGCCGAGTTGGCGCAGCTGTTCGAGATGGGGATGTCTGGTCGCTACCCCTACTGGGAGCTCACCAGTGACGGACGATGGACCCGTCACCATCTCGACGAGCATGGAAAACCGCTCCCGGACCTGCAGGCCGCGCTCATCGATCTGCACGCCAAACGCCGCCGCAAGGCCCGACAGCGGTGACGGTCCTCTCATGGTGAGCACCATCCCTGCAGCAGGGACCGTGCCGTGGCGGATGCGCGACGGTTCCCTTGAGGTTGCCCTCGTCCACCGGCCGCGCTATGACGACTGGTCCTGGCCCAAGGGCAAGCTCGACCCGGGTGAGGACTGGCCGGTGGCCGCTGCCCGGGAGACCCTCGAGGAGACCGGGCTTCGGGTCCGGCTCGGACAGCCGCTGCCGACCGCCATGTATGCCGTCTTCACCTTGGTCGGACCGCGGGAGAAGGTCGTCGCCTACTGGACCGCCGAGGTCACCGGTGGGCCAGGCCGCTTGGAGAACGAGATCGACGAGGTTGCCTGGCTGCCGGTGCCTGCGGCCGATGCTCGCCTCGACTACGCCCGGGATCGGGACCAGTTGCGTGCCCTCGTGCGCGCCCACCAGGGGGCCCGGCTCGCCACCTGGCCCCTGGCTCTGGTCCGGCACGCCGTGGCTGTCCCCCGCTCGGCCTTCAAGGGTCGGGACGACCGGCTGCGCCCGTTGACGCCAGCCGGGCACCGGCGGGCCGCCGCGATCGCTCCCGTGCTCGCGGCCTACGGGATCACCTCGGTGGTCACCTCTCCGTCGGTGCGCTGCACCCAGACGGTCGCACCGTATGCCGGTCGCCCGCACGTCGTCGTTCGGGGCAAGGACGGGCTGTCCGAAGAGGGCTACGCGAAGGATCCGGACAAGGCCGCAGCGCATCTCGTCCGGATGCTGGAGCGGGCTGAACCGGTCGCGTTGTGCACCCATGGGCCGCTGTTGCCGCGGATGGTCGACACCCTTGCTGGGCGGCTGGACGTCGACTCACCGAACGCTGAGATGGCGGCCACGGCCCTGCGCGCTGCCCGCGAGGACCGTCTCGTTAAGGGTGAGGTTCTGGTGGCGCACCTGCGCGGGCAGGGCGCGGAAGCCACCGTCGTCGCAGTCGAGCGACACCTGCCCGATTCCGGTCGCTGACGCGCTGGCTCAGCCGCTTGCGGTGCTCAGGTGAAGAGGCGGATGACCAGATAGGCCAGCGCCGCGCTTGCTCCGGCCCCGGGGAAGGTGAAGATCCATGCCCCGACGATGGACTTCGCAACCCCCCACCGGACCGCCTTGATCGACTTGGTCGCTCCGACGCCCATGATCGCCGAGGTGATCGCGTGGGTGGTCGAGATCGGCATCTTCAGGAAGGTGGCGACATAGAGGATCACCGCTGCCGTCACCTCCGCAGCGAACCCCTGCGGGGGGTCGAGGTGGATGATCCGACGCCCAAGGGTGCGCATGATCCGCCAGCCACCGGCATACGTGCCCATGGAGATGACGACCGCCGACATAAGGAGCACCCAGAACGGGATGCCCGAGTCGTTGGGGTCGTGGCGCCCACCGACGGTAAGGGCCAGAACAACAACCCCGGCGGTCTTCGCCGCGTCCTGCATGCCGTGCCCGAAGGCCATCGCAGCGGCCGACACAGTCTGCGCGTAGCGGAACCCCCGCTGGACCCGCGCTGGGTGTGCTCGCCGAAAGGCCCAGAGGATGCCCACCATGACGAGGTAGCCGACGACCAGCCCAACCACCGGCGAGACGAGCATCGGGATGATGACCTTCGCCATGATTCCGCCCCACTGCACGCCGACCCCGGCCACGAGGGCAGCGCCGGCAAGGCCGCCGATGAGGGCATGCGAGGACGAGGACGGCAGTCCGTACCACCAGGTGAGCAGGTTCCAGCCGATGGCTCCGATCAGAGCGGCAGCGCACAGGGCAAGAGTCGCCCCACCCGGGTCGATGATCCCTTTCCCGACGGTGTCGGCGACCTTCTTGCCGAAGAAGGCCCCGAAGAGGTTCGCACAGGCCGCCATGAGCAGCGCCACCCGAGGGGTGAGCGCGCGGGTCGACACCGAAGTGGCGATGGCGTTGGCCGAGTCGTGGAAACCGTTGGTGTAGTTGAACCCCATCGCCAAGGCGATGACGAGGATGATGGGAACGAGTTCCACGGTAGGTCAGGACTCCTTGACCGCGATGCTCTCGACCTTGTTTGCGACGCGCTCGAACGCGTCAGCAGCGGCCTCAAGTTCGTCCACGATCTCCTTGACCTTGATGACGTCGATCGGGTTGGCACCCTCGTCGTTGAAGATGTCCGCAAGGATCCGGCGGTACTGCTTGTCGGCCTGACCCTCGAGGCGACTGATCTCGATCCAATACTCTTGGAGATTCTTCAGCGAGCGCAGCCGCGGCATCGCCTCCACGGTCAAGCTGGCCATCGCGGTGAGGACGTCGATCTGCTTGGCGACCCGGTTCGGCGCCGACTCGACCCGATAGAGGTAGATGAGGTCGCCGGCAGCCGCCATGTGGTCGATACAGTCGTCGAGAGTGACCGCCAGCGAGTGGATGTCCTCGCGGTCGAAAGGAGTGATGAACGACGTGTTCACCTTCTGGATGATCCGGTGGGTCGACTCGTCCGCGGCGGACTCGATCTCGTCGAGACGTTTCGCGATCGCCTTGCGATCGTCGTCGGTCTCCGCGGCGAGGATCGCCGCGAGCTGCTCAACGCCCTCGGTCAGGTGCGCTGCAGCGGCACTGAACAAGGGATAGAAACCATCGTCTTTCGGGGTCAGGCGGATAGCCACGGAAGGTCGTCCTTCGGCTTGCGGGAGTGCTGCAGGGAGGGGGCGGGGCGAGCAGGTGAGGCGTCCCCGGTCACAGGCTAGGGCCTAGTGGGTATATGCGCGCAATTGACGTGTTCGACGCCACGATGAAGAGCCAAGAAGGTGGGGCCGGACCGGGAGCGCCTCACGGCGCGTGGCCGCTCGCAGCGGCTGAATGTGGGACCCGGGGCTACCGCGGTCCGGCACCAGCGACGACCTTAGGTTCTCCGTCAGTTCCGCACAACCCGGCGCCCATGGCGACCGACTCCGGAGTCCGGAGTGCACCCAGCGCCATCCCCATCAGTCGAGCTGGCCGCACCGCCACAGCCGGGCGGCGACCGCGAGGTCCTCACCGGTGGTCTGCATGGCCGCCGCACTGCGAGTCAGGGCGGACGCTCCCTGCGGGTCGAAGCCGTCGGCATCATGGGCTGCTTCGACCCGGCCGGCGGCGACGACGACACAGAAGGCGGCAGCGCGGTCCAGGGCTACGGACAGGTCGCCGTCGAAGACCCCGGTGAGGATCTCGTCAGCGAGCACTTGCACCTCATCCGGTCCAGGAGGTTCAGCGACCCCGGCGACGGCCCGGCCCACGTCGGTGAACCGGGCCCCTGCGGCATACTCCGTGCTCGCCTGAACCGGGCTACGCTGCACCCACTCGCGTAGGGCATAGAGCCGCCACAAAGCCCCAGGCAGGCTCGCGGCCGGGCGGGATGCCCACAGCCCGGCGACGGTTGGCAGGCCGATCTCGTCGACGAGCGCGACCAGACGCGAGGTGACATCGGGATCGTCGGTGGCTCGGCCCGCACTGACGAGCACGGCAGCGGTCTGATGCGCCACCTCGGTCTGCTCGGCGGGGCCCGGGTCGAGGCTGCCGTACTCCTCCATGTCCTCCAGGCTCATGAAGGCCGGACGCCGCGGGGGGCGGCTCGGCAAGGACTCGGTCACATGCCCCAGTGTCGCATCCCCTCCTGTTGGAATCGGGATGCCGGCCCCCTCTCCGATACGCTCGTGCGGGGCCTCTAGCTCAATGGCAGAGCTGCGGACTTTTAATCCGTAGGTTGTGGGTTCGAGTCCCACGGGGCCCACCACGCATCGTCGCAGGTCAGACCCTCTTTCGGTCAGAAAGTGAGAGGGTTTGTGTGCTCCCATAGGGGCCAAGTGGTGCAGTTCTTGGAGCAGTTGACGGTCGCTGCGTGTCGCGGACGGGCTCATGAAGGCTCCGAGACGCAGGCCGTCTCAGGCGGCCGCCGGCTGGCCGGGATCTCCCATGCCGCTGATCGGACCGTCCTGACCCCCGGTGATCGGGCCCGGTTCGGAGACCTCCCCGACGTCTGGGCCCCCCTCGTCGCCACCTGAGTACGCGCCGACCGCTCACGGCGGGCTGCACGCTCGACGCCGATCGTATGCTGCCCGATGCGGTCGACCGCCTGAAGCGTCTCGGCGACATCCATCGGGCTGCTCCTCTGGGCTCTTTTGTGCCGGGCACCCCGGACCTGCCGAGGCACCATCTCCGCCCTCCAGGGTGCACGGAGACGGAATGGGTGCGACAAATCAACGCCACACCCGCCATCCAGGGTGCACGGAGACGGAATGGGTGCGACAAGTCAACGCCCCGCCCGCCATCCACGATGCACGGATACCGAGAACGCCCGCGTCGACCTCGCCAGCGAGGAAGGCTGGCCGATCGGAGCCTGCCCTGCTGCGATCTTGGACCGCTGCGCTCACCCACGTCGGCCTGGAAACGCCGCTAACGTGCGTAGAGCAACGGATCTCTCGGCCGCCGTTGGCGACGGCCCCACGCAAGGAGGCCGCAGATGCCGTCGAAGCCACAGTCCGCCCCCGTCGACCCAGACGGAGACGGCCCCTTCAGCACCACTGCCCCGCACATTGACCTCGTCCACGAAGAGGGCACTCTGCACCGCGGGTTGCAGAACCGGCATATCCAGCTGATTGCCATCGGCGGCGCGATCGGCACCGGCCTGTTCATGGGGTCGGGCAAGACGATCTCGATTGCCGGTCCATCGATCATCATCGTCTACACCGTCATCGGCGCGATGCTCTTCTTCGTCATGCGGGCGATGGGTGAGCTCCTGCTGCACAACCTGAACTACAAGTCCTTCCAGGACTTCTCGGCAGAGTTCCTGGGGCCGTGGGCGGGGTTCTTCGCCGGCTGGACCTACTGGCTGTGCTGGATCGTGACCGGAATGGCCGACATCATCGCCGTTGCCGGCTACTGGAACTTCTGGATCCACCCCCAGAATCCGGTCGACCTGCAGCCAATGGCGATCATCCTGGCGCTCGCCACCCTGGTGTTCCTGCTCATCCTCAACCTGCTGACGGTCTCGCTCTTCGGAGAGCTGGAGTTCTGGTTCGCCATCATCAAAGTCGTGGCCATCGTCGCGCTCATCGTCGCCGGCGCGATCATGGTCATCACCAGGTTCACCGCACCGGACGGCACCCAGGCCTCCCTAGGCAACCTGTGGAATCGGCCCGGGGGCGTGTTCCCGCACGGCATCGTGGGCTTCTTCGCCGGGTTCCAGATCGCCACGTTCGCATTCGTCGGGATCGAGCTCGTCGGAGCGACGGCGGCCGAGACCGCCAACCCGCGCAAGAGCCTGCCCAAGGCCATCAACCAGATCCCGATCCGGGTCCTGATCTTCTATGTCTTCTCCCTGATCGCGATCATGGCCGTCACACCCTGGGACAAGGTCAACCCGAGCGTCTCCCCGTTCGTCAACCTCTTCGCGCTCCTCGGGCTCGTCAGCGCCGCGGCGTTGATGAACTTCGTCGTGTTGACCTCGGCGTCGTCGGCGGCTAACTCCGGATTGTTCTCCACCTCGCGCATGCTCTATGGGCTCTCGCACCGGGGCATGGCACCCAAGATGGTCGGTAAGCTCTCGCCGCGCAAGGTGCCGCGGATCGGTCTGCTGTCCTCGGTGATGATCATCGGCTGCTCGATGCTGTTGTTGTTCAGCGACAGCATCATGGCTGCCTTCACGATCGTGACGACGATCTCGGCGGTGCTGTTCATCTTCGTATGGAGCCTGATCCTGCTCAGCTACATCGTTTACCGTCGCCGGCATCCGCAGGCCCACGCCGACTCGATTTACAAGATGCCCGGTGGAGTGCCTATGTGCTGGGTCGTCCTGTGCTTCTTCGCCTTCATCATCGTGCTGTTGACCCAGCAGGAGGACACGCTGCGTGCACTGATGGTCACCCCCGTCTGGTTCATCGTGCTTGGAGTCTCGTGGGTGCTCATCAAGGAGAAGGTTCGCCCCGACAACTCGCACATCGAGACTGCTTGACCGGCTCCGGCAGGGCTGGCTTCGGCAGGGCTGGCTCCAGCAGGACCGCCGTGGGCGCCGTCCCGGGGAGGTTCACCGCAGCAGCGTTCCGATCCGGAACCGGGCGAGCTCGTGGTTTGCCACGTCATCGGCCCCGTGCTCATCGTTGAAGGCCAGCGAGGCGTCACTTCCGCAGATCGAGCGGATCGGGTTCGAGCCGCCTGGATGCTCCTGGATCCATGAGGTGAGGTCGAAAACCTCGCCGTTGATCGCCGCCCAACAGGACACAGCGGTGGCGTGCTCGGCGACCTGCGCGAGGGTGTAGCCGCCCGCCGGTGGCGCGACCGTCGTGGGCGGGGTAGCTGGCGACGGGGTCGCCGGGGTCGCGACCGCCCCCGGGGTCGCCTCCACCGCTGGCGAAGGGGCGTCGGGGGCTCGTGCCGCCCACGTCACCGCTGCGCCGCTGTGCCCCACGTATGCCGTCAGGGCCAGTGCCGCGACCGCAACGGCTCCCGCGACGAACCCGAGCACCCGGGCAGCCAGTGAAGCCCCGCGCCGCGCCAGGACCCACCACGCGACCGCCACGACGAGCAGCACCAGCGCAACGCTCGGTAGCCGGTCACCCCACTGCGCATGCATCCGGGGTCGCCCGACCTGTGCCGCGAGCTGCTCCCCGCTCTCCCGGGCGAGGAAGGCGGCGAGCGTGGACCCGACGAGCCCGAGCAGGACGAGCGGGCCGTAGGGACCTCGCCACCGGCGAACGAGGACGAGTAGGACGAGTCCGAGAGCCGACAACGGGAGCAGCACGACGACGGCGTGGACGACCAGCGGGTGCAGCGGCAGGCCGAGAACCGACCGAGGCAGGGGCAGAAGCAGGGGCAGAAGCAGGGGCAGCACGCGGCGCTCAGGACCAGCGTGCTGGGGTGGGCCAGACTGGCTGCAAGGCAGCGGTGAGCGCCCCGCAGCAGTGGTAGACGTCCGGGCGGCCCGGCCAGACCACGCCCCCGGGACGCAGCTGCTCATCGAGCTCGTTGACCCAGGTGCCGCGCTCGTCGATGAAGTATCGGGCTGCGTGGTCCCACACCCGGGAGTACCAGCGAGCCCAGTGCGGTTCGCCGGTGAGCCGGGCCAAGGTGGCACACGCCTGGATCGCCTCGCACACCGGCCAGTGCAGTCGAAGCGTCGACACCGGCGCACCGGCGAAGTCGACGGTGTAGACCAGGCCGGGTCGCCCGTCGACCCCCCACAGGTCGTCAAGCGCCTTGTGCGCCAGGGATTCTGCCGCGTCGAGCAGCCAGGACGAAGGGGCCACCACCGGCGAGGCGTGCAGGTCGGCGGCGAACCGCGCCCACTCCAGCAGGTGCCCGGGGGTGGCGCCATAGGGCCGGAAGGGATGATTCGGGTCGTCCCGGTTGTAGTCCGGCAGCGGCTCCCAACTCCGCGAGTAGTGCTCCGGCATGAGCCAGCCGAAATCCCGAGCAGCCCCGTCGACGAGCCGGGAGGTGACGGCATACGCCCGGTCGTGCCAGATGACCTCGCCGCTGGCGTCCCCCATCGCCAGGAACGCCTCGACGCCGTGCATATTCGCGTTGGCCCCGCGATAGTCCTCCTCATCGGACCAGTCGGGCGCGAAGGACTCCCGCAGGGTTCGGCTCTGTTCGTCCCACAACCTGGTCTCGATGACCTCGACCACGAGATTCCACAGGGCCATCGCCCGCGGATGGGCGACCCGGCGTGCCGCCGCCGCCGCCAGACCGACGTGGACATGGTCGTAGGCCATCTTGCGGGTCGTTGTGCCGGGTTCACTGAGGAAACCGCCATGCTCGAGATCGCGGTGGAACCCCAGGAGGGAGTCGATCCCGTGGTCGAGCAGTTCACCGCTGCCTGGTATGCCGCGGGCCACGCCCATCGCGGCGACGTGGACCATCCGGGCCGTGAGGAAGAGCTGAGGAGCACGCCCGGGCATCGGCGACCGGTCGGCCCCGAGGTAGGCGAAGCCCCCACGGGGCAGGGGCGAGGGCAGCACGAACGCGAGGATGTCGGCGAATCCGCGCTCCAGCCAGGAGTGGTGGCCAGGGGCGTCGAGCGGCAGGTTCACCGGCGGTCCCACTGCTCCTTAAGCACGCACCCGACATCGCTGCCCTCGGGGTGGTCAGCTCGCTCGCCGTCGCCACCGGGATAAGTGAGGACGCTGTCGACCGCCACCGCGGTGCGCACGATGCGGGTCACGCCGTATGCCGCCACAGATCGCCCTTCTCGCCGAGAGACTCCACCGGGCAGCCTGCCACGCGCGATGCTCTCGTCTCAAGCGGTCCCGGCGCTCAAACACGCTGCTCGCCCGGCCGCTCAGTGCAGCAACTGGGCCAGAGTGTGGATGACCAAGCCGGCCAGCGCCCCGACGATCGTCCCGTTGATCCGGATGAACTGCAGGTCGCGCCCGACGTGCAACTCGATCCGCTGGGAAGCCTCTTTGCCGTCCCAGCGGTCCACGGTGACCGAGATGACCTCGGCCACCTCACGACCATAGGTGTTGACGAAGAACGACACCGCCTCCCCGAGCCGGGCCTCGAGCCGCCCGCGCCATACCTCGTCCTCGACGAGGTGCCGACCCACATGCTCGAGGAGTTCGTCTCCGCGGCGATGGAAATAGGAGTCCTCGTCGTCCATCGCGTGCAGCAGCGCCGCCTTGAGCGAGCCCCACAGCTCGACAACCGTCCGCGGGACCTGGGGGTGGGTGAGCAGGCGGACTTTGAGCTCCTCGGCCCGTTCCATCACCTCGGGGTCGGTCTGCAGGTCCGTGGCCAGGCGGCGGAGCAGGTCGTCCAAGGCACGGCGGGCCGGGTGGGAGCTGTCGCGGTGGATATCCTCCAACCAGGCGAGCACTTGTCCGTAGCTCCACGAGATGACCTTGTCATCGACCCAGGGCGGGGACCACCACGGCGCCCGCTCGCCCATGACCGCGGCGAAGGTTCCGGGATTCTCCTTGAGCCAGTGGCGAAAGTGCTCGAGGGTGAGGTCGACGAGCCCGGTGTGCGTGCCCTGCTCGACGACTCCTTCCAGCAGGGCGCCAGCGACGGGGGCCACCGGTTCGGTGACCAGTCGAGGCAACAGGAAGTCCTCGACGATCTGTCGCACCTCCTCGTCACTGAGCCGGTGCAGCCCGGCCCGGGAAATCCGGACCACCTCGACCATGGCACGCTCCCGGTTGGCCGGGATCAGGAGCCATGCGCCGACCCGTTGGCTCACGTGGGCGGCGGCGAGCCGCTCGCGGGCGTTCTCCTCGGTGAGGAAGTTGTCGGTGACGAACTCCTGGAGGTTGCGACCGATCTCGTTCTTGCGCCGCGGGATGATCGCCGTGTGCGGGATGGGCAACCCGAGCGGGTGCCGAAAGAGCGCGGTGACTGCGAACCAGTCCGCGAGCCCTCCGACCATCGCTGCCTCGGCGGCGGTGTTGACGTAGCCGCCCCAGGTGGTGCCGGCGACGCCGAGTGTCGCGACGAAGACAACCGCGGCCAGAACGAGTAAGCCGAGCGCCACTGCACGCATCATCCGGAGTCGGTGGCGCCGCTCGGCGTCGGCCGGCGTCGCGACCATGAGGCTCA
This sequence comes from Phycicoccus sp., assembly GCA_039812375.1. Lineage (GTDB taxonomy): Bacteria > Actinomycetota > Actinomycetes > Actinomycetales > Dermatophilaceae > JAGOME01. Next base: position 17,291 of record JBDIAO010000019.1, on the reverse strand, counting down.
TGGGGTGATCCTGCCCGACCCAGGCCGATCCACCCATCCCGGCGTCCCCGGCACCTGGCGTCCAGACATCCCGGTGTCCACCGCATACCTAGACTGGCCAGCCATGCGTTTCCTCGGCGACCGCCAGCCCAGCTTCGACCTGACCTACGACGACGTGTTCATGGCACCGCGTGACTCCGACGTCGCGAGCCGTCTCGACGTGGACCTGACGACCGTCGACGGATCCGGCACGACGATCCCGCTCGTCGTGGCCAACATGACTGCGATCGCGGGTCGCCGGATGGCGGAGACGACGGCGCGGCGCGGCGCCCTGACTATCATCCCGCAGGACATCCCGGTGGAGGTGGTCGAGGATGTCGTCCGCTGGGTCAAGACCCGGGATCTGGTCTATGACACTCCGGTCACGCTGCACCCGGAGGGGACAGTCGGCGAGGCGCTCATCCTGCTCCACAAGCGTGCCCACGGCGCGGCCGTCGTCGTCGACGGCGACCGTCCCGTCGGCATCATCACCGAGACCGACCTGACCGGTGTGGACCGGTTCACCCAGGTTCGGGACGTCATGGTCCGTGAGATGGTGACCCTCCCCCGCGGAGTCGATGTGGAGGAGGCCTTCGACACCCTCTCCAACGCGCGGCGACGGCTGGCTCCGATCGTCGCCGACGACGGCCGGCTCGTGGGCCTGCTCACCCGCCCAGGCGCTCTGCGGGCGCACCTGTACACCCCCGCCGTAGACGATGCCGGCGCACTCCGGGTGGGCGCCGCCATCGGGATCAACGGCGACGTCGCCGCCAAGGCCAGGGCCGTCCTTGATGCCGGCGCGGACATCATCGTCGTCGATACCGCTCACGGTCACCAGGCGAAGATGCTCGACGCTCTGCGCGCGGTCCGCTCGATCAGCCCAGCCGTGCCTGTCGTCGCCGGAAACGTCGTCACTGCGCAGGGCACTGCGGACCTCATCGCCGCTGGTGCGGACATCGTCAAGGTCGGCGTCGGACCCGGAGCGATGTGCACGACGAGGATGATGACTGCGGTTGGGCGTCCGCAGTTCTCAGCGGTCCTGGAGTGCGCGGTCGCTGCCCGCACCCGAGGCAAGCACGTCTGGGCCGACGGCGGCGTGCGCCACCCCCGGGATGTCGCCCTCGCGCTCGCGGCGGGGGCGTCCAACGTCATGATCGGATCCTGGTTCGCCGGGACGCTGGAGTCCCCGGGCGATCTGTGGACCGACGAGAAGGGCCGGCAGTTCAAGGAATCCTTCGGCATGGCCTCGGCACGGGCGGTGCGCAGCCGCACGTCGAAGGACAGCGCCTATGAGCGGGCCCGCAAGGCGATGTTCGAGGAGGGCATCTCCTCGGCTCGGATGTACGTCGACCCGGAGCGGCCGAGCGTCGAAGATGTCATCGACCAGATCATCAGCGGGCTGCGCTCGTCGTGCACGTATGCCGGGGCGCGCACCCTCGAGGAGTTCCACGAGCGCGCCGTCGTCGGGATCCAGTCGACGGCAGGGTATGCCGAGGGCCGGCCACTGAGCACCTCGTGGTGAGCCTGCCGCATACGGCGTGGGGCCCTTTGCCGGGCCCGCACGGTGAGCCTGCCGCAAACGGCGTGGTGAGCCCAGGCCCGAGCCCGCGGCGCTCAAGGCAGGATGGCCCCTATGACCTATGACGTTGCTGCGGTCCGGGCCCACTTCCCTGCCCTGCGGGCCGGTGCAGCCCACTTCGACGGACCCGGTGGCACCCAAACCCCGGACGTCGTCGCCCAGGCAGTCGCCGACGCCTTGACCTCCCCGATCGCCAACCGAGGGACCGTCACTGCCGCCGAGCTGCGGGCCGAAGGGTTGGTCACTTCGTGTCGGGCGGCGTTGGCTGACCTGCTCGGCGCCGACCCACGGGGGATCGTCTTCGGGCGCAGCGCCACCGCGCTCACCTATGACCTCTCCCGGGCCCTCGCCCGAACGTGGTCGCCAGGCGACGAGGTCGTCGTCACCCGGCTCGACCACGACGCCAATGTCCGCCCGTGGGTCCAGGCCGCGCAGGCAGCAGGGGCAGTGCTCCGGTGGGCTGATTTCGACCCGGTGACCGGTGAGCTGAGCGTCGAGGACATCACCGCTGTGCTCTCACCTCGCACCCGGCTGGTTGCGGTCACTGCCGCGTCCAACCTCATCGGCACCCGTCCGCCGGTGCGGCAGATCGCTCACCGGGTGCACGAGCACGGCGCGCTGCTCTGGGTGGACGGAGTGCACGCGAGCGCCCACGCCAGTGTCGACGTCGGTGCGCTCGGCGCAGACTTCTGGACGTGCTCGCCCTACAAGTTCCTCGGGCCGCACTGTGGTGTCGTCGCCGCGGACCCCGCGCTGCTGGAGAGGCTGCACCCGGACAAGCTGCTGCCCTCGACCGACGAGGTGCCTGAGCGTTTCGAACTCGGAACCCTGCCCTACGAGCTCATGGCCGGCGCCACCGCTGCTGTCGAGTTCCTCGCCGGCCTCACCTCGGACAGCACCGTCATCCCAGCGCGCACCCGCCGCGAGCGGCTCGTCGCCTCCTTCGACGCCTTGCACGGGCACGAGGAGGCTCTGCAGCTCAGGCTGGACGCTGGCATCCGCGAGCTACCGGGGGTGCGGGTGTTCTCCAACGCCGGCGCCCGGACACCGACGACGCTGTTCACCTTGGCCGGGCACGACGACCAGGCCGTGCGCGAAGCCCTAGCCGCGCGGAACATCAACGCACCGGCCGGCTCGTTTTATGCGATCGAGTGCTCCCGCCATCTCGGTCTCGGCGACGACGGAGCAATCCGGGTCGGCCTGGCGCCATACACCGACGATGACGACGTGGACCGGCTGCTCGGCGCACTATCCGAGATCGCCGGCTAACGACCGCTCGTGCACGACCCGGCACCGCTCACAGCCCCCGTCGACCCGGTCGGGACGCTACGCCGGATCGCCTTCCTCCTCGAACGTGGCGGTGGCGACGGCCATCGGATCGGCGCCTTCCGGGGTGCGGCAACTGCCTTGGGGAACCTCGGCCCGGACGAGGTGGCCCGGCGCGCGGTCGCAGGCACCCTGACTCGGATCCGGGGGGTCGGGTCGACCACTGCCGAGATCGTGACACAGGCTGTGGCCGGCGAGTTCCCGGCATACCTCGCCCGTGTCCAGGAGAGCTATGCCGGACCCTTGGCTAGCGGCGGTCAGGCGCTGTGTGCCGCCCTGCGGGGCGACTGCCACCTGCACTCGAACTGGTCTGACGGCGCCTCCTCGATCGAGGAGATGGCCGTAGCCGCGGTCGAGCTCGGGCACGACTGGATCGTCCTGACCGACCACAGCCCCCGGCTGCGGGTGGCCAACGGGCTGTCCGCGCAGCGGCTGGCAGACCAGATTGACGTCGTTCGTGCCGTGGACGCCTCATTGACCGAGTTCACCCTGCTCGCCGGGATCGAGGTCGACATCCTCGACGACGGTTCGCTCGACCAGACTCCCGAACTCCTGGCCCGGCTGGACCTGGTCACCGCCTCGGTGCACAGCACACTGCGAATGCCCGCACCCGAGATGACCCGCCGGATGGTTGCGGCGGTGTCGAACCCGCGGGTTGACGTCCTCGGGCACTGCACCGGCCGCCTCGTCGGGGGGTCCCGGGGGACTCGGCCGCAGTCGACGTTCGATGCTCGAGTGGTCTTCGAGGCGTGCGCGGAGCACGACGTAGCGGTGGAGATCAACAGCCGCCCTGAGCGGTGTGACCCCCCGGACGATCTGGTCACCGAGGCCCTGGAGATCGGCTGCCTATTCGCGGTGGACTCGGACGCGCATGCGCCTGGGCAACTCGCGATGAAGGCGTATGGGTGTGCCCGAGCGGAGGCGCTCGGAGTGCCGGCCAAGCGGATCGTCACCACCTGGGACATCGACCGGCTGCGGGCCTGGTCCGGCCCACGGGCTGGGCGCTAGAGCATGGCGCTAGAGCATGTGGTGTGCCTGCTCGCAGGGCGGAGCCGCGCACTTGGGCCATTGTCGTTGCGCGCTCAGGTGCGACGGATCAGCGCACCGAGCCCGAGGCACACCAGCCCGAGAGCGAGCCAGGCGGCCAGGACCAGAGTCGGCTGCTGCCATCCCCACCCGTCGAAGAAGGCCACCGAACGCAGCAACTGGTTCGTTGCGCTCGGTGGCAGCCACTGCCCAACAGCACCCCATCCCGCCGGCAGCATCTCGGGTGCCGCTTGGGCCCCGGACAGGGCATTGCCCAGCAGGACCATGACAACCGCCCCGAGCCCCAGACCGGGCATCCCGAACAGGACCCGCAACCCGAGGACAGCCGAGGCCACCGCCGCGATGGCCAGCGCCATGACCCCTGAGTTGAGCAGGTAGGAGCCGGCCAGCGAACCGATCCACAGTTGGAGGATGGCCGTCATGGCCAGTCCTCCCACCAGCGCGAAGGCCAGTGTCCCGACCAGGCGCGGCCTTTGACGGCGCACTACCGTCGTCAACGCAGCGGCAGCGACGAGACCGCCCAGAACGATAGGAAGCAGTCCGGCGCCAAGCGAGGCACCCCGCGGATCAGCGGCCGGTAGCGGGACCACGTCAGTGACTGTGGCCTCCTGGCCGGTCTTGGCCGCCATCTCACGGCCGAGCTGTCCCAGCGCCTGCGCCACCGCCGGGCTGGCCGCCGATGCGGTGAGGATCTCCGAGCCAGCCGGCGAGAGGACCACTGCACCGTAAACCTGACGCTGCCGAACCGCTGCCTCGGCACCGTCACGGTCGGCAAAGGTGTGGACGTCGAAGGCCCCCGGGGACTGGCCCTGCAAGGCCTGCTCCACCGCAGCGACGGCCTGTGGTGGACCGGCTACCCCGATGGGTAGATCGTGCGGGGCAAGGTTCGCAGCCGGCCAGGCGAAGAGGGCGAGCATGCCCGAGAGGAGCAGCACCAGACCCACGACGATCCCGGTGACCCGCTTCCCCTCTCCCTGAGGGGCGCCCGGGATCTGCGCGCTCGGGGCGTGTTCAGCGGCAGCGCCCACGTGTGGTGAGACCGTGGGCATGGCCGGTGCCGAGGGTGGCGCCGAAGGTGCGGGTGCGGGTGTGGGTGTGGACACGGCATACTCCCAACAAAACGAGGATTCATTCTTGGTTCCAAGAATGCTCTCGTCCGAGGTGCCACGTCAAACGAAACGTTCGTTTTAGGGTGGTCTTGTGCCCAAGGTCTCTGCTGCCCACCGTGCGGCTCGCCGTGAACAGATCCTCGGCGCTGCCATGCGCGTCGTGGCCCGCAAGGGTTTCGCCGGACTCACCATGGCTGACGTCATCACCGAGGCGGGCCTGTCGGCCGGGGCCGTCTACACCTACTTCCCGGGCAAGGCCGAGATCCTCGCCAACCTCGGCGGCGAGGAGTTCGCCAGCGTCCTCGCCGCCCTCGATACCGCACTGGACGCCGATCCCATGGCGGATCCAGACAGGTTGCTCGCCGTCGCCCTGACCCGCGTCGAAGCGATCTGGCGGCAGGTCGACCTCGACGTCGCCGTGGCGGTGATCCAGGTCATGGCTGCGAGCATGCTCTCCGGGGAGGAGACCGTCGTCCACCAGCGGATCCGCGAGATCCGCAGCCGCTGGGTCACCCTGGCGAGGAGGCTGCAAGACGCCGGACGCCTGCCTGCCGATGCCGACCCCGAGGCGGTGGGCGCGGTGCTGCTGAGCCTGCTTCCCGGATTCGTCCTGCAGAGCCGGATCCTTGAGCCGCTCGACCCGCTCGCGTATGCCGCGGGCCTGCGGGCTCTCATGACTGCTCGCCTCGACCCAGCCTGAAGTGCCTGCACGTTCCGCCGACCCCTCCCCGGAGCACCGGAGAGGCCGGGCTGGCGCGGCGGACGAACGGCATACGTGCTCCTCGATTTGGGGACCGTGGATGCACTCCCTTATGCTTTCGGCTGTCCTCGACGGATCCGAGCGCTGCGCGCTGCGCGACGTGGGACCCAGAGGTCGGGTCCCCATCGTCTAGCGGCCCAGGACCCCGCCCTTTCACGGCGGTAGCACGGGTTCGAATCCCGTTGGGGATACTGAAGTCACTGGTCTTGCATCACACAAGGCCCCGTAGCGCAGTTGGTTAGCGCGCCGCCCTGTCACGGCGGAGGTCGCGGGTTCGAGTCCCGTCGGGGTCGCCACAGCCATCGTTCTGGCCGTAGATTTTCCCCAGCAACCGTGCGCTGGGAAGGGGAGACGATGGCCGACTCGACCGGCCCGGAACCGACAAGCACTCCAGAACGGGCAAGCACTCCGGAACCGGCAAGCACTCCCGAACCGGCCCCGGACAGGCCGGCTGACCCACCGCTGCGCCGCCGCCCGGCCCTGGACTACCGCCTCGAGGGCCAGGGTGACAGCTGGGTCCTCAAGGCATTCCGCCAGCTCACTCCCGGCCTGACCCTGCTCACCACCCGCTACGAGCGTTCCTGGCTCTCACGCGATGTCATGGCGGGCATTGCGGTCGCCTCCTATCTCGTCCCTCAGGTGATGGCCTACTCCGCCATCGTCGGCGTACCCGCAGTCACGTCCCTGTGGACCGCGCTGGCGACCATGCTCGTCTACGCCATCGTCGGCGGCTCCCGGGTCCTCTCGGTCGGCCCGGAGTCGACGATCGCCCTGCTCGCCGGGGTCGCAGTGGCACCACTGGCGCACGGCGACCCACAGCGGGTCATCGTGCTCACCGCGGCGCTGTCCATCATCGTCGCCGGATGGTGCTTCCTGGGCCGAATCTTCCGGCTCGGCGTCATCGCCGACCTGCTCTCCCAGCCGCTTCTCGTCGGCTACCTCGGCGGAGCCGCAGTCCTCATGGTCGTCGGCCAGCTCGGCGGCCTCACCCGCACCAAGGTCAGCGGCGACTCGATCATCGAGCAGATGACAGCATTCCTCAAGGTGGCCCCGAAGGCCCATCTACCCACGCTGGCGGTCGGCGCCGGCACTCTGGCACTCATCTTCCTCGTGCACTGGATCCGCCCGAAGTGGCCTTCGGTGCTCATCGGGGTCATCGCATCGATGATCGCCTACGTCGTCGGGGATCTTGGGCGCCTCGGCGTGAAGTCAGTCGGGGAGGTCCCTGGTGGCCTGCCTCAACTCGCAGTGCCCGCGGTGACCGGCGACGAGTTCAAGATCCTCCTGGTCGCCGGCCTCGGGGTCGCCGTCATGGCCTACACCGACAACATGCTCGTCGCCCGGGCCTTCCCCTCCCCCGCGCTTCCCGGCGAGCGGCCCTCCGACCGAGAGGTGGACCCCCAAGGGGAGCTCTTCGCCTTGGGCGCAGTCCACTTCGCGGCCGGGGTGATCGGTGGCTACCCGGTGTCCTCGTCGGGGTCGCGCACCGCGCTGGCCATCGCGAGCCGGGCGCGCACCCAGGTCTACACCCTCACCGCTGCGGTCGTGGTGCTCCTCGTGCTCTCAGTGGCCGGGAGGATCACCTCGGTCCTCCCCGCGGCCGCGCTCGGTGCCGTCGTCGTGTATGCCGCCAGCCGGCTGATCGGGCTGCGGGACTTCGTCAGGTTGCGGCGGTTCCGCCGACGCGAGCTTCTGCTCGCGCTGATCACGCTGGCCGGGACCATCATCTACGGCATCCTGGCCGGGGTCGGTCTTGCGGTGGCCCTCTCGCTGCTTGAGATGGGACATCGCCTGGCTCGGCCGCATTCGGCAGTACTGGGCCGGGTCCCGGGTCTGGCCGGGATGCACGACGTCAGTGACTACCCCGACGCTGAGACGTTGCCGGGGCTCATCATCTACCGGTATGACGCACCCCTGTTCTTCGCCAACATCGGTGACCTCCAGCGACACGTGCAGCGGATCATCGACGAGGAGCATGCGGCATACCCTGAGGAGCCCCTGCGCTGGTTCCTGGTCAATGTCGAGGCGATCACTGAGATCGACATCACCGCGTCGGACGGGCTGGCCTCACTGCAGGCCGACCTCAATGCCCAGGGGATCCGGCTCGGGTTGGTGCGCATCAAGCGGGAGCTCTATGAGCCGCTGCACCGGGCTGGGGTGACCGACCTCATCGGTGACGACATGCTGTTCCCGACTCTCCCGGTTGCCGAGCATGCCTATGTTCAATGGGTGGCCCAGCACCCGCTCGAACGAACGGAACCTGCGGAGGCGATGGCGGCCCCAGCCCCCCACCCGGACAGCATCATGCACAAGTGGACCAACGACCCGCTCATGGCCGGACCCGGACCCGAGACTGCAGAGATGCTCCGTGAGGGGCTGCTCAACCCCCGGAGGCGCCCCGAGGAGCCTCCTGTCGATGAGGTATAGTCGCTGCTCGCGCCCGGCGAACGCCGGGCCAGGCCAGGTAGCTCAGTTGGTACGAGCGTCCGACTGAAAATCGGAAGGTCGGCGGTTCGACCCCGCCCCTGGCCACCACCACGAAGCCGCAGGTCACACGCCGTTGACCTGCGGCTTCGTCGTTCTGTGGGCGGCTCAGGCGGTATCCAAGTGGGCGGCTCGGATGACCGTGGATGACCGCGGATCCCCGGCGTTTCCAGGGAGTTATGCCACCAACGTTCGACGCGTAGCACCTACTCGTCAACTGACGGAGGTCCGTTGCTGCTTCGTCAGTCAAGAGGCCTCGATCCGTGATCGACTCGACGAGGTCCACGACCGTGTTGAGGCGGGGTAGCGGCAGCCGTAAGCTCGCTCGCGCTCGGCTCGGCTCGGCTCGGCTCGGCTCGGGCTAGATTCCATTGCCCGACATGGGCGCCGAGGGCCGTCGCGGCGCGACGTGAGAAGTTCCGCAGTGCCACCTGCGGGGGCGGGGAAGGCTGCCGTACCACGGCACAGTTGATGAGATGTTTTGAGTCCATGTCCTACTAATCAACTCCAGTAGTAGTTGATATGATCAATTCGGTCCCCTTAGTCATGATCAACAAGGAGCAGTGGTGGGCACACGCGGACGGCCATCCCGGGCCACGGTGTATGCCCGGCTTGGAGCAGCGATCGCCGAGTTGAACGATCGCCTGGGTGGGCTGCCCTCGCCCAAGGAGTCCGAGCTCATTTGGTCCGATATCTGGCACCTTGAGGCCCACCACTCCACCGCGCTGGAAGGCAACACGCTGGTCATGCGCGAGGTCGAGGCCCTCCTCGAGCAAGGACTGGCCGTGGGAGCCAAGCCCCTGGGCGAGTACATGGAAGTCAAGGGGTACGGTGATGCAGCGCGCTGGGTCTACGGGCAGGCCCTTGAGCCAGGCGACTGGCACGACGGTTCCCTGATCACGCTCCACGAGGTCCGGCGGATCCACCAGATTGCGATGACGCCGGTCTGGCAGGTCGCCCCGCACCGTGAAGCCGGCGACGACGAAGGGCCAGGCCAGTTCCGCCGGCATGACATTCGCCCGTTCGGCGGCGGGATGACCCCGCCGAGCTGGGCCCTGGTCGAGGCTCGCCTGCGGGACTGGATCGACCAGGCCAACGAGGCGGAACCGGACCTGCGGGCGCCGAAGGATGAGCCCCTACCGGAAGCCTTGGCGCGGCTCCACAACGCCTTCGAGCAGGTCCACCCGTTCATCGACGGAAACGGACGCGTGGGCCGGCTCATCCTCAACCTCATCTTGGTCCGGCTTGGCTACCCCCCCGTGATCATCCTCAAACGCCAGCGCGAGGCCTACCTGGCGGCGATGCGCCGCGCCGACGAGGGCGACCCCGGACAACTCGGCGAGCTCCTGGCCCGGGCCATGTACGACAACCTCAACCGCTTCATCGTGCCCAACCTCGCCGGACCTGCGCGGCTGGTGCCCTTGACCGCTCTGGTCGATGCCGAGTTCTCACTTGTCGCCCTCCGGCAGGCCGCACAACGCGGCCGGCTCGACGCCGTCCAGGGAACCGACGGACTCTGGCGCAGCTCACGCAAGGCCGTCACGGCCTACAAGAAGAACAAGGGCAAGCGAATCCCGCGACCGTGATCGTCGCACTTGGTGAAGCAGCAGCACAACTGCGTGCGCGAGGCCGGCGCCGTCGCTTGATCACAGCGGCGGCAGAACCTGTCCGCGCCCCACCTCGCCCCCGTGGCGACCCCACCGCGAACGGACAAGCCATTCGCCCACTGGAGAACACGTGCCGTCCGCCAGCGCGCACGAGCACCCGAACCCCACGGTTGAAGGAACCGTCCGAGGATACCAACGTTGATTGCACGACTCATTGCACGAGCTAGTGAAACCGGCCGCTGACCAGCGACGATGTGTGCGGCTGAGAAGCGGAAGGTCAGCGATTCGACCCCGCCCCTGGCCACCACCACGTAGCCGCAGGTGCCCCCGTGACCTGCTGCTTCCGTTCAGTGAGCATCCGGACAGCCGCGTCGCGCCCACCTGCGGGTTGTCAGGGTGACCCGGAGACGGAACGGGTGCGACAAACGCACGGCCCAGGCGGCATCCCGTGGTCCCGCGCGCGTGCTGTCGCGTGAAAGTGCCGTTGACCGTGCTGCCCTCGGCCACATCAGTCGCCACCTGGTGGGTCAGCTCACGTCCACGCAGGCCATCCCACAGCCGAACGCCCCGTGCTCGCAGTGCGCCTTGACAAATCCCGCTTGGACACGTCGAGGCGCACCGGGGATCACTTCGCCGGCTGCGTCACCCTCTCCTGCAGTTGCAGGAACTCCAAGTGCCGCTCGTACTGGTCGAGCACGTCGTCCACGAGCTGAGCGTGGCTGTAACCCATGATGTCGTACCCCTGCGCAGGGCCCCCGTCGAGGAAGACCTCCATCCGCACGTAGATGTCTGCCGTATCGGGCAACCTGCGCCCGAAGGCCGGCAGGGCCGCTTCACGTCGCCACACTTGGTAGTGGAAGGCATGCTCACCGTCCGGACCGACCTCCAGCTCGATGATGGCAGCGCCGGAGTCCGCTGTGGTGCGCCCGGAGCGGGCGAGAATGCCGCGGGCGGCGAGTTCGTCGACGATCTCGGCGAAGGTGGGCAGGAGCAGACCCTCCTCGAACTCATCGGCCTCTGCCGGGCTCGGGTGGGACAGCGCCCGGGCCAGGCGATGCTGCCAGGACTGTGCCCGACCCCTCCTGCTGCTCGATCGGCCCGACAGCGAGGCACGCAGGGTCTGCGCTGCGCTCTCATGCCAGTAGGCCTCGGTGCGCAGCGCGCGATACAGACCGATCATGACCAGGATCAAGACGAAGGCAAAGGGCAGACCCATGATGACCGTCGCGCTCTGCAACGCTCCGACGCCGCCCACGATCAGGACCGAGATGGTCAGCGCACCGGTCGCCAGGGCCCAGAAGATGCGTAGGGCCGCCCTTCCGTCATGCTCCGGTGAGGGAAGGTGCGAGGACAGGTTCGCCATCACCAGAGCCGCAGAGTCGGCCGAGGTGACGTAGAAGAGCAGGGCGGTGATCGTGGCGATGGCGGCGACAAAGATGAACGCCGGGTACTGCGCCAAGAGTTCGTAGAAGCCGCCCTCGGGGGTCAGCACGGTGCGCTGGCCGAACTCCCTGTTGCCGCTCCGGATGAGGTCAAGGGCAGCGTTCCCATAGATCGACACCCACATGAGGATGTAGAAGAACGGGATCGTCAGGGTGCCGACCACGAACTGGCGGATCGTCCGGCCTCGGGAGATGCGCGCCAGGAACAGGCCCACGAACGACGACCACGCGATCCACCAGGCCCAGAAGAACAGGGTCCAGTCACTCATCCAGGTGCCGGGATCCTGATAGGCAAAGGTCTGGTTGGTCATCTCCGGGAACAGCCGGATGAAGTCGCCGATGTTGAGCACCAAGCCGTCGAGCAGGTACTGCGTCTTACCGGCCAGGAGCACCCAGATGGTCAGGCCGATCGCCAGAAAGACGTTGAGCAACGACAGGAACTTGATGCCGCGATCCACCCCGGAGACCGCAGAGAGTGTGGCGACACCAACCCCCACGACGACGATGCCGATCTGCGCCGCGATGCTGACCGGAAGCCCGAAGATCACGTTCAGGCCGACGTTGACCATGACCACGCCGATGCCCAGGGAGGTCGCCACCCCGAAGATCGTGCCGAGCAGGGCAGCCAGGTCGACGGTGTCCCCCAGCGTTCCGTTGACCCGTTTGCCGAACACCGGTGCCAGCGCCGAACGGATCGCCAGCGGTAGCCGCATCCGATAGGCGAAGTAGGCAAGCGCCATCCCCATCAGGGCATATAGGCCCCAGCCGGTGATGCCGTAGTGGAACAACGTCCAAGCCACCGCCTCGCGGGCGGCGGCGACCGTCTCAGCCTCGGTGCTGGGAGGATGCAGATAGTGGGTGACCGGCCCAGCGACGGCGAAGAACATCAGGTCGGTGCCGATACCGGCCGCGAACAGCATCGCCGCCCAGGACATGGTGCTGAACTCCGGTTGGGAGTGTTCGGGCCCGAGTTTCGTCGAGCCATACCGTGACCACCCGAGATAGATGACGAAGATGAGCACACCCGTTCCGAGCACGACATAGAACCAGCCGAACCAGCTGGAGGTCCACGCCACGAGCGCGCCGAGCACCCGTTCTGCTTGTTCGGATGCGATGAGCGCCCACAGGGTGACGGCGAGCGTGCCGGCGGCAGAGCCGAGAAAGACCTTCCGGTTGACCCTGGGTGGGACTGCACTGAGTGCAACTGCACCGGGCTCGAGGAACGGAGCGGCGTCAGATCCGGTGGGCGCAGGGCCTTCGTCGGATCCGGTGGGCGCAGGGCCTTCGTCGGTATTCATCGGACCCCCCCGGTCACCGACACAGGCCCAGTGCCGGACCGGTCTCTCCCGAGGATCGCCTCGCCAGTATCGACGGTGACGATGACCATGCCGCAGTCGTAGCGCTCCATGTCCGCACGCCTTGCCCCTTCTGGTCGCGATGGTGTCCGTCACCGTATCTGGATTCCGAGCACGTCGTTCAGGTGACGTCACGGGAAAACCATGACGCCGACACCGCCACCCGCGCTGTCTACGCCGAGATCCCGGCCGATGCGGCTGTCGGGATGGCAATCCGGCCTCCCGCAGCGACGACGTATCGCACGCCGAACGGATCGCCCACCCACAACTGCCCCGGGGGGATCGCGTAGACCGCTGTTCCGCCTCGCCTCGCTGTCCCGCCTCGCCCCGCTGTCCCACCGTGACTCGCTGTCGCACGCGCGAGTGCTCCACCAAGGACCTGTAGCGGAGCCCGGCCGTGGCACAGCAGGTCCGCCCCCACCTCAGCATCCAGAGCGAGCAGACCTGCACTGTTGACTCCGCCCCGTACGGCGGCAGGGACCATCTCCGCGGGCGAGGAGAGCTCCGGTTCGACCCCACCAAGCGCCACGAGCCATTCCCGGTCGTAGCCGAAGGATCGTTCGTCGAGATAGCCCGGAGCCTTCTCCCCGCGACGGGCGCACCCGTCGGCGACGACGACGAGCCCGACCCGGCTCTCACCGGCCCCGATCGCAGAACCGTGCTCGCGGCATACCGATACCGGGGCATCCCACTGGACCGCGACGCTGGTGATGCGCCGGCCCGCTCCGGCGACCAGGTGGGCACCGACCCGCAGTCCCAGCGCCGATCGGGTATGCCGCGGGTCGCGGTCGGTGGCATGCACGAGGACGATCTCGTCCACGCCGGTAGCCGCATGCTGCACGGCGGCGAGCGCCAGGGCGCGCAGCTGGGCACCACAGTCGGCGCGCCCGGCATACTCCGGCAGCAGCAGCGGCGCCGACGGGACGATGGCGAAGGAGGAGATCATCCCAGCCCCCGGGTCACCCGCGCCGGTGGCAGGTCACCGGCGATAGCCGAGACCATGTCGAGGACCTGGCGAGTTTGGAGAACCTCGTGCGCTCGATAGATGTTCGCACCCTGCCACGCGCAGATCGCCGTCGCGGCCAGCGTGCCCACCAGTCGCGAGCCTACCGGGAGGTCGAGAGACTCCCCGACGAAGTCCTTGTTAGACAACGACACCAGCGACGCCCACCCCAATGAGGTGATCTCGCCCAGTCGCCGCGTCACCTCCAGGGAATGCCAGGTGTTCTTGCCGAAGTCGTGAGCCGGGTCGATGACGATCCGCTCCGGATCCACCCCGAGCGCCACCGCCCGCTCGGCCTGGACCGTCAGTGCGGTCACGACATCGGCAACGACATCGTCATACTCGATCCGGTGCGGTCTGGTTCGCGGGGCCACCCCGCCGGTATGGGTGAGGATCGCCCCCACTCCTGCATCTGCGACCACCCGGACCAGATCGGGGTCGGCGCCACCCCAGGCGTCGTTGATGACGTCGGCACCAACCTCGATCACCGCAGCGGCCACCTCGGCACGCCAGGTGTCGACGGAGATGACGAGGTCGGGGAACTCGGCGCGGACTCCGGCGACGAAGTCGACGACGCGCTCCTTCTCTTCCGCCGGACCGATCTCCAGACCAGGCCCGGCCTTGATTCCACCAATGTCCACGAGATCAGCGCCCTGGGCGACGACGAGCCGGACCCGCTCGTATGCCGCATCCTCAGCCCACGTCGCCCCCTTGTCGTAGAAGGAGTCCGGGGTCCGGTTGACGATGGCCATGACGAGCCGGGCATCGTCTGCGTTCACGGTGCGTCCCAGTCGGAAGGTCACGGCGGACCCACACTCGTCCCCGGCGGACGCTCGGCGACGTCGACCCGGCGTGATCTCGGGACGAATCCGGTCGACACCCGGTCGAATCCGGCCGGCACTCGGTCGAACTGGCGCAGCTCCACTGGCGCCGCGCCCGGTGGTCGGAGGGTGGCCCGAATCCCACGACGAGCCTCCGTGGCTGCGATGACCTGCACCGCCATCGGACCGAGGGTGTCGTGCCGGTGGTGGCGGTGGGTGCGACGCCCCAGCTCCACCTGGGCGATCCCCTGCGGGCCGAACGCGGCATAGGTGTCGAGCAGTGCCGCGATCTCGACCCCGTAGCCCACCGGCACGGCATACGAGCTGAAGGCGGATCGTCGGACCGCCCACTCCCCCGATAGCGGCTGGACCACCCCGGCAAGCCCCGGCCAATGCAAAGCGAGCAGGGGCCGGGCGACAAGCTCGGTGACCCGACCACCGCGCTCGGCCTCGGTGCCGTCCTGGGCGAGCAGCGGGCGGTCATAGACGGCTTTGACGAGCTGGATCCGCTCCTTGAGCAGCAGTGGCCCGAGCAGGCCCGTGACGAAGTGCGTTCCCCATTCGACAAGATCCGCGTCGAGGAAGACGACGATGTCGCCGGTGGTGACGAACTGGCTCTTCCACAGCGCCTCACCCTTGCCCTCGGCACGTCCCAGGTCGGGGCGGATGTCCGCAGCAGCGTGCACCTTCGCCCCCGCAGCGGCTGCCCGGTCTGCGGACTCGTCGACCGAGTCTGAGTCGATGACGACGACCTCGTCGACGAGTCCGGTGGTCTCGACACAGTCGGCGATGACGGCTGCGACGACCGCGCCGACACTCGCCTCCTCGTCCCGGGCGGGGATGACGACAGAGACCCGTCGCCGCCCTTTGGCCGTAACGAGCTCCTCGGGATCGAAATCAGTGTGCGCGAAGGACCGTATGCCGTCGTGAAGGCCGTCGCGTATGCCGTCGCCTATGTCGGCCCCAGCCCCGGCGCCTCGGGCCTCAGATGCCACGGAACTCAGACGCCCCGGAACTCGGGCCGACGTTTGCCACGGAATGCGGCCACACCCTCAACGAAGTCGGCGCTGGTGAGCAGGGCTGCCTGCCCCTCCTCCTCTCGGCGCAGAGCGGCATCGTGGTCGAGGGCGGCAGCGTTGATCGCGGCTTTGGTCCGGGCCAGGGAGAGCGGCGCGGCCTCCTCGAACGCGGCGAGGAGCTGCGCAGCGCGATCCTCGAAAGACTGCGCCGCGACGACCTCGGAGATCAGCCCCCAGTCGGCGGCCGTCGTCGCGCTGACCCTCTCCCCCGTCATCGCCATCCGCAGGGCGCGGGTGCGGCCGATGCTCGCCGCGACAAGGGCGGTGGCACCGCCGTCGGGCATGAGCCCGATCTTGGCGAAGGCCAGGACGAAGGAGGCCGCGTCACTGGCCAGCACGTAGTCGCAGGCGAGCGCGATGCTCACCCCCACGCCAGCTGCAACGCCGTTGACGAGAGCGACGGTCGGGGTCGGGGAGTGCAGCAGGGTCGACACCGCCCGCCCGGCGGCTTCCACGGTGGCCGGGGTGAGGTTGTGGCCCCCCTTGCCGTCGTCACCGAGACTGCCCCCTGAGCAGAAGGCCCGTCCGGCCCCAGTCACGGCGAGCACCCGGACGTCGGAGTCCGCGCCCGCACTACGCACGGATGCCTCCAGCAGGTCCAGCATGGGGGTGTCGACGGCGTTGAGCCTCTCCGGAGCATCGAGGACGAGCTTCGTCACGGCTCCGATCCGGCTGACGGTCACGGTCACGGCATACCTCCTGCGCAAGGGACTTCCCCTAACTGTAGGCAGCAGCGCGGTGGGATCCACCGGCAAGCCGTTGGGTGGGATCCAGCGGCAAGCCGAGCAGCCTCGCAGTCCCACACGCACCCCCCGCCTCACGAGTTCGGGGTCCCCCCGAAAACGTGGCGACAGCCGGGAAGGTTACCGGTGTGTCAGCACGGTTCCGGGGCGTCAGCACGGTTCCGGGGTCTGAGGGATCCACCACCCGATTCGGGCCATCCAGACCCTAGCCGCCTCCGACCGCGTGGCGTCGGACCCTTGGCTCATTGCCGACGCCGCGCACTGCGGGCACAGTGGGAGCATGAGCGAGCGCACCCCATACTCCGATGCTGGCGACTACGGCGAGACCGTGCTTGATCCATTGGAACGGACGAATGCCACCCTCTACCTTGAGGACCCCGACGCCGGTGACGACGAGCCGTGGTCCCCTCCTTCGCGTATGCCGCGCGGCACCGAATTCCTTGATGACGAGCACGAGACGATCAACGAGCGGTCACGCCAGGAGGAACCTGATGTCCCCCAGGACGGAACCGACGGTCACCGCGGCGACTCTGAGAGGAACATCCCGGAGAAGGGCATCAACGGTTCCCCTGGTGTCATGGGGCAGCCCTGGACAGATCACGAGGAGCTTGGGCAGGCCGGAGAGGCGCTGCCCGATCGTTGGAGGAGCGAGCTGGGCGAGTCACCTGAAGGCTGGGCGATGCACTTAGTGGGCGACCAGGACGACCAGGACGAGGCCGGCGACAACCGAGCGAGCCGAGCCCGAGAGAGCCGAGCCCGACGACCTTGAGCCCGACGACCTTGAGCCCGACGACCTTGAGCACGACGACCTTGAGCACGACGAACCCTTGAGTCCGAGGAACTCGAGAACCGGAAGCGCCAGAAGGGTCAGTCCCCGCTGGTGAACTTCGCCCGGTTGACGATCTTCTCGTCCGGGGC